>JAEWBE010000042.1 GCA_023391275.1 Bacillota bacterium | reverse complement strand
GCCGCGGCCTTCTGTATTTCGGAGTCCAAAAAAGGAACGTACATCATCAGTGCGTGATTTTCGGTCAGGTATTCGTCCTGAATCAGGGTACCGCTGCGGTCGAATTTTCTGCGGAATAAAACATTGTTGCGGCTGTATCCGCCCCAATATTCATGGTCAATGCGGTGCTCCTTCTCATAAACCTGGTAGGTGTAAAAGGGCTTTTCCGTGCTGCGCCATTCCCCTTTCAGTTCCAACCCGGTCACTTCCAGACACAGCTGGAACGGATGGCCGGTTTCATTTTTAATCATCAGGTCGCGGTAATTGTAAACGCAGGTTGCGCCGCTTCCGAAGGGTTGTGTGCGGTCGGCGTCCGGGAACACATCATAGCTGTGGCGGTAGCGTTCCGTTACGGTTAAATCGGTATGTAATGTCATCCAGTAAATTAAATTAGAAAGCTGGCACAGTCCGCCCCCAATTCCTCTTCCGAAAGCGCCACAGAACAGTACCATACCCTCCCGGTATCCTTTGCGGCGGGTGGGTCTGCCGATTGCTTTCCAATAGGAGAATGTTTCCCCGGGTCGAATCACAATGCCGTCAAGCCTGCTTACCGCAATTTTCAGGTTGGTGATTTTATTGTACTGCAGTTGCATGTCTACGTCTTTCAGCCTTCTTAAAAGGGGCGTTGCGTGCGTAAAACAGCAATACGGCAGGACGACACAACTTCGCGACGCTGCAAATTTAAATCCGCCGAAGATCCAGTGTAAATACCGTTTCAGCGTAAAATACCGCATCCCTAAAAACAATCGGAGCCGAGTACGCTTTTTAGGAATCAACCGGTTAACGGGCGCGGCATCTGTTTTCATGTTACCCCTCCATTCTTTCTATATTGAAATTATCACAGATACGAATAACAATCCAGTTACAGATGTGTAATCGTATGGGAACCTGCGAAAAATCGCAGAATAATCACAGAGACTTCACAATTGTGTCTTAAAATAAACTATAGTATAATGAAAGAAAACGAGATGGGGCGGGAAATATGTATCAGATTTTAGTAGTCGACGATGAACAGATGATACGGGAACTGATTAAAAAATATGCCGTATTCGAGGGACACACCGTAACCGAAGCGGGTGACGGCATGGAAGCGATTCAGATTTGCCGCCGCCGTCCGAATGATTTTGATATTATTATCATGGATGTGATGATGCCCGAACTGGATGGGTTTTCGGCGGTGAAAGAAATTCGGAAATATTCGTCCACGCCGGTTTTAATGCTGAGTGCGCGCGGCGAGGAATACGATAAGATCCATGGCTTTGAACTTGGAATTGATGATTATGTTGTCAAACCGTTTTCGCCCAAGGAACTTATGATGCGCATTAACGCCATTATAAAACGTACCAATCCCTCGAATGAGGACGCCAAAAAAGAGGTTGCGCGGTTTGAGGGGCTTACCATTGATTTCACAGGGCGCATTGTCACGGTTGACGGGGAAAAGGCGGAGCTTTCACCCAAGGAATACGATCTTCTTTTTTATCTGGTTAATAATAAAAACATAGCGCTGACGCGTGAAAAGCTGATTACCAATGTGTGGGGCTATGACTTCTACGGCGATGACCGCACATTGGATACCCACATTAAGCTGCTGCGCAGAAGCCTGAAAGATTACAGTAAATTCATTGTCACGCTGAGAGGAGTGGGATACCGGTTTGAAACGGAAGGGACGGTTTAAACGGGTCAGTATTAAATGGCGTATTTTCGGATGTTTTGCGGCATTTACCGTGGTAATCCTAGTTCTCCTGTGGGTTTTTCAGGTGGTTTTTTTAGACGACTTTTATAAATCCATTAAGATAAGAGAAATCAAAACCTCCGCACAAAGTCTTGTAAAAAGTATTGACTCCGATGACTTTTCCAGCATGGTGCAAAATATTTCCCAAAATACCCAAATGAGCATTCTTATATCGGATGAAAGCGGAAGCAAGCTGTATGAAGAAAATGCGCTGCCTAATAATCTGATTGAGCGGCTCAGCGCATCCAGTCTTGCGCAGATTTATGCCATTACGGAAACACAGGGGGGGACTTATTTTCAGCGATTTGCCCACAGTCAGCAGCCGGCAATTATACAGCAGAACAGGGTAAAGCAGCCGCCCCGCGGGGGCGAGCTGGAAAGCATGATTTACGCGCAGATTGTAACAAGAACGGATGGGGCAAGGCTGATGATCCTGCTGAATTCCACCATTTCTCCGGTGGATGCAACGGTTAACACGCTGCGCGTGCAGCTTCTGTACATTACCGGAATTATGCTGTTTTTGGCGCTGTTTCTCGCTCTGTTTCTTTCCAAACACATCTCAGAGCCGATTGTTAAAATCAATTCCACGGCAAAAACGCTTGGCACAGGGAATTACAATGTTATTTTTGATGAGAATGGATACAGGGAGGTTTCGGAGCTTGGCCACACATTGAATTATGCGGCGGCCGAGCTTTCCAAAACTGAATCGCTGCGCCGCGACCTGATCGCCAATGTTTCGCATGACCTGCGCACCCCCCTTACGATGATTACAGGGTACAGTGAGGTAATGCGCGATCTTCCGGGTGAAAATACTCCGGAAAATGTTCAGATCATTATTGATGAGGCGACACGGCTCACCACGCTTGTAAATGATATGCTTGATATTTCCAAGTTGCAGTCGGGCACACAGCCGTTTAACAGAACCGATTTTAACCTGACAGGAAGTATTCGCACCATTTTGGAGCGTTATTCTAAGCTGACGGATTACAGAATTACTTTCAGCGCGGATCAGGATGTGATGGTAAACGCCGACGAGCTGAAAATATCCCAGGTTGTGTATAATCTGGTGAACAACGCCATTACTTACACCGGCAGCGATAAGGTCGTTGCAATTCGCCAGCTGGTCGGCGACGGGAAGGTGCGTGTGGAAGTACGCGACACAGGCGAAGGGATTCCACAGGATAAGCTGAATGATATTTGGGACCGCTACTATAAAGTGGATAAAGCGCATAAACGTGCCCAAATAGGCACGGGCCTTGGATTGTCGATTGTCAAAACAATACTTGACATGCACGGCGGCGCTTATGGGGTGCAGAGCCGTGAGGGAAGCGGCAGTGTGTTCTGGTTCGAACTGAACGTCATATGATTTTTGGGTTGTCCGTCATCGGGGGCACGCTGTGTGTCCCCGATTTTTTGCGATCTCGGCTCCCTTTTCGGCATTTCTTCTGTAAAAATCTTAAAAGTTCATCTTTCCTTTTTCATTGTACCATTATCCTGTGGTATAATATAAAAATCGGAGGTGTTGAGATGAATCTTTCTGTGATCGGCTGCGGCAGGTGGGGCAGCTTTTTGGCCTGGTATCTCAATCGGCTTGGTCATGCTGTAACACTTTACGGCCGGGAAGGTTCCGAAAAGCTGGCGGTGCTCAGAGCGGAACGTTCCAATGGCCTTGTTTCTTTGGACGATACGGTGTATATTACAAGTGATTTACGAGAAGCTGTCGCTTCGGCGGGAATTCTTGTAATCTCCATTGGAGCACAGAGCCTGCGCGCGCTGATGCGGCAATTGGCCGTTCTGGATTTGGGAGAGAAAACCATTGTGCTCTGCATGAAAGGCATTGAAGCGGATACCGGCAAGCGGCTTACCCAGATTGTTGAGGAGTACGCGCCGAATACGCCCGTTGCCATTTGGGTTGGCCCGGGGCATGTGCAGAATTTTACGCGCGGAATTCCAAACTGTATGGTGATTGACAGTCGCAGCAGGGAAACGAAGGAATTTCTGGTGAAGGCCTTTTCCGGCGAACTGATTCGCTTTTACTACGGAACTGATCTTCTTGGGAATGAGGTTGGCGCCGCCGCAAAAAACGTAATCGGCATTGCCGCCGGGATGTTGGACGGACTGGATAAAACCGCGCTCAAGGGTGCTTTAATGTCCCGCGGTACAAGGGAGATCGCACGGCTCATCCGCGCCATGGGGGGCAATGAGCTCACGGCTTACGGTTTGAGCCACCTTGGGGATTACGAGGCCACGGTTTTTTCGGAATTCAGCCACAACCGCAGGTTCGGCGAACTGTTTGTGCGGGGGGAACCTTACGGGGAACTGGCCGAAGGCGTGGCAACCACTACCGCGCTGCTTCGGCTGGGCGGGGAGTATGAAGTGGAGCTTCCCATCTGTAAAGCGGTGGACGCGGTAATTAACGGCGGACTGGAGCCAAACCGTGTGCTTTCCGATCTTTTTTTGCGCAGCATTAAAATGGAGTTCTGAAAAAGCTGCGGCCTAGATATTGGAGTTGACAACATGAGCGGATCAATTTACAATAGACCTGTCGTGTTTTGTGAATATTGCGGCGGATGCCGCGAATCCTATGATGGAAAAGGATGATTATAATGAGTGAAGAAAATTGTACGCATGACTGTAGTTCCTGCGGGGAAAACTGCTCCTCGCGTGATACAAATCCGGCCAGTTTCCTGGAAAAGCCCAATTCGATGAGCAAGATCAATAAAGTGATCGGAGTGGTCAGCGGCAAGGGCGGGGTTGGGAAGAGCATGGTGACCGCAATGCTTTCGGTTTTATTGAACCGCCGCGGAAGCCATACCGCCATTCTTGACGCGGATGTTACAGGCCCCTCAATTCCAAAGGTGTTCGGCTTAAAGGAAAAGGCGACGGGCAGTGACTTGGGAATGCTTCCGGTGAAGACAGGAACGGGGATCGATGTGATGTCCGTTAATCTGCTCCTTGACGACGAAAGCGCTCCGGTGGTCTGGCGTGGTCCGATGATCGCAAACATGGTTAAGCAATTCTGGACGGATGTTATCTGGAACGATGTGGATTATCTGTTTGTAGATATGCCTCCGGGTACCGGCGATGTGCCGCTTACCGTGTTCCAGTCCATTCCGCTGGACGGAATCATCATCGTGACTTCCCCGCAGGAGCTGGTTTCCATGATCGTTGCAAAGGCGGTTAACATGGCGCAGATGATGAATGTACCGATTATTGGCGTTGTCGAAAACATGAGCTATGTTAAATGCCCCGATTGCGGTAAAATTATACAGGTGTTCGGTGAAAGCCATGTGGAGGAAATTGCCGCAAAATTTCAGATCAAGGTTTTGGGCAAATGTCCGTTTGATTCTGAATTGGCAAAGAATTTTGACGTGGGCCTTGCAGAGCTTGCAAACGCACCTTATCTTGAGGCGGCCGCCGACGCGGTGGAACAGTTTGTAAAACCGTGATATTTCTTCTTTCCGTGGAACGGCTGCGAAATCATCAATAGAATCACTGTTTTGGGAACGGGGCGATTGCCCCGTTCTTTTTTAATAATTTGAGGTGTCGTGGTAAAAATGTGGATATAAAGTAAACAATTTATTTAACGGGTCAAATCACTTGACTTTTAAAGAAACTTGCGTATAATAATTATTTATGATGTTAACTATTCTTATAGGTAACATTTGGATTGCTGAAAACGGGAGGTATTCAATATGGAACTATCACAAAAAGAGATGCTCATGCAGGCGATGCACAGGATGAAAAAAGCACAGGTATGGCCTCCCTTCTTCCCCGGGGTTTCAAGGGGAGAATTTTTTATGCTTCATAAAATAGAACACCTGGTAAAAAATAAAGACACGGAAAAGCCCGGTGCAAAAATCACCGATCTCAGTGTGGCGGCGGAAATGAGCAAGCCCGCTGTTTCCCAAATGCTGAATTCACTGGAAGAAAAAGGAATGATTGAGCGGGTTATGACGAAAAACGACCGCCGCGTCGTTTATGTTAACCTGACGGAACAGGGGAAAACACAGCTTGAAAAGATTGCAAAGCAAATGGACAGCCTGCTTGATGAAATTGTAAAGGAACTGGGGCAGGAAGATACCGAGGAATTTGCCCGGCTGCTTAACAAACTTAACCATATTCTGGAAGAAATCAAAAATCGCGGCGAATAATCATTGTACTTACGAAAGGAATCAACAACATGACCAAGCTGGCCAAGTATTTAAAACCCTTTGCACTGATGCTTCTGCTTGCGTTCGCGCTGCTGTTCGGGCAGGCGATGGCGGATTTAAACCTGCCGAATTACATGTCCGACATTGTCAATGTCGGGATTCAGCAGAACGGTATTGAAAGTGCCGCGCCTGAAGCGATCAGCGCAAAAGGGCTTACTTTTTTGAAAAACTTTATGACAGCGGAGCAGAAAACAGACATCGAAAAAAATTATAAGCTCATTTCCGTTTCTGCTGCCGGACCGGAACATGATGATTATGTGGCCCGGTATCCGCTGCTTAAAACCGAGGACATCTATGTGCTTGCCAACACGGACGGCAGCACGGCCAGCCGTCTGGGCAAAACCTTTGGCGAGACTGCATGGACTTTCATCAATACCATGAAAACACTTGCCAAGCAGTCGGGACAAAGCGCTTCCGCCTCAATGACGGGCAAAACCGATATTACGGAGGTGGATTTTTCAAAGCTGTACGCGATGCAGCCAGTGCTGCAAAAACTGCCCGCAAGCGTGTATGACGCCGCGCGCAGCGACGCAAAGAAAAACCCAGATTCCATGCTTTTACAGAGCGGGGCCGCCATAACAAAAAGTTTTTACCGTGAACTCGGCATGAATATCGGTCAGATCCAGAATAACTATATTTTAAACAAGGGATTATGGATGCTTCTGATTGCGCTTGCGGGCGGCGTTGCGACCGTGCTGGTCGGGTTCCTTTCCGCCAGAATCAGTGCGGGCGTTGCGCGCAATCTGCGCCGCGATGTTTTCAGCAAAGTTGAAAATTTCTCAAATCATGAGTTTGATCAGTACTCCACCGCTTCGCTGATCACCCGCACCACCAATGACGTAACACAGGTGCAGATGCTGCTTACAATGGGAATCCGCATGATTTGCTACGCTCCAATCCTTGGTATCGGCGGCATTATCATGGCCCTGCATAAGTCATCGTCCATGGGTTGGATTATCGCGCTGGCCTGCGCTGTGCTCACCGGTTTGATTCTTGTTATTTTCAGTATTGCAATGCCAAAGTTTCGGATCGTCCAGAAACTGATCGACCGCCTGAACCTTGTGGCGCGTGAAAATCTTAACGGCCTGATGGTTATCCGTGCGTTCGGTACTCAGAAATTTGAAGAAGAGCGTTTTGACAAATCCAATCGCGACCTTACGCAGAACACCCTGTTTGTAAGCCGTGTCATGACATTTATGATGCCGATTATGATGCTGGTTATGAACTGCATCAGCCTTCTGATTGTCTGGGTGGGCGCGCACCAGATTTCGAATTCCACCATGCAGGTAGGCGATATGATGGCGTTCATGCAGTATGCGATGCAGATCATCATGAGCTTCCTGATGATTTCTATGATGTTTATCCTGGTCCCGCGCGCGGCTGTTTCAGGGGCGAGAATCGCGGAAGTGCTTGCGACGGAGCCTTCCATCAGCGACCCGAAGCAGCAGGAGCAATTCCACGCCGGTCAGACTGGATATGTTGAGTTTAAGAATGTTAATTTCCGTTATTACGGAGCGGACGAAGATGTTCTTCAGAACATCACTTTCACTGCCAAGCCGGGGCAGACCACTGCGTTTATCGGTTCCACCGGCTCAGGAAAATCGACGCTGATTAATCTGATTCCCCGCTTTTACGATGTGACGGGGGGTGAAGTCCTTGTGAACGGCGTTAATGTTAAAAATGTTTCCCAAAAAGAGCTGCGCGCCCAAATCGGTTATGTTCCGCAAAAAGGAGTTCTTATTTCGGGTACGATCGCATCCAACCTGCGTTACGGTGATAGAAACGCAACGGAGGAGGAACTTAAAACGGCCGCTTCCGTTGCGCAGGCCATCGGATTCATCGAGGACGAGCCGAATGGTTTTGAGTCGGAAATTGCACAGGCGGGGACGAACGTTTCCGGCGGACAGAAGCAGCGGCTTTCCATCGCCCGTGCGCTGGTCAAAAAGCCTCCGATTTATATTTTCGACGACAGCTTTTCCGCTCTTGACTTTAAAACCGACGCGGCTTTGCGCCATGCCCTGAAAGAGCACACAGGCGGCAGTACGGTGTTGATTGTTGCACAGCGTGTCAGCACTATTATGGGCGCCGAACAGATTATTGTGCTTGATGAAGGTAAAATTGTAGGAATCGGCACCCATAGGGAACTTTTGCAAAACTGCCCGACGTACAATGAAATTGCATCATCGCAGCTTTCAAAGGAGGAATTGGCATGAGTGAAAGAAAAACTTCCGGAGGGCCCATGCCGATGCAAGGCAGGAACCACGGCCCCGCGGCAATGATGCGCGGTGAAAAGGCAAAGGATTTTAAAGGAACATTCCGTAAGCTCCTTCGCTATTTAGGGAAATATAAAGCATCGGTTCTAATCGTCATGTTCTTTGCGGTCATATCCACTGTGTTCAGCATTGTCGGGCCCAAAATTCTGGGCCAGGCGACCAATACGCTCTTTGAAGGCGTGATGAATCAGATTGCCGGCACAGGCAGCGGCGTTGATTTTGGCCATATCGGCATGATTATGCTTTGGCTGATCGGGCTTTATCTGGCCAGTGTGCTTTTTGCCTGTATTCAGGGTTATTTAATGACCGGCATTTCCATGAAGGTGACTTACAATCTTCGCCGCGATATTGCCGCCAAGATTCAAAGGCTGCCGTTTCAGTATTATGATACGACTACAAACGGCGAGGTGCTTTCCCATATCACCAACGATGTGGATGCAATCAGCCAGAGCCTGAATCAAAGTGTTACCCAAATCATTACTTCGGTCACCACGGTGATCGGAATTCTCATAATGATGTTTTCTATCAGCTGGCAAATGACCCTTGTCGCGCTTTGCATCATTCCGCTTTCCATGGGGTTCATCCTGTTTATTGTGAAGAAATCACAAAAACACTTTATGGCGCAGCAGACGTATCTTGGCCATGTCAACGGCCATATTGAAGAAATGTATGCGAGCCATGTGGTGGTAAAAGCCTTTAACGGCGAAGAGGATTCCAGAAAAACTTTTGACAGCTATAACAATACGCTTTTTTCTTCCGCATGGAAAAGCCAGTTCCTTTCCGGGTTAATGATGCCGGTGATGAATTTTATCGGTAATCTCGGTTACGTGGCCGTGTGTATTTTAGGAGGATATCTTGCCGTGAACGGCAGACTGTCCGTCGGTGATATCCAGGCATTTATTCAGTATGTGCGTCAGTTCACACAACCGCTTACGCAGGTGGCCAATATTTCCAATATCCTGCAGCAGACAGCCGCGGCTGCGGAGCGTGTGTTTGAATTTTTGGAGCAGCCCGAGGAATTACCGGAGAGTAACGCTCCTATCCGTGTGAACACCGGCAAAACTCCGGACACAGAGCTCAACGTTCATATTCAGGGCAGCGTTCAGTTTGCCCACGTTCATTTTGGCTACAGCCCGGATAAAATTATTATCAATGACTTTAGCGCGAACATCCAGCCGGGGCAGAAAGTGGCGATTGTCGGCCCCACCGGTGCGGGCAAAACTACAATGGTAAAGCTCCTGATGCGTTTTTATGACGTTAACCAGGGTGCGATTTTGGTGGACGGCTACGATATCCGTGACTTTGCGCGCAACGACCTTCGCTCTCTGTTCGGCATGGTGCTTCAGGATACATGGCTTTACAATGCCAGTATCAGGGATAATATCCGTTACGGAAAACTCACCGCTACCGATGAAGAAGTGATTGCCGCCGCAAAAGCCGCGCAGGTGCATCACTTTGTCCGTACTCTGCCGGATGGCTACAATATGATTCTGAATGAAGAAGCCAGTAATGTTTCGCAGGGACAGAAACAGCTTCTCACCATTGCACGCGCCATTCTGGCAAACCCGCAGATTCTGATTCTTGATGAGGCGACCAGCAGTGTGGATACCCGTACTGAAATTTTGATTCAGAAGGCAATGGATAACCTGATGAAGGGCCGTACCAGCTTTGTAATTGCCCACCGGCTTTCTACTATCCGTGATGCGGACATGATTCTGGTCATGCGCGACGGTGATATTGTGGAGCAGGGCAACCATGAAGAACTGATTCAGAAGAATGGATTTTACGCCAATCTGTATAACAGCCAGTTTGAACAGCCTAAGCTGCTGGAAGGAAACGTGTAATTTTTAAAAATATTACAAATATCTGCAGAGCAGCAGTAACAAAATAATCAAAGCGAAAGCCCGGAAAGCGTTTTGCAACGCCTATCCGGGCTTTTTAGCTGTATCAGAAATATTCAGCATCTTTATAATTATGTATGAAAAGCTATTTTGTGAAACGTTTGTATAGGGCGCCAAGCGATTTCTTTTCAATCCTTGAAACATAGGAGCGCCCTTATTGTAAGTAATTTATGCTAAGAAATCGCTTCCAGTTGGCGGAAGCGGAAATGAATGATAATTTGTTTGTTTTCGGTCAGCTCCACGCGTTCAATCAGGCTGACAAGCAGATCCTTGCTGCAATACGCGGTGTCGACAAAGCGCTTTACAAGCTTCTTTGCAATCTCCGTTTGCTTATCGGGAGAATAATCCGGCGTATCAATCTCCGAGAGCTTATGTTCGAGCGCCGACCGTTCTTCCTTGACCTTCAAATAAATACGCTCAAAATCCCTATCGTCCAGAAGTCCTGTCAGCTTATCCATGTACATTTTGTCGAGGTGAGCTGTCAGGCTTTCTATTTTGCTTTGCAACGCAGCAATCTCGTTTTCATGATCTTCCGCTTGCCGTGCTTCCGTAAGCGCCTGTTCCGCCATCGGCATCAGTTCTTCTGTATGTAAATACTGTTCGCAAACTTCCCGTACTTTTTGCAGAACCGCATTGGTCACACTTTCTTCCTTGATGGAATGGCAGGTGCAGACACCAGCCTTCGTGAAGCGCTGATAGGTGCGGCAGACAAAATATAGACAATCCTTACCTTTGGCATTCGGGCGGTTGATGACTGCCAGCGGGTAACCGCATTCGTGGCAATAAATCAGCCCCTTGAGAAGAAAATCGTAAGTGCGGGAACGGGTTGTTTTGCGGCTGTTAACCATTTGCTGTACCTTGGCGAACATTTCAGGGTCGATCAGCGGTTCGTGCGTACCTTCAACAACAATCCAGTTTTCACGCGGCTGCCGGATCGTTTTTTTCGATTTGTAACTGATTTTTTTGCTGCGCCCCTGAACCATGTTGCCGATATACGTTTCATTTTGCAGCATATCGGAAATCCGTTCGCTGCTCCACATTCCGGCATATGGCCCGATGCGTCCCTGATTTAGTCCGGCGTAAGACGCCGGAGTAGAAATTTTCTCGGCGTTGAGCTGAACCGCGATCTGCCGACAGGACATTCCCGTGAGCGCCATATCAAAGATGCGACGCACGATTGGTGCCGTTTCTTCGTCAATGATTATTTTATTTTTGTGATTCGGGTCCATTTTGTAGCCATAGCGGGGTTTTCCTCCGATAAATAATCCCTTGCGCTGTTTGTCGTGTTTGACACTTTTGATTTTTTTCGAGATGTCTTTCGCATACATATCGTTCATGATCGCACGGAATGGTGTGATGTCGTTGGCGGTGCTCTCCACGCCCGTATCGATTCCGTCTAATAAAGATATGTAGCGTACGCGGTTTTCCGGAAAATACCGTTCCATATAGCGCCCGGTCTCGATATAGTCACGGCCAAGACGGGAGAGGTCTTTGGTAATCACCATATTGACCTTTTTTGCTTCGATATCCGCGATCATGCGCTGGAAGGCCGGCCTGTCAAAACTCGTACCGGACCAGCCGTCGTCGATGTAGGTATCAAGCACGCACAGTTTGTGCTCTTTCGCGAAAGCGGTAAGCAGGGACAGCTGATTGGTTACGCTTTCGGATTGTCCTTCGTTTTCATCCTCCTTCGACAGCCTGATATACAGGCCCACCTGATAATCCACGGGATTGCTTATTTCCAAGTACATTTTACGCCTCCGAAAATAAGAGGCCATTCATCATGAATATCATACATGTGATGTCGCCGGAATTGCAAGTTTACGGCCATCCTGCGTAATCTCCCGCTGAAGAAAGAAACGAAAGGAACGAAACAGTATTTGACAAGCCGTCTCGCCTTTGTTCGAAAAGACGCATGTTACTGTTATTTCAGGTTTACTCATAAATCTGCCCCCTTTATGCTGCGATAATAAAAGGTATGCAAATCAGTGTAATTTTTGCCTGTCCGTCGAAAAAGAAAATCCGAACTGCAAAAACAGTTCGGACAGTTATACTGCACGTACTTCCATGTCATAGCCTTTTCCATTTTATTTTATGCGGGGCTTATCCGTGATTAGCGGTTTTATTTGCAGATAACATTTTGCCTTTCTCTGTCCGATCGTCCGGTAGGGTAAAATATAAATAGATTGTAGCTATCAACAAAATGACAGCCGCGATTCCGTGTACCGCTACAAAGCGCCTATACAAATATCATAAATACATGTGCCTTCCTCTCTGGTAAACTGCCCAAACGGCCCCCATCCGTTAAAAGTTCCACCTCATATTTCGTGGGTCGGCTGAAATCCTTCTTGAATAATCTTTTCGCTTATAAGTCTTGCATTTGTACACTATTATCATAAGTTATCGTAAGACTTTTTTTCTTTACTCTTACATGTTGTACGTCCGCCATTTCTGTAAGCATCGTTTGCAAAGCTACTGTTTTTTATGCAGCCTAATTGAACGCTATTGTACGCTGGATACAATGCCCTTTGCTTTTCAATTTTATCTCTGCTTTTTCTATATATCCCAATGTGTTGCAATAACATTTGCTAAGTCTTCGGCGGGGCTTGACAATGTAAGTAATAAATGTTAAATTATTAACTATAAATAGTAAGATGTTTTGAACTTTCCTGCGGTTCGGCTTCTTTTATTTTTTTACCATTAAACATCAGACAATATGTTCATCAGACAAAAATAATATTAAGGAGAAGGAAAATGAGAAGAAGACCCAAGATTTTGGTAGTGGGCAGCTTGGTAATGGATTTGATAGTGAGCACGGAAAAATTTCCGCATTCCGGGGAAACAGTGTTGGGGTGTGGATTCCGTACGGCGCCGGGCGGAAAAGGTGCAAATCAGGCTGTGCAGGCAGCACGATTAGGTGCGGATGTAACCATTGTGGGAAAGGTTGGCATGGATGGATTCGGGGACGAGCTCATCGCTTCCTGCAAAAATGCGGGAATTCACACGGAGGGAATCTTGCGCCACGCAACGTTACCTTCTGCAGTTGGAAATGTCATATTGGAGGTAGCCCCCGGGCAGAAAACGAAAAACAGGATCATCGTAGTGCCCGGTGCCAACATGTCAATTACTGCGGATGAGGTCGCGTTTCTGAAGGAGGATATTGTAAATTATGATATGGTGGTTTTGCAGTTGGAAATTCCCATGGAAATTAACGAGCTTGTGGCGCAGTACGCATATGATAAAAATGTGGCGGTTATGCTGAATTCCGCACCTTCCGCGCCGCTCTCAGACAGTTTACTTCAACATCTAACCTACATATCGCCGAACGAGCACGAGGCCGCTGACATCACAGGTGTAATGATTCGCAAAGAGGATAAAAATGTTAACATGGAGGACGTAAAAAAGGTTGTTTCTGCTCTGAGGGGCAAGGGCGTTCAGAATGTGATTATAACCCTGGGGAATGCCGGCGCAGTAGTTGTCAACAATGAGGAATATGCCTATGAACCCTGTATTGATGTTGTGGAGGTTAAGGATCCTACTGCGGCGGGAGACTCCTTTGTGGGAGCATTTGCTACAGCGCTCTGCGCGGGTATGAGCAATCGTCAAGCGCTCAATTTTGCAAATTACACAGCCACGCTCACCGTGTCCCGGATGGGGGCGCAGCCCTCTCTACCTACTCTCAACGAAGTTCTGACGCTTATGGAGCGGCAGCAAAGCGACACCGCCGCCGCCGATCTTTTATTGACCCTGAAATAAGGAAAAGCATGAAGTCGGTCGGAAACCGCAATCGACAGCTTTTGACGTGGATTGAAATGTTAACTCTACAGTATTTTATTTTAACTAATAGAGAGGTAATGATATGAACGAAAATGTACATACCACATTGGATGCGTTTATTCGCACGGCGCAGGACGAATTTTATGCATTTACTCAGGCGACAGATTACAGTGCTTACGATAAGGCTGCAAAGTTGATTCAGGATGCGGGGAAAACACAGAACCGTGTACATATTACAGGTATTGGCAAACCCTCCCACATTGCAGGATATGCGGCCTCTTTGCTTTCTTCGACTGGAACGCCTGCGTATTTTCTGCACGGTACCGAAGCAATTCATGGCTCCTGCGGACAACTTGTTAAAGGCGACGTAGTTATCTGTATTTCCAATAGCGGAGAAACCGCCGAAATGAAGTCAACAGTGTCGGCCATTCAAAATAATGGTTGTAAGATTATTGCAATCACCGGTAATCCGGAATCGTGGCTGGCAAACCGGAGCGATGTGCATCTGTTTGCGGGGGTGAAGCAGGAGGGAGGCCCGCTGAATCGTGCGCCCAGAGTGTCGATTTTGGCGGAGACAACTGCGTTACAGATGCTCAGTATTGTATTGCAGGCGGGTCGTGGGCTTACGCCGCAGGAATATGTTATGTGGCATCCAGGCGGGGCACTTGGAAAACTTCGGGAGAACGAGAAATAGAGGAGTTTGATATGTTAAAAATTACGTGCATTCATCCGGAAATTATGAAAATATTGTCTCTGTGCGGTCATGGTGATAAAATTCTAATCGCCGACGGGAATTATCCACTTAACAGCAAGAGTGGCAATGCTGCCAAAGTTTACCTTGGCCTGACAAGTGGCGTACCTGAAGCTACGGAAGTGCTCAAAGTTCTTAAAGGTGTCATCAGAATCGAAAGAGCAGAGACGATGATGCCGGACGGCGAAGAGCCGTCGATTTTTGCGGAATTCACACAAATTCTAGACGGCATGGAACTGGAAAAACTTGGCCGCAATGAATTCTACGATGCATGCTGCCAACCAGCTGTGCAGCTTGCAATTTCCACAGGCGAAAAACGTACTTTTGCAAATATTCTGATTACGGTGGGCGTTGCCTGATTATTAGACATTAATGATTACAGGGCTTTTTCAGGGAACCCTCTACTCCCACTAATAGCTATTTTTAGCTGAAATCCCGCAGAGAAGGAGATCGCTCCTTCTCTGCGGGATTTCCTTATTAAATTGGACAGAAGCTCGGCAACTGTTTGGTACCGGGCTTCTGTCCATAGAAAGCATAGAGGCCTTTATAGTTAATTAGAGAATATTACAGGCAATACTGCATGCCCTTTACGATCTTTTCATACAGAGCCTTGTCACCGGGAATCGTTTTATTGGCAACAAAGTCGATTAAGGCCTGTACAGTACCGGCGTCAACCGGAATGCCCACGTCCGTGAGCTTGGTAGGACAATCGATACTCTTGAGGAAGTTCTCCATTTCCTGAATTTCCTCGTCAGATGTGCCGTTGATGCTCATCTGTAATGCAAGGCCAAGACCGACAAGTTCGCCATGGAGATAAGATTGTCTGACATCTTTATGTAAATAGCAAACAGCATCGTAAAAATTATGAGCCACCGCAAGTTGTTTGCCGCCGGTGGACAGGTCTGAAATCAGGCCGGTAAGCATGATGTTACAACATATAATATCGTCCACTTCCTGACATTCCTTGTGTTCCAGAGCGGCACGATAAGCTTTCGCTCCCGTTTTTAAGTAGTTTTTGAAAGTGTAGTCGGCTAGTCTGGTAGCTGCGTCCGTATTGGGACGCTGACCCTCCTCGCCAAGCTGCAGCATTGTAAACAGAAATTCGGGTTTTTTCGCCAGAGCGTCGGCGATACCGGAAGCAATGTAGCGCGCCGGACAGTCATCGAAGATTACGTCAAGATCCGCAATAACAGCGCTGATTTCATGGCTAAGGAAACGGCTGGCTTCGATGTTGCCGTTTTCCGAATAGGTGACATATAAAACGGCCCAAGCAGCACAGGTAGCGGCGCTGGTGGGCACCGTGATAATGCGGGTGTCAGTCATTTCGCTGGCAGCCTTGCAGATATCGAGTACACGGCCGCCACCCACGGCGATGATGACGTCGGAACCGGATGCCTTAATTTCACCTGCGATGATTTCAAAACTTTTGTTTGTGGAAGAACCGTCGAATACACGGGCGGTGTATTCCAAACCGGCGGACTTTAAGCTTTCGCTTACTTTATCCATTGTCTTTGCCAATGTGACTTCGTCGCCCATGATGTAAGCCTTTTTGCCAAGATGCTTCGCCTCTGCGCCAATTTCTTTCAAGGCGCCATGGCATTGAATATATCTGCCTGCGCCCAGCTGGATTGCTTTTCCATCGTTCATGTTAAATACTCCTTGCTGCATTATAGTAAATCTGAATCGTAAAAAATGTTAGATTAGATTCGAGATTCCTTAACCTGAGATTGCTGATTCCGACTCTGCCTTCTGGTTAAAATCGACAAGCTTATCGCGAATAGCATAGATATGTTCCTGTATACTTCGCTGTGCCGCGGCTGTGTCAAATGCAATTAAACTTTCCATAATTTCCTTATGACCGCTTATGGCTTTATCCTGCAAACGCAACTCATAACTGAGGGTGAGAAAATTTGCGACCATGAATCGCCCCTGAATTTTAGTATAAAGATCCTGAAGACAATCGTTGCCTGTTGCGGCGATGATCGCTTTATGGAAACTCAGATCTTCCTTGCAGGACTTTTCTTGGTCGCCTTCACGGAGATATTCGTCACATCGGCGGGCAATTTTATTAAGCATATCAATCGTGGATGCATTATGATCTTTACAGATGAAACGAATCGCGTATTCTTCCATCAGCAGCCGTGTGTCGCAAATATCGGAAATCTGCTTGGCCGAATATATCGGCACAAAGATCTTGCCATTATCCATCAGATCCAAAATGTTTTCATTTACCAAAAGCTTTACCGCCTGAATAGCAGGCGTACGGCTGATACCGTATTCTGCAGTGATATCATCAATTAGAATTTTTTGGCCAGGTTTGTATTTACCGTTAATTAGGTCATCTTTAATCATTTCATACAGAGTAACATCTAAATTTTTCTTAATTTTAATTTCAATCGCCTTCTTTTAATTTCGTTCTTTAGTTCATAGAATAACATAAAACAAAAATTAAATCAATAAATTTTAAATTTAAAATTTTTTATTTTATATTTACTTTTCAAATTGTTTGTGCTATTCTGATAGAATCAAGAGGAAAGTGAAAGAAAATTTGGGGAGAACGCAATTATGCAGCTGAATTTAACGGGCAAAGTTGTTGTTATCACAGGAGGCGCGACAGGAATCGGATTTGCTGCCGCAGAAGCATTTGGTGCAGAGCAATGCAAGGTTGCTATCTGCAGCCGCAATGCACAGAATCTGGAGGCCGCGTGTGCCAGACTGAAAGAAAAGGGGGTGGATGTTTATGGCGAATCAATTGATATTACAGATGAGACAAGCTTTGAGCAGTTTGCCCGGAATGCGGACGAACATTTCGGTCGAATCGACGTATGGGTGAACAATGCGGGAATACCCGGGCACCATAAGATGTTGGATGTTTCGTCGGAGGAGTGGAACCGCATGATCAGCACAAACCTGACGGCGGTGTTCAATGGATGCAAGCTTGCAGCCAAATACATGATAAAAGGCGGCGGGGTTATTTTTAATGCGGGCTCATTCCAGTCTGTTTTCCCCGCAGCAGGTTCCGGACCATACGGTGCGACCAAGGCAGCTGTGTGCAGCTTAACCAGAACGTTTGCCGCAGAGTTGGCATGCTATGGAATTCGCGTGCTTACCTATATTCCGGGTGTAATCGAAACACCGATGGCCAAAGTGGACGATTGGATAGCTCAGACGAATCAACAGGCCAATATTCCATTGCCCCGGCTTGGTAAACCGGAGGATTTGGCAAATACGCTTGTATTCCTTGCATCCGATGCTGCTTCCTACATTAATGGTGTCAATATCGAAGTTACCGGTGGCAAATTTTGTGTACAGAATCCTTGTTTTTCCTGGGAAAAACAGTAGAAATAAAGATGAGCGGCGCAAGCCGTGTGGCTGCGCCGCTCATCTTTATAGGGAAAACGGACAAAAAGTCATTGATTATGCAAGAGTGCTTTTTTCGATTGTTTCCGCCATGTCCTGCAGGGAAACTTTTATATGGGATGCCATAGCGGCTTCCGCTTTCTGCACGTCCCTCATTTCGATGGCGCTAATAATATTCTGATGCGGCTGCACGGCATTAATACAATTTACCCTGATTGAAAAAGAGTGCATACGATATGAGCGCATCGAATCGGAAATTTGCTGATTAATGGTAACGAGGAGGGGATTATGAGAGCCCTGCGCAATGCAACGATGAAAGTATTCATCATACAGGGCAAGTTTATTGCTGGATTCGTCCATATGAACCGCGTCGATAAAATTCTGCTGAATTTCATGTAGTTCGGTAAGCTCCTTCTGCGTCATGTTCTTAACGCAGAGGCGCACCGACATTTGCTCCACTGTCAGACGGACGTCCATAATATCTGTGATCTTATAGCTGTTGACCGCGAACCAATTCTTCACCGCATTTTCCGTTATATCTTTCGGCTCGGCCACAAAAGCGCCGCGGCCGTGGATAATTTCCACGTAATTGATTGCCTGCAAAACACGCATGGCTTCTCTTATGGTGGAACGGCCTACTTGAAGCTGTTGGCTCAGTTCGTGTTCTGGCGGCAATTTATCACCCTTAGAATAAGTGCCGTTCATGATATTCTCTTTAAGAGTCTCCACAACCTGATCGGTGATGGATAATCGAGTAATTGGTTTCATACAGTTCCCCCTGTGTTGCATTATAATGGTCTGTAGTCTGACAAAAATTCACAGCCTCTTGTCATCCGTTTGTTTAAAATATAAATCTCTTAAAGCAAGTATAATAAAAAATGCAGGGAAATGCAAGACGAAGATTAAAAGTTCATCCTATTGTCTTATAATATGACCTTTAATTGTTGATTGTTGAAATGTTAAATAATAAGCAAATTTCAAAAAATATTATTGACAATCACGAAATAGTTTGTTAATCTAATATCATGTCATCAGACAATCTGAAGATTTCAGCTTGTCTTGTACAGTTTCCGCGAATTTTGGGGAAAAGAAATTTTGAATTTCAAATCAAAAGGAGGAAATGTAATGTCCAATTCAAACAAAGCTGTCCGTGTCTTCAAGAAGGTGTTCGCAGCAATCCTTTCCATAAGCCTTGTGGCTTCATTGGCAGCGTGCAACCAACAGAACTCGGCATCCACTGCTCCGGTAACGTCCGGCACAACATCTGCTGCGGTGCAGCCCGGCGGTGAAGTGAAATTTAATGGCGAAATCAAAATCGGCGTGTCTACCGGTATTACGGGTGTTTTTCCTTTAGCCGGCACAAGAACTCAACAGGGCATTCAACTTGCTGTAGATGAAATTAATGCAAAAGGCGGTTTACTGGGTAAAAAAGTTGTTTTAGAAGTGGTTGATGACCAGTCCAATACGGCTGTTGTAATCAACGCGGTAAACAGACTGATCAGCGATCCTGATGTCGTAGCGGTCATCGGCCCACACCAGAGCGGTAATGTTATGGCAACCAGCGACCTTTTCAAAAATGCAAAAGTTCCCTTCTTATCAGGTGGTACAAGCCCGAAACTGGACACATTGAGCAATCCGGAGTTATTCACTATTCGTCCTTCTGACAATATTGCAGCTGAAGCGGTTGCACAGTTCGCGCAGAAGACGTTGGGTGCCAAGAAGATTGGCTTATCCTACAATAACAATGATTTCGGCAGCGGCGGCAAAATGGTAATTGAGAAATACTGTCAGGAAAATAATCTCCAGCTTGTAGAAGAAGGCCATAATTCCGGTGACAAAGACCTAACCGGTCAGATTATGAAGTTCAAGAGTGAGAATGTTGATTGCGTGATTTCCTGGACGGATGACGCCGAAGTTGCTCTTACCGCGCGTCAGACCTACCAGCTGAACTTGAACAAGCCGGTTCTGTGTTCCGCCGGGATCACCATGAAACAGGTTCTGGATCTTGTTGATGCCAAGTACATTGAAAACTGGTATGCCGAAACAGATTTCACTATCAATGATACCAGTGACACTGTCACAACTTTTTCAAAAAAATTCGAGGAAAAATACAATATCAAGCCGGAACTGTATGCTTCAGCCTATTATGGTGCAATGCTTGCTCTTGGTGACGCAATCACCCGTGCGGGAAGTACCGACCGCGAAGCAATCCGCACCGCGCTTGCGCAGACTAAGGATGTCCCTGGAATCGTCGGCACATTAACCTCGGACAAAGGCAACCACATGGCTCATGAGGTCAGAATAGTTCAGTTCCACAATAAAGAAGCGAAGGTTCTCAACGTAGTAAAAGTAGACTAAAACACAGAACGATCACTTAGTATGGCGTGTGCTGCCAAACCAAAAGGGGCGGCAGCACTCCTACTATAAAAGGGAAGGAGAGACGCACACAAATGTTAGAAAACGCGTTACAGCTAATTATTAGCGGCATAGCCATGGGCTACATATACGCGCTTGTCGGAATAGAATATACGCTCGTGTGGAACTCGACCGGGTTACTGAACTTCAGCCATGATAAATTTATAATGATCGGTGCCTATATTTTTGCCGGTACTTTTATTGTAAATATGGGAGTCAATCCGATTATTGGTGTTTTGGCGTCATTACTTATCATGTTCCTGCTTGGATCAGCGGTCGCCATCGGTATATTCAATCCCTTGCGCAACATGTCAACTCCCGTTTTCGCGGTTATGGGAACCGTGATTCTTGGCCGGATCATTTCGGAAGCAACTCGTTTGATATGGGGACCCACCCCGTTTACTTTACCTGAATTTTTGCAGGGGACTGTGCACTTTGGCAATATTGTAATTCCTACGGCGAATATCTGGATTATCGTCGTATCTACTATATTGGTTATCGGTCTTCAAATATTCTTTAAAAAAACAAGGACCGGAAAAGCGATGCGCTGTGTGCAGCAGAATAAAAAGGCCGCGACACTGATGGGCATTAATGTTACAAGAAATATTACCTTTACCATTGCACTCAGCGCCATGGTTTGTACAATTATTGGAATCATGATTATTCCGCTGTTCAACATCGACGCGACAATGGCAAATATGATTGGGCTAAAAGGTTTTGCTGCAGGCGTGGTTGGCGGATTTGGGTATACGCCCGGCGCAATTGTAGGCGGCATGATCTTGGGAATTGTAGAAAACCTTAGTACAACCGTAATTCCCGCCGTTTATAAGGATTGCGTGGCATTTATCCTGATGGTATTATTCCTGCTTATCAATCCATCCGGTGTTTTGGGATACCGCAAAAATCGATGACGATAGGAGAATAGAGTATGAAAAAAAATATTAAAATAGTGCTCCTTATAATCCTGTCGATCGTATTGGTGATACTGCCGATTGTTGATAAAAACGGTTACCATCAGTTGCTGTTCGATCAGGTCCTAATCAACATGATTGTGGTCATGGGGCTAAACTTCATTACAGGGTTAACCGGGCAGATGAACCTTGGCACAGCCGGTATCTTTTCATGCGGCGCATATGCGTCGTCTCTGCTGTGTATGAAGCTGAACCTTCCGGTATGGGTTGGAATCATTGCAGCCATTTTAATGGGCTTTCTCATTGGGAAGTGCCTTGGCTACCCAAGCCTGCGCGTCAAGGGGGTGTATCTTTCCCTAACGACCATCGGATTCAGTGAAATTGTGCGTCTGGTAATGACGAACTGGATTGATTTTACCGGAGGCGCCCAAGGTTTACAGCGCATCCCTCGTTTGCAGCTCTTCGGGATTACATTTGATAATGCGTTGAAAAATTATTACTTATACCTCGTGCTCGGGGTGCTGCTGGCAGTTTTCGCCGCACGCGTTGTCTACTCTAAGTGGGGCCGCGTGTTCAAGGCAATCCGAGATAATGTCGAAGCGGTCGAAGCTTGTGGTATTGACGTATCTAAGTTAAAGATTCTCGCGTTCACCCTTGCAACGATGTACGGTTGTTTTGCCGGCGCGTTGTACGCTAATGTGATGGGTTATATCAATCCTACGACCTTCAATCAGGATTTTTCGATTAACTATTTGGTTATGCTGATGCTCGGCGGAATCGGCTCTGTCCCCGGCAATATCATCGGCGCCGTCGTTGTCACGCTCGTGCCGGAATTCCTCCGCTTTATGGAGAATTATTATTGGCTCGTATTCAGCATTATTACGCTGCTGTTTGCGGTATTCCTGCCCAACGGAATTGTTTCCCTGTTTACGGAAAAGAGCAAACACAGGCTGGGCAGATTTTGGATTCCCAAAAAGATGAAGGAAGGTAGGACAAGACAGTGAAAACAATATTAAAACTGGACAATGTTGTAAAAAGTTTTTCCGGTCTTGTGGCTGTTCACGACCTTTCGTTTGAAATGAAGGAACGCAGCATCCATGCACTGATTGGCCCGAACGGTGCGGGAAAAACGACAACGGTCAATATGATTACCGGCGTGACCCCGGTTACCAGCGGCGAAATCTCCTTTGGTGATACCCGGACCAGCGGGCTTCCCACTTTTCAGATTGCACGTCTCGGCATTGGGAGGACCTTCCAGAATCTAAAGCTTTTTACTTCCATGTCTGTACTGGAGAATTTAATGATCGGTGGGCATCAGCTTACCCAGATGGGCATTCTCCGCTTCATTTACAATTTTAGAAAAGCCGGGCAGGAAGAGAAGTTATTAAAGGAAAAAGCGGAGGAAGTTCTCAATTTCATCGGCCTTTCTGATGTGAAGAACGAATGTGTCAGTTCACTGCCGTATGGCAAACAGAAGATGACTGAGTTGGGCAGGGCCCTGATGACCGCACCCAAGCTGCTGTTACTGGATGAGCCTGCAGCGGGGCTGAATGCATCGGAGCGTGTGGAATTTGTCAACATCATTCTCAAAACATTTGATACGGGAATTGATATTTTTCTTATAGAACACAACATGGATGTCGTCATGAATATCAGCAATCAAATTACCGTACTGAACTTTGGTGCGAAAATTGCCGAAGGAACTCCCACGGAGATTAAGAATAATCGTGAAGTTATTAAGGCCTATTTGGGCGACAAGTACAAAATTGATTAACGGAGGAGAGGTAACAATGCTTAAAGTCAACAATATAGATATCTTCTATGGCAAAGTACAGGCTCTCTTCGACGTATCAGTGGAGATCAATGAGCACGAAATCGTTTCCATTATTGGTGCGAATGGCGCGGGAAAATCAACGCTGTTAAAGAGTATAATTGGACTTTGCAAGCCGAAAAAAGGTTCAGTTGAATTCCAGGGTGACACCATCAGTGACATCAAGGCACATAAGATTGTCCAAAAGGGCATCGTATATGTTCCGGAGGGTCGTGAGGTTTTTCCCCAGATGTCTGTTTATGAAAATCTGCAAATGGGTGCCTACAATAAAAAATATTCCAAGGCCCAAATGGAAAAGGCAATGGGGGAAGGATATGAACTTTTTCCGCGGTTAAAGGAACGCGCCAGGCAGCAGGCCGGCACGCTTTCGGGCGGCGAACAGCAGATGCTTGCCATTGCGAGGGGGCTGATGTCCGACCCAAAACTTATCATGTTTGACGAACCGTCCCTTGGGTTGGCTCCTGTCATTGTTGATGAAATGTTTGACGCTATCGTAGCCATCAATAAGACGCGCAACATTCCGGTCATTATCGTTGAGCAGAATGCGTATGGGGCTATGACGATTTCCGACCGCACCTATGTGTTGGAAGTAGGTCATATCATTCAATCGGGTAACAGCCAGGAACTGCTCAACAGTCCACAGATCAAAAAGGCATATCTTGGCGGTTAACCATATTATCGAGGAGGAGTTCCTTTGAAATTAGTCCGTTACAGACAGGGAAATAGCGTTGCCTTCGGGAGTCTGGTCGGTGATACCATCTATTGCCTGAATGGCAGTATCGGAACGGGATTTTCTTCTACTAAACAAAGCGTCAGCCTAAAGGACGTAAAGCTCCTTTGCCCGGTGCAGCCTTCCAA
>JAEWBE010000070.1 GCA_023391275.1 Bacillota bacterium | reverse complement strand
TGTCGGGCTGGCTGTCTTTCGGCATTGTGCTTCCTCCTACATAATGTGATTTTCAAAGCGTTCCCCGGAGATTGTAAAACCAAGAACATCTAATTTTTTTCGAATTTGATCCTGATTCGTTCCGGTAGTGTCAAAATCCACCGCAATTCGATTGCGGTTTTCGTTTACGCTGACAGAAATGACCCCCGGCAGTGTGTCAAGCTGCTGCTTGATTTTGGCTGCACCGCGCTTCCCATCCAGATTTTCAAGATCAAAATACATGCTTGCTTTTGACATAAAATCACCTCTGCGCTTATTATGCGCAGAGGTGATTCCATTATAACAGGCTTTTTTCCAGCTCTGCAAGGTCATTGACCGGCGGTGAGCAGGTATTGTTCCGGCAGACATAAAAAGTACTTTTTCCCTCCAGCATAGTGTAGTCTTTCGCAAACTCCGCAAGTCTGCGGATTTTTTCTCCGTTTTGCGCATCGATCACAAGCACAAAGGTATTGGGAAGAAACTTCTTTCCAATCATCTGTTTCAGCTTTTCCAAATCCTCCGGCTTCGCCACAACGGCGACAACTTCCCTGCCGGGATAAAGAGTAAGCATTTGCGCAATGAGCGCGAAGCTGTGGCCCGCTGGGTATGACTGCACGGCCCCTGCCAAAAATTGCATCTGCTGCGAAGCGGCTTCCTCCAGCTCCGGGCTGCCGGTAAGTCTTGCAAGCTGCACCATGCAATAACCTGCGACCGAGTTGCCGGATGGAATCGCGCCGTCATACGTTTCCTTTGGACGATAAATCAACTGCTCCGCATTCTTTGCCGTAAGGTAAAAGCCTCCGCTTTGGTCGTCCCAAAAATCAGAAAGCAGCTTTTGATTCAAAGAAAGTGCTTTTTCAAGGTAATCTGCGTCATAAGTCGCGCTGTACAGTTCCAGAAACGCCCAAATGGCAAAGGCGTAATCATCCAGATTCCCAGTACCGGAGGCTTCCCCGTCACGAAAGCGAACGCGCAGATTGCCTTTGTCATCGCAAAGATAATTCAGTAAGAAGGCGCCTGCCTTCCGTGCGGTTTCAAGGTATTTGTCATCCTCAAGAATCCGATACGCCTTTGTAAAGGCAACAATCATCAATGCGTTCCATGAAGTGAGAATTTTATCATCCTTATGCAGTCTGGTACGCTTCGAACGGTATTCATAGACTTTTGGAATCAGTTTTTCCATACGCTCATCCGGTTGGTCGAATTTCGGATTTTCAATCAGATTTGGAATGTTTTTGCCTTCAAAGTTACCGTTCGGCGTAATGGAAAAGAAGTGATTAAAATAAGTGCCGTCATCGTTCCCCAAAATGGCAATTATTTCGTCCGGCGTAAAGACATAATATTTGCCTTCCACTCCATCACTGTCAGCGTCCTGCGCGGAATAGAACCCTCCGCTGCTGTCGGTCATTTCCCGCTGAACATACTTCAAAATTTTTGCCGCGACTATTTTGTAGAAATCATCGCCCGTAATCTGATACGTTTCAAGGCAGGCCATAGTCAGCAGCGCATTGTCATACAGCATTTTATCAAAAAGAGGAACAACCCATCTGGCGTCGGTGGAATAGCGTGAAAATCCAAACCCGATGTGGTCGAAAATACCACCCCTGTACATTTGCTTCAATGTTTTTTCCACCATAAAAAGTGAGCGTGCATCCCCCTCCTGCGCATAATAACGCAATAAAAACATCAGGTTATGAGGGGTTGGAAATTTTGGACTGGAATCAAAGCCGCCGTTTTTTTCATCAAAGCTTTGCGCAAACAGGGATTGAGCAGCAATCACACTTTCCTTCGTTGGCTGAGCCTCTTTTCCCTGCCCCGGCCGGCCTTGAACTGCCTGTGCGATCCTGTCGCCCGACTGAAAAAGCTGCTGCCGGTTGTTACGCCATTGATCCGACACGGCGGCCAGTATATCAAGCAGGCCAGGCATAGAATACCGGGAGTGTTTTGGGAAATAGGTGCCCGCAAAGAAAGGCTTTTGGTTGGATGACATGATAATGGTCAGCGGCCAGCCGCCGCTCCCGGTCAATGCTTGACAAACAGCCATGTACACAGCATCCACATCGGGCCGTTCTTCCTTATCCACTTTCACCGCTACAAAATCACGGTTCAGTGCCGCGGCGACCTCCGCATCCTCAAAGCTCTCATGTGCCATCACATGGCACCAGTGACAGGTACTGTAACCGATGCTGAGAAAAACCGGCTTATCTTCCTGTTTTGCTTTTTCGAATGCTTCCGTTCCCCACGGAAACCAGTTTACCGGATTATACGCGTGCTGAAGAAGATATGGAGATTTTTCATCAATCAGTCTATTGGGTACTCTATTTGTGTTCATGGCATCACCCCCCTCGTTATTTGAATTTTATATCGATGGTAATATTGTTTTCAGTTCGAGTCCATATGATACGGTCAATTATAGATTTATAAAGCCTATTTTTTGTTGATTGAATAAATTATCGCTATTAATATCAGCCTCAAATTTATCTGGAATTCTGTATTTCACTTTTGCATTGGCGAAGACACGCTCATTGAATTCTTTTCACTTTTGATACAGCTGTTTGTATTTCAAAGTATGCCGGGCATTTCTGTATATTAATAACCTTACTGTACAAATTTTACTCGTTTCCATTAAGGTGGCAGTCAAAAAAGCCTTTTCATATACTGATGATGGGAAAAGACCCCTTTACTATAAATAAGGAGATTGAGGAGTAACGCGAAATGGTTACAAACGCTTTTAATGTTTCATCAAGTGATACGAATTCCATATCGATTGCAATAGATTCACTCAACGCCCCATATATCGCCTATCAGGATACCGGCAGCGAAAACAGGGTATCCGTAAGCAAATACAACGGATTTAGCTGGGAACCTGTGGGGGAACCCGGTTTTTCGGCAGGTGCGGCAACCTATATCTCAATGGCTTTAGACCGTAACAACACCCCGTATGTCGCATACGTCGACAGTGCGAACAACGGAAAAGCCACGGTAATGAAGTTTAACGGCATAAACTGGGTGACCGTGGGAAACGCTGGTTTTTCGGCGGGCGCGGTGGGGTACACTTCCATCGCCATAGATTCAAACAACATTCCCTATGTAGCCTTTGACGGGGACGGACCGGTTTTCAAAGCCACAGTAATGAAGTTTAACGGTACAAACTGGGTAACCGTGGGGAGCCCCGGGTTTTCGGCGAGCAACGCGCTGTTCACGTCGATTGTTCTGGACAGCCGCAACATGCCCTATGTTTCTTACGAGGATGTGGCTTACAATTACAAAGCGACCGTCATGAAGTTTAACGGCTCAAACTGGGTGAACGTTGGGAGCCCCGGGTTTTCAATAAGCGGCGTAAATTATATTACAATGGCCATAGACTCAAACGACACGCCGTATGTCGCCTATCAGGATGCCGGTAACGGCTTCAAAGCAACCGTGAAGAAGTTTAACGGCACAAGCTGGGTATACGTCGGAAATCCGGGTTTTTCAGCGGGCGAGGTGTTCTTTACTTCCATCGCGATCGATTCCAACAACATCCCGTATGTCGTCTATCAGGATGCTGAAAATCAAGTGAGAGTCACGGTCATGAAGTTCGACGGCACAAACTGGGTATATGTCGGAAGCCCGGGATTTTCGCCGAGCAGCGCGTCGGACACAACCATCGCCCTGGACAGAAACAACACTCCGTATATCGCCTATCATGACATATCAAAAAATGTAATCGTGATGAAATATACGGGGGTAAGCTGGGAAACGGTAGGATGTCCGGTCGGAAGCGAGCAGCAGACTGCAGGCGGATGGGTTTTGCGCATATTGGCGGAAGAAGCCTGGATGATACGCTGTTTAAGACTGTTTTTCTGCCAGTCATTGCAGGAAATATCGGCCGAGAAATATTTGAGTCCCGAAAGAAAAATGAATGTTGCTAAGGATCTGTTGTGTGCAGCCGCCCAAAAGGAGTGGGCACTAGCGGAAGTCCTTAAAGCGGTGAGTAAGTTTTAAAGATGAGGCGGCATAAAAAGCACCCGTAAGGGTGCTTAAGCGTGTCAAAATACGGTCGGCGTCGAGAAATCGTACAAAGTGAGGCGGAAAAACTGCAAATGAGAAAGTATCCTTTCTGTACGTGATCGATATTTGCAGGCTAAGCTAACGCAGCAGGCACAATTGCAAAGCAACTTTGCAATTGTGCGATTTTATCATAGGTATGTTAATATGCCAAATCGTCTTCGTAAGAAGCCGCACTTAAGTTACAGCTACCACGGTGTTCATGCGGCATTTCATATTTTATTCAGAAAGATGCCCCGAACGCTTTTTAAGTCTTGATCTTTACCCGTTGGCTATTTGTACTATATGTGTCAGAAGTTAGGAGTACAATACAGACCTCATTTTATCTTTATAATGCAAATTCAATATAGCTGTTCTATCGATTTAATTATACAGTATAAGACATGGTTAACAGGCGTGGAAACATTAAGTTTCTTACCAAGTTCAACTACCGTACCTGCAAAATAATCAACTTCGGTCCGCCGTTTAGCTTCCACATCCTGAAGCATTGACGTTTTACCTTGAGGAGAGAAAGTTCTCATCATGTTTTCAAATTCGAGTACATCTTTTTCAGATAAATCAATACATGAAGCTCTGGCCAGGGCAACAACTTCCATCATGGCTTCACAAAAAAGGATTCTGTTTGTTTCAATGCTGCATATTTTACCATAGGCTGCACCGGTGGCAGCGGAAACCTGATTGCCGCCGACGTTAAGCATCCACTTTTTCCATATAGTCCGTATCATATTCGGACAAACCTGTACTTCAATACCGGCAGCGGTCAAGAATCTTTCTACATCAACTACTTCCGGTGCCAGTGTGGAATTATCGGCATTCCCAAATTGAATTACGCCATTGACCGTATTTAAGACACCCTCGGGCGTTCTTACGGCATCTATGTAAATGGAAAGCCCATAAAGCACCTTGTTGTTCGGAAATGCAGATAAAATTCTGTCTCTGGCTGTAATTCCGTTGAGAAGGGGAAGTATAACTGTTTTTTCGCAAACCAAATCTTTCATATCCGCCAGAGCATGATCAAGCTGATAATTCTTTACGCAAACAAGGATCAAATCGGCCTTAAAGTTTTCCTCCGGTCCTGCAATCACACGAGGGTGAAAAGTATTTCCATTTATGGTTGTGCCGTCTGCTTTTAATTTTTCCCCGCGGATACCATTCGCTATAATAGCAAAATTTGAGCCGTATTTTTGATAAAGCAGGTTGCCGTAAACCGTTCCGATGGCCCCCATTCCGATAATTGCGACGTTTTCTATTTCCATATTAATTTACCCCTTTTACACCGGCATTCATCGTGTACGCCGGGCTATGATCTTAATTTGTTTATAATGGGTTTGCTTTTTTCAGTCAGATATTTCTGCTGAGGCTTTAGAATTTCTTTGAGTTAATAATCCAGGCAGGATGGATGAAAGCGAGCCAAAAAGTATAAATAAAATACCCATGAGCATATTGAACGGGATAGCCTCATGTAATAAAAGGAAGGCAAGAATCGGTGCCAATATTGGCTTAAAGAAGAAGACTAATGAAGTGGTTTGGGCAGATGTTTCTTCCATGGATTTAAAATAGCAGGCATATCCAACCCCGGTATTGATTATGAAAATATATGATATGATAGGAAGCGTGCTTAAAGTATACCCTGTAAATAAAGGGATATTTGCGAATATTGAAAGTCCATTCGAAGAAAAATAATTTGCAATCGGAGTAATATGGCTTAGGCCAATTAAAGCCAACATTTCAAGACTTCCAAATAAAAATCCAAAACAGGTTACCACAATGCCGCCATATTTTTCACATTTCTTTTTACCGTAAACTCCATAAGAAGCAAAGGTTAAAGTCGATGCTATGGTAAGTATAATACCCGATACGCTCAGCTTTGTATTGAAAGGATTTATGATTATTATAGTACCGATAACTTCCAGAATTAAAGCAAGAATATTGTTTTTATAAATAGCTTCTTTGAGGAGAAAGCAGGCTAATATTGTAACAAAGACCGGATTACAGCTAAATAGAACAGCAACCACAGAAGCTTTCGTATTCTGAACTGCCAGTTGATATAAGCCCATGCTCACAACAGTGCCTAAAAACCCTAAAAAAACAAAGTATCCTAAATCGCCGGCTGAAATTGAAGAATGTCTTTTGTGAAGCGCCCCTATAGCAAACGGTATTAGAAACAGACCGCCTATAAAGAATCTTGTAAAAGTAAGCTGTATTGGATTAAATGATCCGGAAACAAGCTTTAACGCAATTTCCATTGTACTGAAGATAATAGCTGTTAAAGCTATATATAGATATCCTTTTTTCACGTAACTGCCTCCAAATTTAATCTGTATAATATATTACTCCTATACGAAGCCGGGGAAACCTTTTGAACTTCGTATCATTTTATAAATACGCTTTTCCGGTTCGCCTGCCATTCTTTCGACGACAAATCAATAAGCAATTCTTCAATTGCAGAAATACTTGCGACGGCGCAAAGCGCGCACATTAAGATTTCCGGCTGGAGCACGGAATATAATATGGGGAAAGAAAACAGCAAGAGCCCTGTCCCCTTATTGGCAAATGTATGAACCATTCCAAATATTTTGTATTTCACAAACACTACCACTACTGATACGATTCTAATGAGTGCTATGATTGAAATCCAAATCAGAATTTGCATTTTAGGAGCCACAACCGGGTATAAAATTACAATCAGAACACAATCGAAAACCATATCTGCGATGGAATCCAATTTTTCTCCCAATTTACTTGCAGAGCATGTTTTTCGGGCTATATAACCGTCTGCAATATCACTTAATCCGATCATAAGATATATAAATAAAAAAGCCGGACTGAAAGGCTTTGTAAAAAATAGAGTCGGTGAAATAATAATTCTGAAAATTGATATATAATTTGCGGCTGGATTCATCATTTCACCCCATATTAATTACTGGTCTTTAAGAGGTCCGAAGGCTTTCCGGAACTTCGTATTATCATTATTACCCTTGATTCCGGTGAATTAAAACCATATTGCTTTAGCAGCAGAAGCAGCGATGAGAAGCCGGATTATAAGAGCAAATCTATCTCTTCCGATTAATTTCTCTGTATAAGTTATATAATACCACTGATTTCGACAAACTCAACACAAAAATTCCCAGATATGCAAAAATCCCTTACAGCCAATTCAGCTGAAAGGGACTTGGGAATTATAAAACTTAACGAGTCTGTTGTGATACAGGCTCGTTTATTTATCCGCACAGCCGCGGCGGCACATCCGCCCCGGGGCTCGGAAAATTATTTTGCCGCCGCATCGGCTCCGCCCGCTTTCTTTTGGATGCGTATCTTGATTTCGCCGAAACCCCAAGTTAAAATCGGAATCAGGATTTGAAAGGGAATAACATAAATTGCATAAATCGGTAAAAAACTAATCATTTCCATGGTGTTCGTGTAAAGGATGCTGCACAAGGCCATCACCGTGAGGCTGACCGGTAATATAACCTTTTTGTAATCCTGTAAATTAAATAGATTGGCAAGCCCCTTAGAAGCCGCCAGAAGGCAAAGTGTAATTTTCGTAATCCCGCCGAATATGAAATTAATCGAAATGGAGCCTTCTATTCTAGCCAAAAAGTCACTCACATTAATAATTCTCGCCGCAACATAGGACGGAAAATATACTGACTTCAACATAGGGACCCCCAAAGACGTTACATTTCTCAATATGACGAAGAATAAAATAAGCGCTCCAACGACCAAGCCCCAAACGTAAACTTTATAGGGGCTGTCCTCCTTCTTAATACAATCGGCAATCGTTAAAAACAAGACCGTTTCAGCGAACGGGAATGTAAAAAGTTCATAAGCACCGGATAAAATTTCTTTTGTACTATGGTTCATGACGGGCAAAATATTATTGAAATCCATCTGGTTGAGCAGCAAAAAAATTGTAAGGAACATAATCGCAATGATAATGGGCAAAACGATGAGCGACCATTTTCCCAGGGTTTTGACGCCGCTTCTTGCCAAATAAACGGTGACTAAAATCATGATAATCATGAGCGGAAGCTGGGGTGTTTCGGGCATGGATACTATGGCGATAAACTCTGTAAAATTCCGCAGCACCAAAGCCGCAAGATGTATCGCATACCAGGTAATTAGGATGGTCGGGATTTTCCCAAAGATCTTACCAAATAAAATATTAAAGATTTCGTAAAGACCTTGTTTAGGGAACAAATCAATAATTCTGGCATAAATAAGGATCATGGGAATTGCGATTATCTGTGAGAGAATCAGGCATATCCATGAATCCTGTCCCGCATCGGAAAATCCACCCAGTACCACACTGCTTCCGCAGATATACACGACAATAATACTGGTCGCCTGACGCAATGTTACGAATTGCTTGTTCATAGGGGCTGATCCTTTCAATAATAACCTGTCATACTTTATAAAATGTTTCAACCATCTTTTTAATAAAATTCGAGGGACTTGGAACCACGATATTCAATGAATACAAAATAAGAATGGAAAAGCTGAGCAGCAGGAAAACAGAATAAACCCAGCATTCCTTTTTCCCCCCGCTTTTTATGACAGGAATGAAGTCAAAAACGATCACAAAAAAATACAGAACAATTACAATAGAAGTCAGCAACAGGCATGCCCCGCTTTCAACGATGCTTCAGGAAAGAAGTGTTCATAATATTTACCTTAGGCGTTACTTCCACCTGTAGGGTCCGAAACAGGTCGTCCCATTGCGGTTCAAGCTGTGCCCAAAGCTTCGGGTCCTTTTTATAAATCAGATTACCAAATTCAAAAATATCCGAATCATATTCATTCTGCACCTTTTTAATAACATTCAAGATTTGATTTTTCAGCATGTCCTCTGTATTTTTTTCAATTTTGGAAATTTCTTTCTCGTCCAGCAAATCCGTGTCAGACTTCATTTCATCCAAAGAAACCTCGGTCTCAGTTTGAATCGTCATTTTCACTTTCCCCTGTGTATAAGAATAAGATGTTTTGGTCGCGCTTTTGAGGACTTCAAGAGAAACATCCTTTTTCCCCTGCCCGCCTGAAGATACCGTTAAGACGCCGCCATGAACACCGTTTATGCAAAATAGAAAATACTTGCTTTCATCCGGAGTTAAATACCCAAGCATCTTTTCCCCTTTAAAAACAGCCATACCGTTTGCTTCTACCGCGGGTTTCCCATTGTTTATTACAGTGTGAAACGCGGGAATCGCGAGGGAAATACCCGGACTCCTCAAATCATTAAACGCGTGGAAGAGCTGCACGCTGTTAAGTGAAGCTGTGTCGCTCTGGTCGTTATCAATAATCTTTTTAATCTCATAAGCAACAACGTTGTTGTCGAGCCCCTCTATTGTCAGAATATCTTTTGCGGCTTTTTCCTGCGATACAATAATTCCGATTGTTTCGCGGCACTCCGCGTCGCTTATGAACCAGTCTATTACTTTCTTTATGTCGCCCTGCTTTGCGAGTTGATTCCCGATTACCAAAACCTGAGCATTTCCCCAATACATCTTATTAACCAATCTTTTTTTTGCGTTCCTGACCGCATCGAAAATTGTTTCGCCCCGCGATTCCACGATTTTTGATTTTATTCCGCCTTCTTTTGTAGATGCGCTTAAATCAATCACCTCACAGGTAAGCAGATAATCCCCGCTGGACGGGTCAACGTCAACCCCCGCTCCCGCTATAATTGTGATTTCATTCAGGCTGTGGTAGCTCCAGCAGCCGCCGAGCGGGAAGAGCAGCGTTAAAATCAGCAAAACGCAAACAATCTTTTTAACCATGGTTTCCCCCATTGCCGGCCTTCATCCGTACCTTTTCCCTCGCAATCGCTTTTGGCCGCGTAATCATCTGTGCCCATGGAACCCGGATAAAGGTATCTTTAATTTCCTGGGATTGAAGCGACCCGGAAACCGTGACCTGCGGAATTCCGAATGAGTATAAATTCAATATATGAATCATTACAACGGAAGATCCTAAAACAAACCCAAACAAGCCAAAGGTAGAAGCCAAAAAGAGCAAAAACAAACGCACATAAATTACCGGTGCATTCATTTTGGGAACCAAAAGGCTGGTGATTCCGGTGGTGGCGACTACAATAATCATCGGTGCGGCCACAAGTTTGGCATCCACCGCGGCCTGACCGATGACAAGCGCGCCGACAATACTGAGCGCCTGCCCAATATCGGTCGGCATCCGGATCCCGGTTTCCCGCAGAATATCAAATACGATCAACATAATAAACGCTTCCACAGCGGCAGGTAAAGGCACATTCTTACGTTCGGCCGTAATGTTGATTAGAAGCGATGTGGGCAGCATTTCCTGATTGAACGCTACAATTGCAATATAAAATCCGGGAACCGTAACGGTCAGAAAGAAGCCAAGCATACGAAGAATCCTTGAAAACGAAGTGTAATAGAAGCTTAGATAGTAATCTTCATTACTTTGAAAATTTTCAATAAAAAGATAGGGAACTGTCAGAACGACAGGGGTACCATCAACAAAAATGGCAATTCTCCCCTCCAGTATCTTGCCCACAATCACATCCGGCCGCTCCGTATATCCTGTTGCACGGAACGGAGACAGTGGGGAATCCTTAATGAGTTCCGTAATATAGTTGGCATCCAGAATTGCATCAATATCGATCATCTCCAGCCGGCGGTACAGTTCGTTTAAAATATTCTTATTCACAAGTTTATCAATGTAACAAACACAGGCCTGTGTCTTTGTAATTCTTCCGAATGTTAAATATTTCATTTTCAGTTCATTGGTTTTTAATCTACGCCGTATCGTCGACAGATTTTGTATTAAAGATTCATTAAACCCTTCCCGCGGTCCGCTCAGAATCTTTTCGTTTTCCGGTTCCGTTATAGCACGGGTTCTGATTTCCTTGGTATTCAGTATAAGCACTTCAGCGGCGCCTTCGGCAAATAAAATAGTATCGCCGTAAGAAATTGACTCGATAATATCTTTTATTTTTCCTGTTTTCTTGGCCTCGTTAATCATAACGACATGGTTCATCAGGCTGTCCATCAGATGATTTCCCGATGTTACGGCATTTGACAGCATCAATGGTTTAATAATGCCTTCGTTTACAATTGTTGAATTAACCACGCCGTCACAATAGGCAATACAATATTTCAGACTGCTATTATGATTGTTTTGAAAAAATCTTACAATCAGAACATCTACATCCTTAAACAGATTTTTTATGGTTTCCACATTCTTACTCAGGGATGTGCTCAGAGCATCATCCTGAATCGGTTTATTCAGATTTTCCAACTCCTGATTGACGACTTCTTCTTTATGTTTCGCAAAGAAATGAAACATGTACCGGCCCCTTTCGATAAGATATAATCAATGATATTATGCATTGATCCGGGGCAAAATATGTAAGCCGAAGGAAAGCGGCGAAACCGTTTGGCTTCGCCGCTTTCCTGTATTTTATGATTCAAAGCAGTACAGTGAATAGCTGGAGTCCGAATTCGTTTGCCCTGAGGCACCGCCGTATTCTGAAGGATCAATCAACACAGCGTTTTCCTTTACATAGGAAGTGAGCTCGGAATCAGAGCTGCCGCCAAAGCCGCTTTGCTGCTGCGACACGAGGAAATATGTGACTTTTCCCTCGCCGACCAACTGCTTGAGCCTGTCAAGCGTCAGCGATTGATCCGACCCCAGAAAGCCCCCGTAAGCGACCGCCGGCAGCCCCGTATCCACAATGAAAGCCGCCACATCATTTGCCCGCTGTGACACCACCAGATAACTGCCTTGTTTGTAATGTGCCACAAGATATCTTTCAAGGGAAAGATCCTGACTGTCCGTGGTGACAAAAGTTTCCTGATTCGGCGTCATACCCTGTGTTTTGGTCTGAGAGGCAAGCTCGGGCCCGGCATATGGCATAGTGACATTTTCCGGAGCATACCTTACCACAGTCAGCGACCAGTAAAACGGCCCCGCCAAAACGGCAAAGAGCATACACACCATGGCAGCGTAAAGCGCGAGCTGTTTGAATTTTCTGAGATAGAGGAACATCAGGGTCAATGCAGCAACGGCAGAACCCGCGATCAGCGGAACAAGCCACATCCTCAAATCCGCGTAGTTCCAGATATAAACAGCGGCGTTTCCGGCCGCAGCAAGCAGGGAGGCGGGCAGCAGCCACCGCCGCCAGTCCTTCTTGTTACGGAATGCCCGGAACATCTGCACAAGACCGATACCGGCAAGGCCGGCAATTCCAGGTGCCGCCATACACAGATAATACCGATGATAAAAGCTTGCAAAACTGAAAAATCCATACATGGTCGCAAACCAGAGTATCCAGAAAACAAACATGCCCTGTTTCGGTGTCCGATCCTTTATTCGGAATTTGTGAATCCCCGCGGCAATACCAAACAGCGCAAGCACAATCAGCCAGGAGGATTGCCCGAACATGCTGCTGTCCCAAAGGCGAAACGCACCCGCCGTACCAATATCATTTCCGACTGCGCCGCCGGTTCTGCCGCCCCGGCTGGACCCGCCGGGGATATTTGCCCCGATATTACCACCCTGCCCGTTTCCTGCGGGGGGAGTTCCATTATTCCTGTTGTTTTGGCCCCCGGGACCCTGCGGCCTGCCCCGGCCATCCTGCCTGAATCCACGGGAATTGCCGCCGCCCATGCTCTGCCCATAGACACGTTCTAACCCATTGTGGCCGATCATCAACTCCATTACCGTATTATCTGTGGAACTCCCGACATAGGGGCGGTCGGCAGACGGATAGAGATCGACCGCGATGCCCCATGCGAAAGACACTGCCGCAACAATGACAAGGCTGATGACACTGGCAAAGATACGCCGACCTGTTTTTTCTTTGGAAAAGAACAGATACACAAGGCCCACCGCCGGCAGAACCATGTAGGCCTGAAGCATTTTTACTTCAAAGCCCAATCCGATAAACAGAGCCGCTGTAAACAGGTAACGCCGTTTTCCCTGTTCAATTGCCCGGAAAAGAAGCCACACCGCCACAAGCAGTATAAAAATCAACTGCATATCCATCGTGTTGTTGCGGGATGCCACGACAACGGCAGGCGTAAGCGCAAACACCAACGAAGAAATCAGCCCCGCCGGACGGCCAAAATATTTTGCGACAAGCGCATACATCATGATGCACGAGCCCGTGCCTGCAAGCGCCTGCGGCAAAAGCATAGCCCATCCATGATAGCCAAAAACCAAAACAAAAAGCACCTGTATCCATAGTCCCAGCGGCGGTTTATCCACCGAGACCATTCCCGCCGGATCAAATGAGACAAAGAAAAAATTTTTGAAGCTCTGCGTCATGCTCTTAATTGCCGCTGCATAATATGCGTTGCCATATCCCAGTTGAGAAATCGCATAAAAATTCAGTCCAAAAGACAGCGCCGCAATTCCCGCCAGCGCATAAATATGCCAATGTTTTTTACTGAACAGCGGACGGAGGCTGTACACGGCGGAACGTTTTTTCAGCATATCTTTCACCTCTGTGCAATCTGATAATGCTATTATGTTCTGCCACCATGAAGACCGGATGAAGCGAATCTGAACTTTGGGTGTGGAAATTCTTTGACCGGCTATTCCTCAGTATCTATTAATACGAGTTTTTAACAGCAAAAATAAGCCGCCTTTTTCAAGGCGGCTCTTAATATATTCACTTCCAGCAGACTCCGGTAATAAATCAGCTTCGGTTGTTTCCATTTCCTGATTAGCCTGACGGCCCGGTATCGTGGTTTTGCACCCCGCGGTTCCCGCGCTATCTGTTTCTTTCAATGTTATTCAAGACAATACTTTGTTCATTGATAATTTCTTCGAAGGCCTTTACAACCTGAGGATCAAACTGTGTACCTGAATTTTTCTGAATCTCCATGACAGCTTCTTCTTTCGACATTGCTTTCCGATAGACCCGGTCTTCTGTCATGGCATCATAAGAATCGGCAACGGCAAGAATACGGGAAAGCAGGGGGATATCCTCGCCTGCGAGCCCTTGAGGATAGCCCTTTCCGTCCCACCGTTCATGATGAGTGAGAATGTACTCCGCAATGGGTTCAAGCTCTGAAGATGACATGGCAATCCGGTACCCGATTTCCGGATGTTTTTTCATCACGGCCCATTCTTCCTCGTTGAGCTTGCCCGGCTTGTTTAACACACGGTCGTCAATCCCCATCTTTCCTACATCGTGCAGCATTGCAAACAATTCCAGAAGAATGAGACTTTTTTGCGGAAGACCCAGTTGTAACCCAATCGTCCTGGATAATACAGAAAGCCTTTCCGCATGTATTTCCGTCTCCTGACTCTTGGCAAACAAGGTTGCCATAATAGAAGTCATGATCGCCCCATGAGAGCTTTTTCGTTCCAGCAGTTTACGCTTATACATATAATCACCGGCGTCCTTGTATGCTCGCAGAATATTTTCATCGGTTGTGTTTTTCGTACTGCAGCCCAGCGCTATATTTACAGAGTAGGGACTGGTATTATGGTGTTTATTATAAGTTTCACAGGCAGCTTTTATTGTCTGCATAATATCCAATGCACTCTGCCGATCCGTTTTAGGCATTAAAACACTAAATTCGTCTCCGCCGGTTCTCGCTATAATATATGATTCACAACAGTTGCCCTTAACAATTTTTGCAGTTTCCTGAATAATAAGATCACCTTGTTCATGGCCAAATGCATTATTGATTAGCCTTATCCCATTCAGGCTCCCAATCATTACGGATAAAGGCAGGCAGTCTTCCTGATCCAACCGTTTCATTTCCTCGTCAAAATACCTGCGGTTATACAATCCTGTCAAATAGTCATGATGGTTAATATAAAGAATCTCCATTTCTTGCTTTTTGCGTTCAGTGATATCCATAATCAGCCCCTCCAGGGCCAATACATTGCCGGTTTCATCATAAATACCCTGTCCCTGCTCCCACACCCATTTCACTTGACCGGATGCTGTAACCAGTTCATACTCTTCGGTTAACTTGGAGTGTTCCGCCAGTACCTGGGCCCATCTGTTCCATAGATGCTCCTGATACTGAGGTGATATCAAATCATTAAATGATCTTTCTTTATTTGAGAGCAGGCTCTCCGCCTTATATCCTGTAAGCTCAAAGCATCCCTGAGAGACAGACTGCATTGTCCATTCCCGGTCATAACAGCACCGATAAGCCATTCCGGGCAGATTGTCCAGCAGAATCGCTTTGCTTCGTTCACTGTCATACAAGGCTTTTTCCAGCTCTTTATGATTGCTTATATCTTCTATTAAACACAAATGATCATATGCCACTGCATAGTTAAATTGTAACGGAGCAATCATCATATGTACCCAAACCTCAGAACCATCCGGTTTGATATACCGCTTGTCCATCTCATATCCGCCGATCTCACCGGATTTAAACTTAGCGAAATTTTCCAAATCCATAGGCGAATCATCCGGATGTGTAATTTCGTCCCAACTGACATTTTTTAGCTCTTCTTCGGTTCTGCCGATAATTTTTTCAAACATCGGATTGATGGTTGGCCAGTTGTCGGAGGTTGATATAGTATTTGTGTCGCTGTGTCCAATTGCGATTCCTATTGGCGCCTGATCAAATATTGTTCTGAACAGCATTTCACTTTCTCTTAATTTCGCATCCAAGTCGAGTAACTTTCTCTTTTCCCGGCGTAATTTTTTGTTTTGTGTTAAAGCAGTATAAAGAGCAACAAAAATCAAAAGCACACAGAAAACAAGAATTCCTGCCTGAATCGTTAGTGCAACGACATGATTATTCCAAGATTCAGCGGGGTAATCCACCCCAAAAACAGCAACGGTTTTACCGGTTTCCATGTCTTTCATAGGGACAAGCACACTGACCCACGTACCCCACCGGTCGGAAACCGGCTTGGATACTAAAGGCTGTCCGTTTTGAAACGGCAAAAACGTTTCATCATTAGCTTCCAGGTATTCCTGACCCGGGGGGGAATAGTCTTTTGAATCCGATGGCTCAGAATCTGCTAAAAAATAGATTTTTCCGTTTCTCTGAATATAAATATAAGCAAAACGAATTTCATTCCTCTGATGCGCCAAATTAACTAAACTGTTTTTAATTTCTTTGTACTCTGCCCGGTCAAGGTCACTCAAATCCCCATGCAGTTGGGATAATAAAGACGGTGAAAAGCCTGCTTCCGCTGCCAAAGCCGTTTGTATTTCCTCATTTTCTGTTCCCTTAATACCAATATTTCTTATATCTGCAATATAGGCGATGCTAAGAAAAATAAAAAGAATAATAGATATTATAAATATGGGCTTCGTTATAATGGATTCCTTTTGCTGCATCAACTGACTGTTCACCGTATTATTCATAATACTCTCCCCTTCTTTTAATTTTACCAGCGACTTGTTAAGTGGGCACTTCAAGCCCTGCGTCAACGCAAATGATGAAAACAATTTTTAAAAGATATCCTTCCAGGAATTAGCAGCACCACTATTTGAACAATAACACATCATGTTTTATATTTTAACATATTTTGCACATTTTACAAAATATTATAACTGTATAAGGCATTAAAGTATAAAATATCCAAAACATTAGTTTCGATATCGTATATTAAAACTAATATAAATAAAAAAAAGAACGTCCATTAGGACGTTCTTAATCTTTGTGTTGGCGCCTTCCTATTGTTCCAGGCCGTTGCCAGCCAAGTATCTTCGGCACCAGTGAGCTTAACTTCCGTGTTCGGGATGGGAACGGGTGGACCCTCACCGTCATCAGTACCAACTTTATT
>JAEWBE010000045.1 GCA_023391275.1 Bacillota bacterium | reverse complement strand
CTTATGGGGTTTATGATCCATACTTATCACCTTCAGCCGTTTATCGTAACGCTGGCGGGGCAGTTTTTTATGCGCGGGTTATGCGCCGTAATCAGTACCGAATCCATCCCGATTTCAAATGAATTTTATAAAAAGATGGCGCTGACCAAGCTTACGTTCGCGGGTGCAAAAATATATTTTTATGTTTTTATTGTGGCCGCGGTAATTGCCGCCGGGCTGTTTATCTTAAAATTCACCCGATTTGGCAGGACCGTTTACGCGGTGGGCGGCAATGAACAGTCCGCTTCGCTGATGGGGCTGCCGGTGGGCAGAACCAAAATTCAGGTTTATGCCGTCAGCGGGTTTTGCGCGGCGCTGGCCGGCGTGGTGTTCAGCTTTTACACGCTTGCGGGTTATTCACTGCAAAATGTAGGACTTGAGATGGACGCGATTTCTTCGGCGGTCATTGGGGGCACGCTGCTTACAGGCGGCGTTGGCACGGTGATAGGGACTACTGTGGGGGTAATGATTCAGGGGGTAATCCAAACCATCGTCACCTATCAAAACCTGAACACCTGGTGGACCAAGGTAGCCAGCGCGGCGCTGCTTTGTCTGTTTATTGTAATTCAGCGCATGCTTGCGGGCAGGTCGGAGAAAGGGAAGAGTATTCAGCTCAGAATAAAGAAAGCAATTTAATAGAAATAATGTAAATTTGCAATATAATTTGAAAATATTGGAAAAACATTATATAATTATTCTAACAAATAAAGCATCCGACGAGGTGAGCGCCTTGCGAAAAATACTGGACAAATTTCTGAACGTCCGCTTCCGCAGCAAAATGGTTATGTCCTATCTTTTTATGGCGCTTATTCCGTTTGCTATTTTTACCATAGTAAGCGGGCTGGTGTTTATCAACCAGGCGCAGCAGACGGCCATGGACCACACGGCGCAGACGATTAACCAGGTGTGCAATTCCATGGATGTTTACATAGGTACGATTGAAAAGACGGTAAACTATATCTCACTTGAATCGGCAAATACGGAATTTTGGGAAATCCAGTCCGAGAGCGATCAAAACTGGGAATCGCGCACACGCCAAATCAGTGAATTACTGCAAAATGTTGCTTCCTCCCATCACGAGATTGCCGGAATTCTGATCGCCACAAAAAACGATCTGTATGTGAGCACCGGCATGTCCCGCATTTCGCGGGACTCATTCCTCAACGAGTCATGGTACCGGCGGGCAGAACAATCCCCCGATGAAATCCAGCTGATCAGCGATGCCACCGGAAGGAATATTGTTACGAATCAGAATTACAGTGTGGACGACGTCTTCTCTCTGACCAAGGCCGTAAAAGATCCGAAAACCGGGGAAATCCTGGGCGTCATTCTGTTTGACATCCGCCATGATATCATACAGAAGTCCATCAGCAGCGTTACCATCGGCGAAAAAGGCTTTGTGTTTGTCACGGATGCCGGCGACGGGATTGTTTACGCACCGGTCAACAACATCGTGTACCGGGTAAACCCAGTTTGGCTTAACGACAGCGGCAGCGCGTTTGTCACCGCAAAAATCAAAGGAGGAATCTATCAGATCCATTCAAAAAAGTCGGAATATACGGGTTGGCGAACAGTGGGTGTTTTTTCGACAGACGAAGTGATGGGGAGCGTCAATACCATTATTTTTATTTTAGTCGTCTGTGTTCTGCTTACTACCGTTATCGTGCTGTTTTCCTCTTTCGAGTTTGCCAAGACCATTACAAATCCGATTTTTAAGCTGCAAACTCTGATGAAGCAGGCGGAACGCGGGGATCTTTCGGTTCATTTCAACAGCAAATACGATGATGAAATCGGGGAGCTTGGCCTGAGCTTCAATCATATGATTGATCGGATCGGCCATCTGATTCACATGGTGTATGTGGAGCAGCAGAACAAGCGCTTTGCCGAATTAAAATCTTTGCAGGAACAGATTAAGCCGCACTTTCTGTACAATACGCTCGACACCATCAGTTGGATGGCGAGGGAATACGGTGCGGACGATATTGTGAAGCTGGTAGACGCGCTGACCAACGTGTTCCGCATCGGCCTTAGCCACGGGAAAGACATCATCAGCGTAAAAGAAGAAATTACCCATATGTCCAACTATCTCTATATTCAGAAAATACGTTATAAAGAGAAGCTGAATTACCAAATCAACATTGATGAAACGCTGCTCTGCTGCAAGGTGCCAAAATTGATTTTACAGCCTTTGGTGGAAAATGCAATCTACCATGGGATTAAGGAAAAACGCGGGAACGGCACCATCACGATCACCGCAAAGCGGGAAGGCGAGCTTCTGATCTTTAAAGTGCGTGACGACGGTGTGGGGATTCCGGCCGACCGGCTTGCCCAGTTGAACCTGCAGCTCAGCCATCCAACAGAGCTGGATCAAAATCAAAGCTTCGGTCTCTTCTATATTCAGGAAAGAATCCAGTTGTGTTACGGGAAAAATTATGGTATCTTTCTGGAAAGCGTACAGGGGGAGGAAAGCACAGTGACCATTACCCTCCCAATCGATGAAGGCATCTGAACAGTGACACGAAAGGGGAGTGGAGCTATGTACAGAGTGCTGATTGCGGACGACGAAGAAATTATCCGCAAAGGAATCGCCGGATTTTTGAAGGCGGATCCGGAAATGCAGGTTGTGGCGCTGGCGGAAGACGGCGAAACCGCCCTGAATCTGGCGGTGAAATTTTTGCCGGACCTGCTGTTTGTGGATATTAATATGCCGTTTTTAAACGGACTTCAGTTCATCGAAAGGCTGGAAGGAGTTTTAAAAGACGCAGTTATTATCATAATCACGGGATACGATGATTTTCAATTTGTTCAGCATGCGCTGCGCCTCGGCGTGTTCGATTATATCCTGAAGCCGATTATGGAAAACGTGTTCTACACTGCTCTTGATCAGGCAAAGGAAAAATTGAAAAAAGCCAAAGAGCAAACACGGTATCTGCAATGGGCCAAAATACTTCTGGAAAAAAACAAAGCAAAACTGACGGAGGATTTTCTGAATGGATGGCTTGGCGGCCATTACAGTGATACGGAGGCCGAAGAGCGGATTCGCTTTCTGAATTTGGAATTGCCTGAGCAATTCGGAATTACCGTTGCAAGTATGGATAACAAGAATAATATGGAAATCGGCGGAGAGTGGAATGATGACTTGCTTTATTACGCAGCGGAAAATATTGCACAGGAACTTTTTCAGCCGTTTTCTCCGGTTTCAATTTGCAGAAATTCGGGTGGCAGTCTCATCCTGATTTGCTCCTGTCAGCCGCAGAACGCGTGGCAGGGTGCAACAAAACAGTTCAGCCAGCTTTTAGAGTACCATTTGCCTGTGCGCGTTACGCTGGCACAGTGCGAGGGAAGCGGGTACCGTGAAATGCCCGCCGTCTATGAACGGACGTTGAGCAGGATCAACGAACTGCGGGAGATCCCAAAGCTGATCAAAGATGTGCAAAGTTATATTGACACGAATTTCCAGAATGAAAAGTTTTCCTTAAAGGACGCAGCAGCGGCATTTCATGTGTCTTCCCAGTATCTGAGCCGTATGTTCCGCCATTCCATGGACATTACCTTTGTGGATTATGTTACCCGCGCCCGCATCCGCCGGGCAATTGAACTGTTGAGCGACGAAGAAATGAAAATGTACGAAATTGCCGAATTGGTGGGGTACTCTAACCAGCACTACTTCAGCAGTGCCTTTAAGCGTGTACTTGGAATTTCCCCTGTGGAGTACCGAAAAAATACACAGAATAAATTAATGACGACAATGCGAGGCATATAAACATGGCAAAGCGGGTTCAAAACATTCTTGCGGGGCTTATTTGCCTTGCTGTCATGCTTTCCCAGTTTTCGGGGTGCGCTGCACAGGAGCCTGAAAAAGTAGAATATCTTATCGGGGTGTCCCAGGCAAATATGCGGGAGTCCTGGCGGCTTGCCCTGACCAAAGAACTGAAGGAAGAAGCCGCAAAGCACCCTGAAATCCGGCTGATTTTTACCGACGCCACTCAGGACAGCGAAAAGCAGATCGCTGATATGAAGCGACTCCTTGCCTGCGGAGTGGATCTGCTTATTGTTTCCCCCTGCGATGTAAAAAAAATTACCCCCGTTGTCAGTGGGGTTTATCAGTCTATTCCGGTGATTGTGATGGATCGCGTAGTCGAGGGTTATGATTATTCCCTTTTTATCGGGCCCGACAACCGCAGTATCGGAAAACAGGCAGGGGAATCCGTTGTGCAGATGCTCGGCGGGAAGCCGGGTAACGTACTGGAGGTTTGTGGAAGTGAAAGCTCCCAGATGAGCGTGGAACGCAGCGACGGATTTCAGAACATTATTTCCCCAAGGAACGAAATCAACGTAAAAAAAATCTCCATTGAAAATGAATCGCGGGACTCTACGGAAGATTTCCTGCTGGAGCATAAAGACGAACTGCGCGGAATCCATATTATTTTTGCACATAATGATTACATGGCGCTGGGCGCCTGCCGTGCGGTTCAAAAGTTGGGCCTTCGAAACATACGGATTATCGGCGTGGACGGGTTCACCGGGGAAAACGATGGAATCGGGCTTGTGCAGAAGGGTATGATTGACGAAACAATCACCTGCCCCACCGGCGGCAGTGAAGCGATCCGGTTTTCTCTGGATATTCTGCAAAAAGCGGCCGGAGTGCCCAAACAGGTAATTCTGCACAGCCATAAGGTTACAAAAGAAAATGTCAATGAATTTGTGGCCAACCTAAACAGAGCGCCGGCCACGTCGCCTAAGACTATTCGGGTTGGCTACGCGCAGGTGGGTACGGAGAGCGCGTGGCGCCTTGCCAACACTGAATCGATTCAGTCTGCTGCACGGGAATTCGGCATCCAGCTTTTTTATGAGAATGCCGACCAGTCCCAGAAGAAGCAGGTTGAAGCAGTGCACAAATTTATTACATTGAAAGTGGATGTTATTGTGATTTCCCCTGTGATCGACAGCGGCTGGGATGAAGTGCTGCGGGAGGCCAAGGAAGCGGGTATCCCGGTAATTTTGTCCGATCGGGAGATTACTGTGCAGGATGACAGTCTGTTCTCTACATTTATCGGCGCCGATTTTGTAGAAGAGGGCAGGCGCGCCATGCGTTGGATTGAAGAGAATGTTCCCAGTAAAGGGACCGATCCGGTGCGGATTATGGAGTTACAGGGTACGGTGGGAGCTTCCCCTTCGGCCGAACGCAAGCTGGGATTTGAAGAAATTTTAAAAGAAAATTCCAACTATAAGATCGTATATTCCCGCAGCGGAGACTTTACTTATGAGGGTGGCAGGCAGATTGTCGAAGATTACCTCAAAAATAATAAATGGGATATTGATGTTCTGTTTGCCCACAATGACGATATGGCCCTCGGTGCGGCAGATGCTTTAAAGAACAATGGGATAGTTCCCGGAAGAGACGTCAAAATCATCTCAATTGACGGGACTAAAAATGCTTTAAACGCAATTTTAAATGGCAAGTTGAACTGTGTAGTCGAGTGTAATCCCTTGCTTGGCCCACAACTTATGAAGGCGATTACAGATTTGATTTCGGGCAAGGAGCTCCCTTTGCGAATCATTACCGACGAGAAGGTTTTTACAAAGGAAAATACGGCGCAGCAAATTGCAAGCAGGAAATATTAAATTTGACATTTTATCGACTCATTCCAATATAAAAAAACAGGCAAGGCGAAAAAGAATGGCGCCCCGCCTGTTTTTTATATGTGCTTTTCCATACTTTCTATATCAGTTACTGAATAATCGTGCGTCTATCCGTGACTTATCTTTTAATTCCGACATTTTATCAGACATAATATCCGCCTGGAAGATACATTCAGGAATCGAGTTTTCGTCCGATAATCCTAAGATTCAATAACACCGCTTATAATTTCATTGCATAATATGTCATGAGATTAACTCAGTACTCGTGAAAGGAGACAAACAATGGCTGATATAATGATGAATATGGATGGCCAGGCCTGTGAACTGAATCCGTCGCCGCTTCCGGCGATGCCCGTCGTTGCAATGGCTTACGTTCCATTCCAACAGTATAATACAATCTATGCGCCTGAAAAAGGGCTGGAAGTGGGAACTATTTTCCCGGAGCTTGACAAACCATTCCTGGGGGGTGCCCGAAGATGAGTGAACAGGAAAGACTGGCACGCAGAATTAATGCTTATCATTTTGCAACTTGGGAACTTCATATCTATTTGGATACTCATCCCAATGACTGCAAAGCAGCGAAGCAGCAGGAAGAATATCGCAAGATGGCAGACGAATTGATGGCGCAATACGAGGCGGCTTACGGGCCTTTGCATCAAAACAGTTCTGAAGTCAGCCGCTGGGCATGGATTGCGGATCCATGGCCGTGGGATGTAGATCAGGGGGGTAAAGAATAATGTGGAATTATGAGAAACGTTTACAATTTCCCGTTCAAATAAAAAATTCCAACCCGGCGCTTGCAAAAATAATTATTTCACAGTATGGTGGGCCGGACGGTGAACTTGGGGCTTCGCTGCGGTATTTGAGTCAGCGTTACACAATGCCTTATCCGGAGTTAAAAGCAATTTTAACGGATATAGGCACTGAGGAACTTGGACATTTAGAGATGATTGGTACTATTGTATACCAGCTTACACGCAATTTGACTCCGGAACAAATTAAAGCAAGCGGTTACGATGCTTATTTTGTGAACCATACGACCGGAATTTATCCCGCAGATTCATCCGGCTCTCCCTTTACTGCGGCGTACCTCCAGGTAAAAGGCGATCCGATTACCGATATTCACGAGGATCTGGCAGCAGAGCAGAAAGCGCGCAGCACTTATGATAATATCCTGCGTTTTGCAGACGACCCGGATGTTCGTGATGCGATTAAATTCCTGCGTGCGCGTGAAGTTGTGCATTATCAGCGCTTTGGTGAAGGTTTGCGCATTATCACTGACCAACTGGATTCGAAGAATTTCTACGCTTTCAACCCTGCATTTGATAAAGTAATGAACAGCAGTGTGATGGGTACCAGCAAAAATAAGATGGCGAGCGGCAATGTCGCAAGTATGAGTAGTAATGTCGCGGGTATGAGCGGTAATGTCGCAGGTATGAGC
>JAEWBE010000065.1 GCA_023391275.1 Bacillota bacterium | reverse complement strand
TAATTCAACCGCGTGATGGTTATTGGAGCGGGCGAAATGGGCTCCATGGTGATTAAGGATATGAAAACAGCGCCGGAAAGCAAGGGCATTCCCGTTGTTGCAATTGATGATAATAAGAGCAAAAGAGGCACGCGGATTCATGGAGTGAAAGTGGCCGGCGGCCGTGAAAGCATCCCAAGGATAGCCGCAAGATATAATGTGGATCAGATTGTACTCGCCATTGCGACTGCGTCAAAAAAGGACAAGCAGGATATTTTGAGCATTTGTGCGCAGACGGGGTGCAGGTTAAAAACGATTCCGGCACTTTATGAAATTATTGAAGACAGCGCGGATCCGCTGAAAATCAGAGATGTTGATATTATTGACCTTTTGGGCAGGGATGAAATCAATCTTAATGTGGCTGAAATCAGCGGTTACCTGAAGAATAAGACGGTGCTCGTCACGGGCGGCGGTGGTTCAATCGGCAGCGAGCTTTGCCGCCAGATTGCTTACTTTAACCCCAAAAAATTAATTATTTATGATATTTACGAAAATAATGCCTATGATTTGCAGAATGAGCTGCTTATGCGCTTTAAGCATCTGAATTTGGAGGTCCTGATCGGCTCCGTTCGGGATAAGGGAAGAATTGAGCATGTGTTTTCTGTCTGTAAACCGGATGTCGTATTCCACGCCGCTGCGCACAAACATGTGCCGCTCATGGAATTGAGTCCCGGAGAGGCTGTGAAAAACAATGTGTTCGGTACGCTCAATGTAGCGCAGGCCTGTGACAAATTCAACGTAAAACGTATGGTGCTTATTTCCACCGACAAGGCTGTGAATCCGACAAATATTATGGGTGCGACCAAGCGCATCTGCGAATTGGTTATCCAGTATTACAGCCATCACAGCAAAACGGATTATGTAGCGGTTCGGTTCGGAAATGTTCTGGGAAGCAACGGCAGTGTCATTCCGCTTTTCAAAAAACAGATTGCGAACGGCGGCCCGGTTACGGTTACCCATCCGGACATCATCCGCTATTTTATGACAATTCCGGAAGCGGCCAGACTGGTCATCCAGGCGGGAGGCATGGCGCGCGGCGGGGAAATTTTTGTGCTTGATATGGGCCAGCCCGTTAAGATTGTTGATTTGGCGCGCAACCTCATCCGCCTTTCCGGCTTACAGCCCGATGTGGATATCAAAATCGAGTTTACCGGTTTGCGCCCCGGGGAAAAACTTTACGAGGAACTTCTCTTGGACAGCGAGGGCGGGTGTACAAAAACTTCCCACGAACTGATTTATATCGGCACACCGATTCCGTTTAACGAAGACACTTTCATGAGTGAAATCGAGAATCTCCGTGACGTGGCCGGTGTGGATAACGTTGCGATGATGGGGGTTGTTCACAAACTGGTTCCGACCTATTCCGGTCATGCGGAAGAGAACGACGCGCTTGCCAATTAACTTAATATGGACACAGTAAATTGAAAAGCCCGCAGCCATCATCCGGCTGCGGGCTTTCCAATGTCTGTTTATCGCTGCGGTGGAGTGGTTCCGATTTTTCCTTTTCTCCAGCAGTCATAGCATAATCCGATATAACTTTCATTTCCCCCAATCAAAACCTGCTTGCCGTGCCGGACAATTTCTCCGTCTTGAATTCTCGCGTTTACTTCAGCCTTTCGCCCGCAGGTGCAAACCGATTTGATCTCTGTCAGGGAATCTGCGATTTCAAACAGCCGCTTGCTTCCCTCGAACATATGCGTTTGAAAATCAGTTTTCAGTCCGAAACAAAGAACAGGTACAAAGTCAATAGCAATGTCCTTTAGCTGCTCGATTTGTATACCGGATAAAAACTGCGCCTCGTCTATAATCAGAACATCGTACCGGTTTTTGAGAAACCAGTCATATAGATTTAAATCCTTGTCAATTAAAATACCCTTATCCTGCAAGCCGATACGGGATTTCACGATGACTTCGCCGTCCCTGTTGTCCACAGACGGCTTCATCAGGGCGGCACGGTAACCTTTTTCTTCATAATTAAATTTCACCATCAGCGCCTGCGCTGTTTTGCTGCTTCCCATGGCGCCGTATTTAAAATATAATTTGGGCATGTGTTTTCCTCCGATTTCTTATGATCGGTTTTTAGTATAGCATAATTTTATCCGCTGTAAAATACAAAAAATGATACTATAGTTGCCTTTTTGACATTATAGGGCTATAATCCGAAATAGAATATATTTTTGGGGTGACGAACCGTTTGAAAAAGCAGATTATGTTGTACGTCTATTTTTTTCTCACAGCGGCTGCTATAGGTCTTGTTGCATTCATCAGCACTGCATTTCAGGTTGATCGGATTGAAACCGGGAAAGGCAGTGTGACTGATTTTAATACGGGTTGGGTGCTTGACCGCAGCGACGGGGTCAGCGAACATATTACCCTTCCAGTTTCCGTTAGCTACGGCGTGAAAAAAAACAGCACAAGTACAATTGAAAATACGCTGCCTGCAGAGCTGAAAAACGGGATGACCCTTTCTTTTGCAACATATCATTCCTCGGTGCAGGTGTATGTAGGCCGTCAATTGATTTACCAGTTCGGGGTGGGGAACCAGTACCGGTTCGGTAAATCACCCGCCTGCACCGCGTGGCATTTCGTCGATCTGCCTGAGCAGTCGGCGGGGAAAACAATTACCCTGAAATTTTGTTCCCCCTACGATAAATACGCGGGTACTTTCAACAGCATTGCAATTGGCGAAAGAAGCGAGGACATTGCCAGAATGGTGCGCAATTTTTTGCCCAGTACGATCATCAGCGGTCTGGTGTTAATAATCGGAATCCTTTTTCTGGTGACTTTCCTTATTGCCAGAAGAAGGATGAAGCAAAATATGGGCATGCTTTATCAGGGGTTGTTTATTCTCGGAGTATCCGTATCCGCTTTGTCGGAAACTTCGGTGTTTCAGCTCTTCATCCCCAATGTACTGGTACTGGGCTATATTATGTATTTTTCATTGATGCTCTGCCCAATCCCTTATTTGCTGTTTGTAAAAACAGTTTATGCAAAAAACCATTCGGAATGGTATGATATTCTTGGTGTCGCCGCCGCGGTCAATTTTGTGGTCTGCACCTTGCTGCAGGTGACAAACCGGATGGATCTTCCCGAAACGGTGGTTTCCACCCATGTGATTCTGATTGCGGGTTTGGCTCTGTCGTCATTTACCGCTTGTGAGAATTTGTACCGGTACCATGACAGCAGCGTGAGGCCGTTTTTATACGGTGTCACTTTTATGATTGTCTTTTTTCTAATCGACGTGGTTCGGTATTATTGGGGAATTTATAAAGACGGCGCGCTGTTTTGCCGGATGGGCCTTCTTATCTTTATTGTGTTGCCGGCCATCGACACTGTCTCACGCAATTTTTCCATGATTGAACTGGGTATGGAGACTCGCGTTTTGCAGCGCCTTGCCTACGTGGATATGCTGACGCAAAAGAAGAACCGCACCTCTTTTGAAAAGGATATGGAAAAGCTGAACTTGTCGCAGGAAATTTGCAAAGTTACAATCGCTACATTTGACTTGAATAATTTGAAGCAGGTCAACGATAATTTCGGTCATTTGAACGGGGATTCCCTGATTGTCGGTGCGGCAAATATTATTGAAGCAAGCTTCAGCGGGTTCGGCGTATGCTATCGAATCGGTGGTGACGAATTTGTTATGATCTTAAAAGGCTGCGAAGAAGAGCAGCTGAGGGTCTGCCTTGAAGCCATGACGAAAAATTTGTATGATTATAATATTCTTAACCCCAACAAAATTGAAATTGCCTATGGCTGGGCAAAGTATGAGGAGAAAGACTCCAGTTTATTTGAAACGCTGAACCGTGCGGATGAATGGATGTACAGACGAAAACGCCATATGAAAGCGTTGGCCAACCTGAGCTGTTCGGAGAACAGAACCTGAACAAACAGTTAAAAATTATTCGAAATTTGTAAAAACGCAGCGGACATAATTTGCCCGCTGTGTTTTTTTGCGGCTCTTCCTTCAATCATTTCTGTGGGTAATAAGTGCACATGATCAATTTATCACATAATATTGGCAAAACAACGGAAATTCAGATTATATAAAGATGTAATATGGCAAAAATATAAGAAATATTGAATTTTTCAGAAAACTTCTTGCAATTATTAATAAATTGAGTAGAATGTAATTACTAATACTAGAACATAAAAATAATTAATGCGTGTACTGATTTATTATTATTATGTAATCGTAAATATAATTACCTTTCATAATTGAAATCATAAGTATATAGGAAGGAAGTAAAATCACTTTTTCGCCGTCCATGTGGCGATGCGTTCCTTAACCTGCAAGCAGGAGAAAGATGTAAATAAAACTTCATAACAATATATTTCAACAACCAATGTGGAAGAAGGACGAAGAAATGAATGATATGCTTCATGTGACAGTGGGACAAATGCTGGATATGGTGGCTGAAAAATACCCGCATCGGGAGGCGGTTAAGTATACGGACAGACCGTACAGAAGAACATGGAAGGAATTTCGGGAAGAATGCGATACGGCGGCGAAAGGACTGCTTTCCATCGGAATTCGGAAAGGCGATCATGTGGCGGTGTGGGCGACCAATGTGCCGGAATGGTTGATTACCCTTTTTGCGACCGCAAAAATCGGTGCGGTACTGGTTACAGTAAACTCAAACTATAAGCGATTTGAATTTGAATATTTAATGAAACAGTCCGATTCCAAGGCGCTGGTATTAATCGATGGCGCAAAGGATGCAAATTATGTTCAGATTCTTAATGAGCTTTGTCCCAGTCTGAAAGACTCCGAACCCGGTAAACTGAACGATCCGGCCCTGCCCGCTTTAAAGGCCGTTGTTTACGCAGGTAAAAATAAATACCCGGGGATGTACTGCTATCAGGACTTATACCGGTTATCCTGCACCATTGAAGAAGAAGAGTATGAAAAAGTGCAGGCGGCGGTTGACCCGCAGGAAATTGTCAATATTCAGTATACTTCCGGAACCACCGGCTTCCCCAAAGGGGTCATGCTGACTCATTACAATATTCTTAACAATGGCAAAAGCATCGGCGATTGCATGCAGTTTACGCATGAAGACAAGCTTTGCATCCCGGTTCCTTTTTTTCATTGCTTTGGGCTTGTGCTGGCTATCATGGCCTGCCTGACACATGCGGCTTCCATGGTGCCGCTGGAGTATTTTCAGGCTCTCAGGGTCATGCAGGCAATTCAGGAAGAAGGCTGTACTGCCGTGCACGGCGTTCCAACCATGTTCATCTCCATTCTGGAGCATCCGGAATTTCAGAATTATCATTTTCCCAGGCTGCGTACCGGCATTATGGCGGGTTCACCCTGCCCGGTCAAGGTGATGAAACAGGTAATCAATGAAATGGGAATGACAGAAATCACAATTTCCTACGGAGAAACAGAGGCGTCCCCCGTATGTACAATGACCACAATCAGTGACAGTCTGGAGCTGAGGGTTTCCACGGTGGGGAAGGCGCTGCCCAATGTTGAAACGAAAATTATCGATCCTAAGACCGGAAAGCGGCAGCCTGTGAATGTTCCCGGTGAATTTTGCTCGCGCGGTTACAACACCATGAAAGGGTATTACAATATGCCGGAGGAAACCGCGAAGGTGATCGACAGCAATGGCTGGCTGCACTCGGGTGACCTTGCAGCGGTGGATGAAAACGGCTACTACACCATCACAGGGCGCATTAAGGATATGATCATCCGTGGCGGTGAGAATATTTATCCGAAGGAAATTGAAGAATTCCTTTATACCCATCCTGCTGTCAAGGATGTTCAGGTCATCGGTGTGCCCAGCAGTAAGTACGGGGAAGAAATTCTGGCCTGTGTTGTGCTTAAAGACGGATTCACCGCCACCGAAGATGAAATCATAAATTACGTCAATTCCCGTATAGCGCGGCATAAAACACCTTCATACGTTCGGTTTATGAGTGGATTCCCCGAAACTGCCAGCGGAAAAATTCAGAAATACAAACTGCGCCAAATGGTAAGCGAGGAACAAAAATAGATATTGCGAAATTACGCACGGCTTCCGGCTGGTTTTTAGCCGGAAGCCGTGCGTAATTTGGAAAGAACACATACAATGAAACAAACTATTGAATTGTATTGATGGAGATGGTTTTTTTCGGCTCTTTTTCTTCCGTCAATGGCTGAACGGGATAGCCTAACGCAATAGCGGAAACGGGTGAAAATCCTTCGGGTAAGCCCAGTTCTTTCAGCAGTTCGGGTTCAGCGGAAAAGGCAACCAGGAATCCGTATAAATACACGCTCCCCAATCCAAGGTCGGTAGCGGCAAGACTCATATTTTCCACA
>JAEWBE010000020.1 GCA_023391275.1 Bacillota bacterium | reverse complement strand
GCATCTTAATTTTGCAAATATTGATGAAGTCGTTGCCGAGACGGGCAAGTTCGATTTTATACTGGCGGATTTAGGCGTATCTTCCATGCAAATTGATAATCCCGAGAGAGGATTTTCTTTTAAAAAGAACGGTCCATTAGATTTGAGAATGAATCCTGATAAGGGCGTTACTGGGGCTCAGCGCTTAAAAGAGTTGACCGAGGAGGAATTAGAAGGTATGTTAATTGAAAATGCGGATGAGCCTTATGCAAAAGAAATATCGAGAGCGATTATTTTAAAGCTAAGAAGCGGAATTGATATTTCTACGACGACGAAACTTCACGAAATTATCAAAGAAGCGCTTCGATTTATTCCGGCAGCTGAAAGAGATGAAACGGTAAAAAAATCAAGCCAAAGGGTATTTCAGGCACTTAGAATTGATGTGAACAGCGAATTTGAAGCGCTATATGCGTTTTTAGAAAAGCTGCCCAATGTCCTTGCGAAAAATGGACGGGTTGCCGTGCTGACTTTTCATTCGGGTGAAGACAGATTGGTTAAAAAATCATTTAAAATGCTATTTCAAGAGGGTGTTTACAGCAAAATCGCAACCGAGGTAATACGACCATCGGCAGAAGAATGTAACAGGAACAGCCGTGCCCGTTCAACAAAAATGAGATGGGCAATCAAAGCATAGTTCACCTGGGCGATTTTATTAGCAATAGGAAGTTAAATTATAGAGGGTAAAAGAATGTTTCCTTGCTTGAATAATAGCGAGTTGGAAAGGATTTTTAATATTCTTGGCGATACAAATGCAGGTTTTACAGGAAGCGAAATTGACAGGCCTCTGACAATATGTGAGCTGTATCTCATGTTTGCATCCGAAATATGAATGTTATAAAACAAACTGGTGAAGGAGGATTACAAAATGAAGTTATACATAAGGCAACAGGTGTTTTCCTGGGCTGATAAGTTCACAGTAAAAGACGAGAACGGACAGGATAAATACAACGTTGAAGGTGAGCTTTTTTCGTTTGGTAAGAAACTCCATATTTATAATGCGGCTGGTACTGAAACTGCATTTATACAGCAGAAGGTATTCAGTTTTCTGCCGCGCTATTTTGTGTTTGTAGACGGGCGGCAGGTTGCGGAAATAAACAAAGAGTTTACCTTTTTTCATCCCAAATACAGTATCGAAGGGCTTGGCTGGGAGATAAACGGTAGCTTTACGGCACACGATTATGAGATTGTTCAGAACGGTATGACAATAGTGACGATCCACAAGGCATGGATGACGTGGGGTGACTGTTACGAATTGAACGTTGCGGATACAAGAGACGAGGTTGTCGCCCTGGCCGTGGTGCTTGCCATCGATTGCGTAATGGCAGCAGCTACGTCCTCCAATATGGGTGCCTCACATTAAGCAATCTTCAAACGTCCGATTATAAATTCAGTTAGATAATGATGGCCTTATGATGTTCTATCTAACACAATTCATCTTCACGTGATGTTTAATATACTGGATATTAATTCGGAGGTAAAAGTATGGCTTTTGATTTTAAAAAAGAGTACAAAGAAATTTATATGCCTAAGAACACGCCGGAAATAGTGACTGTTCCAGCCATAAACTATATCGCTGTCAGAGGAAAAGGAAACCCAAATCAAGAAGGCGGTACATATCAGCAGGCTGTCAGCATTCTTTATGCGATTGCATATACCATCAAAATGAGTTATAAGGGTTCGCATAAGATTGATGGTTTTTTTGAATATGTAGTACCGCCACTGGAAGGTTTTTGGTGGCAGGATAATATTAGGGGTGTTGACTATGAAAACAAGGATACGTTCAACTGGATTTCAGTTATCCGCTTGCCGGACTTTGTGACAAAAGATGATTTTAATTGGGCAGTAGCAGAAACAACTACAAAGAAAAAGCTGGATTGCTCTTCAGCGGATTTCCTAACGGTCGATGAAGGTTTATGTGTGCAAATCATGCACATAGGTCCGTTTGATGACGAACCTGCTACCGTTGCCATTATGGACAAGCACTTGCAAGAAAACGGATATATGAATGATATCACAGATACTCGATTGCACCACGAAATCTATCTGTCGGATGCCCGCAAAGTCGAACCCTCAAAATGGAAAACAGTTATACGTCATCCTATTAAAAAGTCCTGATCATCGGTAGATTATGAGCATGCTTAACAGCTCGAAATCAAATGCGAGTTGCGCATAATGTTTAAAACCGCTGTCGTCTCCCCTACCTTTGGACTGCACATCATCTTTATAAAGAACGAATCCAAGAGGGGCCTCCTTGGGCTTGAATGTAAGCTAACAGCAATCATGTGCATCTGTTTAACAGCAGGTCATAATACAACATTCGCCCCATTGCAGGTCATTAATAAAATGGGAAGCACGTAAAGGGACATCAATGAAAAATTGATTTTAGTTCTTACCCTTCAGAACCCGGAGAAAAAGAAAATGAAATTAACGGAAGGTATATTTAATAATATAAGGGGTGTACTATGAGTGGAATAACAGATAAACCTACATTAAGTATAGACGATGATCTGTTTAATGTAAAACTTTATGTTGACGGTCTTGGGAGCTTTATCAGAGAATGTAATACCCCTATGACTATTGCAATCCAGGGCGATTGGGGAAGCGGAAAAACCAGTATCATGAACATGGTTAATCAAACTATACCCAAGGAGGTTAAACGGATTTGGTTCAATACTTGGCAGTATTCTCAGTTTAACATGGGAGATGATTTGCCAATTGCTCTGATGTCCAGCTTAATTGAAAAACTAGAAAAGCAATCAACTGAAAGCAGTATTAAACTTGGTCTGCAAAAATCTGTGCGCCGTATTCAAAAAAATATAAAACCCAGTATTGTAGCCCTTGCCGGAATTGCTGGCGGAGAAAGAATTGCTTCCCTCACAGAGGACGTATTAAATGATCAGGATGCCACTATTGCAGATGTCGTCGAAAATTTAAAAGATCAATTTCAGGACTTTATTGATCATATCTGCAGCTCTTCAAAATCAGATCGAATCGTTATTTTTATAGATGATCTGGATCGGCTCCAACCGGAGAAAGCGGTGGAACTGCTTGAAGTTTTAAAGATATTTTTAGATTGTGAAAGATGTGTATTTGTATTGGCAATTGACTATGAAGTTGTATCTCAGGGAATCCGAAAAAAATTCGGTGACAGTATTGGCATTGCAAAAGGTCGCAGCTTTTTTGATAAAATTATTCAGGTCCCATTCAAAATGCCGGTTGCACAATATAATATTGAGAATTTTGTTCTTGAATCGTTGAAAGACCTTAAAATACAGCTCCCGCAGGAGAGCACTGCGAAGCAAGCCGAACTCTCTGATTACGTAGAATTAATTTTTAATTCTATTGGTCGAAATCCTCGTAGTATAAAACGGCTGTTCAACGCTTTTACTCTCTTGGATAAAATGCCGCTGAAATCTGAAATTAACCAAATGCGACAAAAGAAATTACTGTTCTCGATTTTATGTATGCAGTTATCTTTTGAGGACTGCTATAACTACATTGTTAGTGAAAACGAAATGCTGGATGCTGATTTTTTTATGGCTTTCAAGAATTTTGCAGCGGAACCTGATGAGGACGGTGAACCCAATGAACAGTATGCAAAAATGAAGCAGAGTATAAAGATTACGGACGAAGAATGGACTATATTTGCCAATTTTATGTCGGCTTTCGATAATGTACTTAATAAGGATGGAATCATTACACAAAATGACATGGATGAATTTTGCAGCGTATTGAAATTCTCAACGATCACAGCTGCTGGCAATACGATTTCCCGTGCGAAAAAAGGCTCCCGTGGTGTAAGATATGATGTAGCTTATAATAACCAGACAGAATATCATACAATTGCAGAAAATGTTGAGAAAACCAATTCTCCGAATGGTTGGAACGGCGCAAAATTCGAAGAGTGCCAAGTGAATGGAAATCGCAATCAAGGTACTCGCCTGGCAGTGTTGATGGACTTCATAATGCAGGAACTGTTTTCATTTAATTCCAATAGAATGAACGAAGTTGTGAAAAATCCAGAACAATTTAAACTGACTTCTTTGTTTCCCTCAAGCCCTCATGTTCCACACACTATACCTGGCACTGAGATCAATTTTGAAACATACAGTAGCAACAATGAAAAGATTCGTCTTCTCAGGCTGCTGTGTGAAGCACTGGAACTTCCTTTAGACAAAATCTCATTTAGTGTGAAGCTTGCTAAACGAGTATAATAAATTTTGAATTACATAGGGAAAATAACAATTCAGTTGGCTTTTCTAAATTCATAAAATCATAAACTATTAAATTTTCAATAAAATTATAAGTAGTCTATGAAATTAAAATAACTTACTAGCTTCCCATAATATTTATAAGGGACAAGCGGTCTCCCCTGCAATTGAATGCTGACAGCTATAATGGGCAAATAGATTAACTATAAATCTATGAACTAAAAAGAAGGGATAAATTTGAGCAGAAAAATCCGTTATGCTAATCTGGCTGATTCGGACATTTTAGGTAGAATTCATTCAGAAGCATCACAAGCGGGATTCAAAGATATTATTCCGGATGATGTTTTAAATGAAGTCTTCTCTATTCAAAGAAGAACAAAACGATTTATCAGTGAATTAACAGAAGGTTCACCAAGGACTGCCATCATTTTTGAGAAAAATGAACCGGCAGGGCTGATTTCATTTGGAAAATGCAGATATAGTAATAATGATAATTCATGGATAGAGATTTGGAGAGTTTATTTAGCTCAAAAATTTTGGGGAAGCGGTGCCGCTAAAGAGTTGATGGAATGGGGAATCAACGAAATATTGAGCGAAAACTTCGCTAATATAGAGCTCTGGGTATTAGAAGAAAACATACGCGCCATAAAGTTCTATGAGAAAATGGGTTTTAAACATGATAATACTGTCCAAACAGCTAATATGGGTATAGAATTAAAAGAGCTACGCTATATTAAGGTATAATGTTATTAAAATTACTATTCATAATTCCTCAAAGCCAAATTGATGCAAAAGGAAATGAAGTAATTGCTGTAAATGGAATCCCGAGAAGAAATCGGAATACCGTAACTTTATCCAGCGGGTTGTTAATAAGTAAAATAGATGTATTCCTGCTGCGGCTTTTCCGCTTTTTCAATCTTAGTTACATAGCAAACCGGCATGGTTTGGCCATTAAAATTTTCTATTTTTAGTTTTCCTGTAACCCAAACCCAGTCGTCATTCTTTAAAGATTTTGCTTCATCGCTGCGACAAAGAAGACCGCAGGTCTGAAGATCCGCTGCACAGCATACCATAGCACGACGAGCCGGGACAAATTCGTTTTGAGCAAAATTGTTCATCCGAAACACCTGACCTTTGAAACGGAAGGTTTTTCCCTCATACTGCTTCATGTCTTTGTTCAATTGTGCGTACCAATCGGCAAATTGCCCGTCCGTAATATTTGTTACCCCGTTGGCATCCTTTTGCGGTGCTGCTGTTGAGGAACCGGTATCAATACCAATATCATCCTGAGGAGCGATCTTATCCGGGATAACGATTCCTTTTGAAGAGGTTGTTTGTCCCGTGGGGGCAGCCGACATGCCCCCCAACGTAACCGCCTTGCTTTGAACGATTCCAGCCGGTAAAAGTACTGCACTAACCAGAGGGATCAAAACAATTAAATATTTTGCAGCATTATTGTGATGCTTTGGCTTAAAAAGGCTTGGCAGCATAAAAAAGCCGATCCCGAACAGTGCTGCGACAGAGAACCATAAATAACCGTTCAAACGGGGATGAACATAATCCTGTGCTTTCCCGCTGATTAAGGCGAGCAGAAGAAGAATCGCCAATCCAATTAAAATAATCATCTGGCACAATACTTCGAAGTTTATTTTTCGTTTCATGGCTGCCTCCTGAAAACTTTATGTACGAACTAAAACAGAAAAAAGTAAAAATGTGAGGAATCCAACTATAAACAGGATACCCACAAGTTTCGCTATAAATTTTCGACTAAAGCTGCTGCTCAGCATAAACAGATTGCTCAGGTCAAACATTGGTCCCATTACAATAAATCCCATAATAGCGGGTAATGGAAAGGAGTTTAAAAAGCTCCTTGCAATAAAGGCATTGGATGTGGAACACACCGACATAAAAAATGACGCCAAAAACATAATGAGCAAAGGCAGTACAATGTTTTGCCCCGCGTCCTGAAAGGTGGAAGAGGGCAATGCAATTTGAAGAATAGCGGAAATCAGCGCTCCGCACACAAGAAAGCGCCCTACATTTAAAAGTTCCGCTCCCGCGTGACGGAAAACAGCCTCCACTTTGCCAAGTGCCCCGGCGTAATTCAGGTTGCCGATATATCCGCCGGAACAGGCTGCCGTACCGGAACCCTCCAATAATATCCGATCTGCTTTTATTTTGCCGATGGAAAGAATCACCCCTACAGCCAGCGAAATTACTACACCGAGTAAAAGCCGGTATACCGCGTATTCCCGTTGACCCGGGAAAGCGTAAAGGGTAGAAATAAAAGTAATAGGATTTACGGCAGGTGAAGCAAGCATAAAGGTAATTGCCTGCGGTAAGGGAACGCCCTTTCGTATCAGGCGTGTTGTAATCGGCATCATTGCGCAGTCGCAAACAGGAAACATCACGCCTATTATAACAGCCAACGGAAAACCGAGCAGCGGATGCTTAATAAAAAGAGCCGCAAGTCTTTCATCCGGCACCAGAATTTGAAGCATGGAGGATAGCAGTACGCCAATAAGCAAAAACGGCAATGCCTGCAGCAGCACACCAAGGAATACGGTATTTACGCTTTTCAGAAAAGAGTATGCCGGGGCAATCGTTGACAATTTTACGAAAAGTAATGACAGGCAGACCGACAAAATTACCGTTGCAAGGCCAAATTCTAATTTTTGTGTTAGCTGTTCGGCTGCGCTGGCTTTTTTCAACATTTCGTCCAGATACGGCTGTGCCGCATCCCCATCGAAATACAGCTTTGCATTACGGTTCAGGTTTTTTACTCCTGATTTTAGGTTGTCCGTTTTTCCGGTACAGCGGTTAAATAGAACAGCGTCTGTATTGGCAATCTGTTCTGCCATCATTTCTTTGGTATTGCTGCGGTACAGTTCAAAAGTCGATGCGTCTGCGCAGAATAAAATTTGATCAATAAAGTAGTCCGAAGGTATGCGGGCGCGCAGAAGCTTGTCAATTGCCCAAGTACCGTTGTATTCAATCAAGATCAAATCAGGGTTCAGTTCTCTTTTAATTTTGCTGAACAGGCGGCCTGAAATTTGCTGTTCGTCGCGAATGTCAGCTTGAACTACATTCTTATTCGGCAGGGAACCCGCGTGAAGTTCCTCCTCGCCTTCTTCGCACTGGAGAATAACAATTTTACTGTATTGCTCCATCTGGCTGCTTTCAAGCATATGCTGAATTAACGTGGTCTTGCCGCTTTCCAAAAAGCCGCAGATCACTTCAATTTTTGTCCTGCTCATCTTTTACCTCTGCTTATCTTATATTGCATCATCAGTTAATTCTGGTACACTTCGAACAAATCGGACAAGCCGGCCTTGTCCAGGTTATTGCCGATGACGCACAAGCGGCCTGTGAAATCGGGAGCAATTTCACGGCTAGAGATTTCCTCCGGAACATAATCAAATTGCAGCCAGCTTGCATCTGACAGCGGCACAATCCCTTTTGCACGCAAAACAGTGCCGTATTGCGGAAGCTGCCCCAGAAGTTCTTCTATTTCATTCCTGTCAAATACTTTGGGTGTCTGTACACTCCAAGCTTCAAACGCTTCTTCGGCACTGTGGTGGTGATGATCCTGCCGGCAATCATGATTAAGTTCAAGCTCATGGCAAGGTTCGTGGTCATCCTCAAACAAATCTGTCCGGCTAAGAAGCGGGGCAGCCTTAGCGGCAGCAAGAATCCTGTCGCCGGTCAGTTCTTCCCAGGGGGTTGTAATGATAGCGGCATTCGCGTTGTGCTGATGAATTTCTTTTACTACAGCAGCCAATTTTTCCGCATCCAGCTTCTGGGTGCGGCTTAAAATCACGGTGTTCGCATTTTTAATCTGATTGATATAGAATTCTCCAAAGTTCCTGCTGTACATCCGGTATTTCGTCGCATCGGCAACGGTGAAGCATAAATTGATTTCAACATCTTCTTTAAGCGCTATTTTTGCACAGGCCTTTATCACGTCGCTGAGTTTGCCCACACCGGAAGGTTCAATCAAAATCCGTTCCGGTTGATATTGATGAATTACATCTTTCAGCGCAGAGTCAAAATCCCCTACAAGCGTACAGCAAATGCACCCGGAGTTAATTTCACGGATTTGAACGCCGGACTGCTTTAAAATTCCGCCGTCAATTCCGATTTCACCGAATTCATTTTCAATCAGAACTGTTTTCTGCCCCGAAAGGCTTTCCGATAGAAGTTTTTTGATCAGCGTTGTTTTTCCCGCACCCAAAAATCCGGAAATAATATCTATTTTTATTTGCATGACTTCGCCTCTCTTTTCCGTCTGTTTTTAAATAAAATAATGATGAGTAAAGTGATCACACCACAAAGTACAATCGTTCCGCCCGGCTTCAGACCCGCATAGTATGAAATCAATAAGCCGGCAAGCATGAAGAACAACGCGAATCCAATGGACAACAATACGGTCTTGCGGTAACTTTTCGCTATCTGCATGGCGCATGCAACGGGAACCACCATCATGGAGGAAACAATCAGCGCGCCCACCGTTCGTGCTGCGATGGACACAGTAACGGCGGTAAGGAGGGTAAAAATAAGGTTAACCGCCAGCACCGGAACCCCGGCAAGTTTCGCAGACTGTTCATCAAATGAAATATAAAACAGTTCTTTGTACAGCAGAATAAATGTAACCAGTACTAGTAAACTGATGATTATAACAAGCTGGAGTTCAAAGTCGCTGATCGCGACGATGCTGCCGAACAGGAAACTGTTAAAGCTCTGCGCATTTTGTACAAAGCCCGAAAGCACGCCTGCCAGCCCAATCCCTGCCGACATAATAATCGCAATCGACATTTCAGAGTACCTGGGAAATTTTTTTCGAATGGCTTCAATGCCGAACGATGCGAGTGTGCACGCCGCAACCGCCCCCAGAGTGGGGTTGAAATCAAATATCAAACCGGTTGCTACCCCGGCCAAAGAAGTGTGCGAAAGGGCGTCACCCACCATGGAAAGACGCTTCAGTACCACAACAACCCCAATGCAGGGAATGATAACGGCAAGCATGATCCCGACCAGAAACGCTCGCTGCATAAATTCATATTCCAGTATCATGCTTTTCCTCCCAGGCCCCGCTGTGATCAATACGAATCAGGCGTTTTGCCAGACGTGACACACGTTCCACGTCGTGTGTGACAATGATCACCGTAATCCCGTTTTCACGATTCAGCTTCTCCAGCAGAGCGTAAAGTAACTCAGATGCGGCAGAGTCCACTCCGGCAGTTGGTTCATCAAGCAGCAAAATCTGCGGATTATTCACCAGTACACGGGCGAGCATGACGCGCTGCTGCTGTCCGCCCGAAAGTTCGCTGATCATGTGCTTTGTGAATTCCTGCATTTCGACAGTTTCCAACGATTTATGTACCAGCCGAGTATGTTCCTTTGTTGGGAAACGCAGGAATCCAATCTGTGAAAACAGGTTGGCCTTTACAATCTCTTCCACTGTTGCGGGAAATCCGGCGGCCAGTGAAGAGCTGTTCTGCGGGATATAACCAATTTTACAGTAATCTTTGAATTCCGACAGTTCCTGTCCAAACAATTGAATGCTGCCGGATTTTGGTTTCAGCAGGCCGAGCATCAGCTTCAACAGCGTGGATTTTCCCGCGCCGTTAGAGCCGATTATCCCGACAAAATCGCCATGCTCTACCGTTAGGCTGATCTGGTTGAGCACGCTGACATCTTCATATTCAAAACAAAGATTTTTTATTGAAATGACACTCATTCGTTTAACGCGTCCTTTAAAGTCTGTAGATTTTGCTTCATTACAGAGACATATTCCAATCCTTTCGCCTGTTCTTCGTCTGTCAGGCCCTCAAGCGGATTAAAGGTTGCTGTTTTCGCGCCCACTGCTTTTGCAATGGTTTCCGACACTTTTGGGCTGACCAAATCCTCGAAGAAAATTGTTTTGACTTTACGCTCTTTAGCAAATTTGATGATGTCACTCATACGGGCGGGGTCGGGTTCAGAATCCGCCGTTAAGCCCTCTATTGCGACCTGATTCAAACCGTACGCTTTGCACAGATAACCAAACGCCTGATGTGCCACAATAATGTCCTCGCTCTTGAAAGAGGAGGCTGCAGTTTTGTATTCCTGATCCAGCTCATCAAACTGTGCGGCATATTTTTCGTAGTTGTGTTCATAGGTTTCCTTGTTTGCCGCATCGGCCCGCACAAGCGCATTTTTAATATTTTCCATCTCTTTTTTTGCATTTTCCGGAGCAAGCCAGACATGGGGGTCGTATTTTGTGGCTTCTTCGTTTTCTTCTGCGTGGCCTGCCATCAGATCAAGCCCCTTGGAAGCCTCCACCACAATCAGCTTCTTGTTTTGGAGCGCGCCTAAAACCTTATCTGTCCAGCTTTCCATGCCGGCGCCATTGCAGACAAGCATATTCGCATTTTCTAAATTAACAACGTCCGTTGTGGCAGGTTCCCAGTCGTGCGGTTCTGTTCCGGCTGGAACAAGGTTCGTAACGTCGATTTTGTCGCCACCGATTTTTTTCGTAAAATCATACATCGCATAAAAGCTGGTATATACTTTCAGCTTTTTCCCAAGTGCAGTTTGATTTGGGACTGTGTTTGCCAGGGAACCGTTGGATGATTCCGATTTGGTTTGTGTTTGTTCCGAACCGGTGCTGCACGCAGTGAACAGGGCAAGCGTCATGGCACAGGCAAGAATAAGGGATATTAATTTTTTCATTTTTTCTTCCTCCTAAGGAATGTAGGAATTGCATCTAGATGCTAATCACTTGCAATTAAGATTATACTTAAAATAAAGCAATGTCAAGAGTAAATGCAAATTATTTGCAAATACCGGCTCAATCATAAAAATTTAAACGGTCTGAGGCCTGTGGGATACAGAACTCAGATCGTTTAGGCCGCTTAATTTTGTCTAGCTTTTTGGGGTTCATTTCAAACAGTATCCATTTGGACCTTTTTTATATTTCCTGACAACTGCCCCTTACGCGTACATCTGTCGTAGCATCCGCTACAAATGTTCCCGTGCCGGTTGCAATAATTCCATTTTTCACCACGGTTACATCCCCTGACGGGGATTGCAGAATCGGTCTTTGTCCTGCCCTACCTTTGGTGAACCATCCAATATTGCTGAGCTTCGCATTATGTTTATAAATACTATATAATGTAAATAACGAGCTGCGTGTATTTAAAATAAAGTAAAGGAACTTGAATTATGATTACTATTTATGATTGGTTTGGCTATGAATTGCCGATAAAGGAACGTTATCGACTGATAAAAAAAACAGGGTTTGACGGTGTTTTATTATGGTGGAGTGAATACTTGGATCGTAATGATTACCGTAGCGGACCACAAATTGTGCGCGAAGCGGGTCTTTTCATAGAAAACATCCACACCCCATTCCAAGTTCAGGACAACATCTGGCTTGATAATTTGGACGGCGAAGCCTCCATCGATTGTTATTTGCAATGCGTTGCAGATTGCGCCGAATTTGAGATTCCAACCATGGTGGTGCATCTTCCAAACGATGATAAACCATATAACGCGTTGGGACTGGATAGAATCAAAAGAATTGCTGAAAAGGCTGAACAGCTCGGCATCAATGTTGCATTGGAGAATTTACATAATTTTATTAATTTATCATATATGCTGGAGCAAGTGGATTCCCCGCGCATAGGATTCTGTTATGACTGCTGCCATCACTACCACTATTATCCGAACTATGATTTGTTATCCAAGTACGGCTCCCGTTTGATGGCATTACATTTACACGATTATAGCGGAAACACCATACACCGACTACCCTTTGACGGCACAATTGATTGGCCTGCAGCTATGAAAAAGATTGCAGAAACAGGTTATTCGGGTGCAACTGCAATAGAGGCCATGAATTGGAGTTATAAGGATCTGTCTGCGGAGGAATTTTTATACGAAGCGTTTGAACGAGCAAAAAGGCTGGAAGCATTAAGATCAATAAAAAATAAGAATTCTTTATAACTTTGCACAATGAGCATAAGCCAACTTCGCATATGGTTGCGATGCTCTTTGAGGGTACTGATTATTAGGGAAACTGATGTACTGCATCAGCTTCCTATTTCTTTTTCATAACGGCCATGCCGAATATTTCCGCAAGGCCCAAACGAAGCGGAAGGTACTGCAGCAGATGAAGTAATCTTTGAAAAACCGGATTACCGATGGTGAGATCGTGTCAAAGGAGGTCTGCAGGTGAACGCTGCTTTCCTTCACGGAAACTGCTTTTAAGTTTGTACGGGGCATGAAGCCGTCTGCTTTAAGCTTTACAATAAACAATATCTCCATGCTGTTTGTTCATCTGCTGCGATGCAAAGATATTTTTAGGTAACTTATTGACTAATCAGGTCAACGGTGCTACAATATTCGTTGACTAAATAAGTCAACGAATATTGTAGGGAGAATTTTGAATGAAGGATTTGTCAAAACATAAGATATTCACAATGGAAGAAACAAAGCGCGATACGCTGCTTACTGCCGCAATGAGCCAATTTGCAAAGAACGGCTACAAAAAGGCCACTACAGACGAAATCATTTTGGAGGCGGGAATTTCAAAGGGTCTGCTTTTTCATTATTTCGGGACGAAAAAGGATTTATACATTTTCCTGTTTGAATATGCCGGCGCTATAATCATGCGGGAATACTATGCAAAAATCGACATGGAGCAAAGCGACATTTTAGAAAGACTCCGTAAAGTGTTCCTCATAAAATTCGAACTGGTAAATAAATACCCTTCCATTTTTGATTTTGTGGCATCTGGTTATTTTGAAAAAGACCCTGCCGTGGCTTCAAAGATTAATGAGTACACAAATCTATTGTATTTTGATGCACGTAAGGAGATTCTCAAGGGCATCGATTTATCTCTTTTTAAGGCTGATATTGATACAGATAAAGCAGTTAATATTATTATTTTTACACTTAGAGGCTATAGCGAATCACAAACTTTGCCTGAAAAACGTATTGAAGACTACAGCAAAGAGCAAGAGCGGTATATCAGTGAAATAGACGGATATATAAAGATGCTGCGTACTGCATTTTACGAGGAGAAGAGTGTATGAAATTTGCTTATTGTTTTGATGACATTAACGAAGAATCGTTAGGCTTTGCAGGAGGAAAGGGTGCATCTCTTTGCAAGATGTACCGTGGAGGAATTGCTGTCCCAAATGGATTTGTCATTTTGTCTACAGCTTTTGAAAATAATCAGCTGAAGTCAGAAGCGCACTCCGATATTGTAAAGTGTCTTGAAATGTTTCCGGACGGTACTTTTGCAGTTCGATCATCCGCCCTGTCAGAGGACAGCGCAAAAACATCATTTGCAGGTGAATTTGAATCTGTGCTGAATGTGGCAAGGATCAACGTGTTTTCTGCTATAGAAACGGTCGCCGCTTCAGCAAAATCTGAACGTGTAAACGAATATAGTAAGGTTCACGGCATTATTCATGGTCACAAAATTGCAGTTGTAGTTCAAATTATGATAAATGCAAGGATGGCAGGGGTCCTTTTTTCGGCCGATCCAATTACAGGCAGTCATGTGAATATGGTGGGAAATTTTGTTTTTGGTGCAGGCGAGCAGCTTGTTTCAGGCGAGAAAAATGCATCTCCTTTTACCATATCAAGACTGGGCGGGAAATATCAGGGCGATAAATTCTTGATGCCATACGTAAAGCCCATGTACAAAGCCACATTGAGAGCAGAAGAGATTTTCGGCTGCAAGCTGGATATTGAATGGGTCGTTGAAGGCAAGAGGCTATATATTGTTCAGGCACGCCCAATTACTACTCTTGAAACAATTGATTACGATACCTATGAAATCAATCAAAGTCTTGATACCGATGCTCTTTGGAGCAGTAATAATGTAGGAGAGGCAGTACCCGACGTAATGAGTCCATTTACCTGGAGTTTGCTGCATGAGATGGATTTAGAGTGTCAGAAAGTGCCGGGCTATTTCATGTTCGGTAATATTTGCGGCAGAACATATTCCAATATCAGCATTATGATTTCTTCGTTAAAAGTCCTTGGATATAATGTTAAAAAGTCAAAGGAGCTTATAAGCGATGTATTTGGCTATATCCCGGATAATATAGAAGTACCTGTTTATCCGTTTCGTACGCCTCAATTAATTAAGGAGATGTTTCTGCGGGCAAAAAAAAGCTTAAAACGTATGAAGGATTCCAGCAAGCAAAAGGATTACTACTTGGAGCATACACCAGTGTGGTATGTGGAAACACTCAAAAGCATAGAAGCCGCGAACACGAAACAGGAGTTATTAAAACTGTGGACATCTGAGGTACGGCCCTTTTTATCAGCTTTGTGGTATATCTGGTTTGGCGGTGCAGGAAGTGCAATATTAGCAACGCTCAGAAAAAAACTTGTCAAGATTGCAGGGGAAGAACTGGCGAATTTATTATGTTCTAATTTCAGCGGAGAACAAACACTTGTAAGCATGAAACCGTTGCTGGCAATAGAACAAGTGATAAATGGAAGCTTAACCCCTGAAAGATATCTGGAACTCTACGGTCATAGAAGCCCGCATGAGTTTGAAGTTTTTTATGCATACCCTGCAGATGACCCTTCGTTTGTTGACAATCAAATCAAAGAATACAATAATGCCGGACTAAGTGCGAGTGAGCTATTAAAAAATCAGCAAAATAAATTCATGCAGGGCAAAAAGCTTTTTGCACAAAAATTCCCTACGAAGCAAAAATGGCTGGAGAGAAAGCTTGAAAAAGTATCTAAAGATGCCAATACCCGTGAGTCCTTGAGAAATGAGTTTATAAAGGTCTTTCGAGTAATGCGTCATTTACTGCAAAAAATCGGGTCTGTTACCGGGATAGGCGATGATATATTTATGATGTATTGCTTTGAGGTCCCCGAATTTTTGAAAGGCGATATTAAAATGCTGGATAAGCTTTCTCAAAGGCGTAAAAATTTTGAAGAATATCAAAAGATGCCGGTTTTCCCACAATTAATCAGGGGCAGGTTTAATCCCAAGGAATGGATTAATTCCACGGATAAACGACAGGATTACTACGACCCCAATGCCCAAGCGCCGACAAAAGACAAAAATGCCATTAAGGGTTTTGCCGGGGCCCCAGGCACAGTGGAAGGAGTCGTGCGTATTTTACACAGTTTTGATGAAGCAAAAGATTTTCAAAAGGGCGAGGTGCTTGTAACTACCGTTACCAACATTGGCTGGACGCCATTGTTTCCAAAAGCTGCTGCGATTATTACAGATCTTGGCGCACCTTTATCGCATGCTGCAATTGTAGCGCGAGAGCTGGGAATTCCTGCGGTTGTAGGATGCGGAATTGCAACAACCGAACTGAAAACCGGTGATTTAGTTTTGGTAAACGGCAGTATTGGTGTTGTTACTAAAAAAGATTAAGTTAAGATGTGCAATTAAAAACAGCTATTGTAATACTTAAAAGCAAAAGATTTCTCATATCATGATCGAATTAAAAATCAGAAATAAATTATAAGCATAAGGCAAATCGCGGTGAGTCCTCTGATTGTTATATTATCTGCATACCATATTTAAATACGACACATAAGCTGTACTACAAACTACTATAATAATAATAGAATTATATTTAGGAGGATTGTTGTATGAAAAAGAGTCTAAAAGTAACATCACTGATTTTGGTATGCATGTTGATAATCTCTGCTTTCGGAGGCACTTTTGCTTTCGCGGCAAGCACAAAATTTCTGAGTTTTTACCCCACGGGAACCCGCACCATCAATGTCAATCAGCAAGATTATTTTCAGGTGCTTTCCACTGCAACGGAACCGCCGACAGTAAAGGTAGGCGACACAGCAAAACTGAAAGCTGAATTTGACAAACAAATTGGGACTGCTGCACTAAGAACGTATCAGTACAAATATATAGGTTTACAGGCAGGAAGTACGACCGTTACGCTCACATCGAAAGATGGCTTAACCGCAAAGGAAACTTTCACAGTTAAAAATTCGGCCGCCAATGATATCGTAATCAAATCCGATACCACGGGCAATCTTTTAATGAAACAGGCAAGTTCCTATACCCTGAAAATTACCTGTGCAACGAAGGGCGGAAAAGCTACTAAACCAATTGTTACGGCCGGTGACAGCAAGATCTTGAAAGTGGAGTATTTAAAACAGAGCGGCAGCAACTTCTACTATAAGATCACAGCCATTGGAAAAGCAGGGCAGTCAACCGGTCTTTACGCTGCAGCGGCAGGAATAAAAGCGGTTAAGCAGTTTACAGTTACCATTACAAACCGGGTAATAAATACATCGAAAAATATAAAAATAAAATGTGACACAACCCGTGATTTCAGCCTTAAAAAAGGAGCAAGCTACGTTTTTAAAATAACTTCTGCCAATGGGGTTATACCGATTTTTACAATAGGGACAAAAGGCCCTTTTAGTTTTGAACTGATCAAAAAATCCGGTGATAATTATTTTTATAGGATTACCGCTGTCGGAACAGCCGGCCAATCTGCGGGAATTTACACGACGATACCAAATGAAAATCCGGTTAGACAATGTAAGGTCATGATTTCACACATTTAAACTCGACTTACAAAACAAAAAGCTGTCACACCGGTTAACTGAACCAACAAAAACAAACCTTGCAAAAAGCCCCCAAACGTAGATCACAACTACGAATGGGGGTTTTTGATTCTGTTTGTTTACTCCGAAGTAATTTTATGATTTTTCAGTAAAAATAAGCGAATTACTTTCCGACCACCAGATAGCACAGCACCGCAGGCTTCTGCCCGGGCAATGTGCTGTACAGGGCGTGGATTGTATTGGTATTTTTATCTACAAAGGAGTCGCTATTGCGCATTCCCGTCATCCATAATAATATCTTCGGTATTTTCAGGTTCATCCTTCAGCATGGTTTCATCAAGCGACGCTGCCAACCTGCTTTTCAGCTGATCTGACACAATAACAGGGTTCGTCATGTGCAGCAGCGCGTTTTCAGCCACCTGCGGCTCTTTAATTAACCAGTCCATGAACAAAAAAGCCTTAATCTCATTCATCTTCAGGTCACCTGTTAATTCGTCAAAAGTGTATTCGCCAACCATAACAT
>JAEWBE010000002.1 GCA_023391275.1 Bacillota bacterium | reverse complement strand
TAATTGAAAGTCCAAGCGGTACTGGGCGCAGCGGAAGGGTCGCCGGTATAAAACTTGCCGGAAAAACCGGAACTGCAGAAATCAAAGCATCAAAAGAAGATACCAAAGGAACAGAATTGGGTTGGTTTGTAGCATTCAATACGGATAATAGCAGCAACAGGCAGCTTTTGGCATTAACTATGGTGGAGGACGTTAAAAACCGCGGCGGCAGTCATTGTGCGATTACAATCGCCAAATCGGTTTTTGAATAATCTATCAATATCAGAAAAGAACAAGCCTTTTTCATTTCTGAAAGAGGGCTTGTTCTTTCATATTATCGCTTATTATATTATTCTCCGTCAAAACTGACAAAGTAATCTTAGCAGCTTCGCTGCCGCTTGGGTTAGCCCCGCCTTGGATATTTGTTGCGAAAAAGTATGTGTTTCCCGCAGTCTCAACATAACCGACAAACCAGCCGTTTCTATTTTTAAGGTTAACTGTTCCGGTGCCGGTTTTTCCTGAAAGAGAAATATTATTTTCTCTCGAAATTAACAGCGCAGCCTTTACTGCATCAATATTTTCGTCTTTGAAACCAAATTGATTGCTATAAAAGGATCTGAGCAGTTGCACTTGCTCCATCGGTGATATTTTCAGAGACGATTCTAACCAGTAGTCAGAGATACCCCCGGAAATATCACAGTTTCCATATTTTATATTAAGAAAGTAATCTTGCAAATCCTTGTACCCGATTTTTTTATCCAGCGATTGAAAATACCAATTAACCGAAGATTTTAAAGCAGAGGTTAAGTCCTGATCTCTATTCCATGCAGGATAAGAATATTTTATTCCATCCCAGGGTATTGTAGTCTGTTCCCTTGTAATTGCATTCGTTTCAAGCGCAATCAAAGAATCATATATCTTGTAAGTTGAATCCGGCGAAACGCGTGTAAGACTTTTTTCTTTGTTGTAAACCGTATATTGATCTGTTTTTGTGCTGTATAAAACAAAACTTCCCTGATATCCATTAAAATAACGGCTCATATCTTCATATGCCACGGAAACACGGCCCGACGGATGGTATATATCCTGATCCAATGCGGCCGCTGAAAGGAAAGGAACGTTTAACAGTATGAATAATCCGATCAACAGAATAGAGGCAGTGCCTTTTATTTTTAATTCTTTGGATTCCTTATGGAAATCTGCAATTTGCTGAATACGCTTCTTTACCTGACTTTTAGAGCCAATCATCATAGAGGCTGCGTTTAAGTGCGGCAGCTTTAAAAAACGGTCAGCACAGTTTATAATGGCCTTCCCGTATTCTAAATGATGCTTTTCGTTCAGCATTTCCAAAACAGAGATATCGCAGGCGATTTCATTATCCGTTTTTATTTCTTTAAAAGTGTACCAGACAAGCGGATTAAACCAATAGAGGGCTTGGAAAATACATATAAGAAAGTTAATATAAATATCACCATGCTTGTAATGGGTCAGCTCGTGAAAAAAAATATAAGGGATATCTGTCGCCGTAATTGTTGTTCTGGATTCATCCGGTAAAACAACGCAAGGCTTCATTAAACCAAACGTAGCCGGCGTACTCAACAATTTTGATTTCCCCAAAATTATTTTTTTACGGATTCGCAGACGTTTTTTACATTTTTTAAATATTTGATCTGTTTTAACGTCATCAACCGGCTGAATTGTTTTTTTGATAACAGGGATACGACGGTTGGAATAAAATGTAAGCCCTATTGTCAAAGCAAATCCAATCACCCAGACGATCATGAGGAAAAAATTAAGCTGCTCGGGGATTGCCCGAGTTACCGATACGGTAAAATCCTGTAGCCTGCCTGTGCTTTGATTCATAATGTCAGCTACCGAATGCACGGAAAAGGCCGCAGCCGGCACATTGCCACCTCGGCTGAAAACAGGTATCCGGTCATTCTCTAAGGAAAACGTTCCAATGGGGAGGAAATGAATGGACAGCATAAATAAAATAAGATATCGGCTGTAATGCTGAAATTTTAACGAAACGTACTTTTTCAGAAACCGTTTCATGAATAATATCAATAATAACAGTAGAGACAAGACAAGGGTGCTGGTTAGAAAGTGAATGAAAAATAAAGTATTCATTGCTATTTCCCTGCTTTCTCCTGCCGCTCCTCTAAAATGCGCTTCAATTCTTCAATATCATGAGGCGTTAATTTATCCTGTTCCAAAAAATTCAATATCATAGAGTTTATCGCACCTTTATAAAAACGATTCAAAAATGTACTGCTTTCCTGTGCCAGATATTCCTTTTCCTTTACGATAGGAGTATAAACAAAAACTCGGCCGTCTTTTTCGCAGCTTAAAACCCTCTTTTTTACAAGCCGCAGCAGCATGGTCTGTATGGTTTTTGGATTCCATTTGCTTGTCATTGACAGCTTATCGATCACTTCAACGGTGTTGATCGGCGCATATTTCCATACTACTTTCATCACTTCATATTCCGCATCTGATATTCTGGGCAAATCACTCATCTTAGCAATCCTTTCACTTACATTTGTAATATTTATTATAATATTTTAAATATATTTGTCAATCTAACCGACATGGGGAATTATCTAAATTTTTGCCAACAAAATCTCCGTTCATTTTATTTACTAAACTTAAACTTCATATAAATAATTCGACTGAGCTTTTTGCGCAGTCTAAACATAATGCGATGTTCTAACTTTGGTATAGCCATAAAAAGGAGTGGAGATGTTAAAAAATTCCATTTGTTATTATAGTAGCACTATAAGTAAAAAATTCAATGGAATTTAATTTAAAAAGATGAGGTCCCTCGACAGCTGTAAAGGGACCTCATCTTTTCACACTTTTCCCGTTCATACTTGAACAAAAGTTGAACATTTCGCATTTTTCACAATTTATTTTCGGGTAGCAAAAAACCCGCAAGCTCCAGAGCCATGCGGGTTTTGTATTGGTGGAGCATAGCGGGATCGAACCGCTGACCTCTACACTGCCAGTGTAGCGCTCTCCCAGCTGAGCTAATGCCCCATAAATTGTGTTTTAAAACAGCTTCGTAATAATATCATATTTTTATAAAGATTGCAAGTGATTTAATTAAAAAAATTGGCGAAATTATGTCGGGTTTAAAAAACTTGAAAAACAAAGAGAATATTGGTAAAATATAACAAATATAAATCCGAGCCAATTGCAGCGTTTCATAACTGAAACATCTTATAAATACTTTATACTCTTGGTATCTGTTTCATTTGGGAGGATAATGATGTCAGATTCTCTTATAACCAAAAAAGCAATTGCTGCTTCCATCAAAGAATTAATGAAGAAAAAGGATCTTCAGAAAATTTCCGTTGCCGATATTGTAGAGAAATGTGGAATTAACCGTCAGACTTTTTATTATCATTTCAAGGATAAATATGATCTGGTAAACTGGATTTATTATAATGAAGTCGTTTCAGCCGTCACCCGGAACCGCCTTCATGAAGACTGGAGCGGGGTTGTCCGCGAGATCCTGAACAGTATGAAACGGGAGCAGTACTTTTACACTAACGCCTTAAATGTAACAGGACAGAACGCCTTTCAGGATTATCTTTTCGACGTAACGAAAAGTCTTCTGATTGAGATTATCGATGCGGTTGAAGAAAACAAAACCATAAAGGAGGAAGACAAAAATTTTATTGCCGAGCTCTACTCCTATGGTCTGGTTGGCGTTACGGTCCAGTGGGCGCGCCGCGGAATGAAGCAGCCCGCGGAAGAAATTGTTCAGCGTCTGTCTCACTTTATCGATGACAGCACGCGTTATACAGTTGCACGTTATTTTAAAGGCGACAGTGCTCCTGACTTAGAAGAAAAGTAAACAGCGTTGCGGTATTAGAACAGACAAATAGTTTGATTTGCATGTCTCACATGTAAATTACTTAAATAGAAGTTAAAATGAACAAAAAATTTTCTAATACGGCTTCGATATGTTTCAGTTTTAGCGTTCCAAATTGGTTATAATATGATATAATTTAAAATAAAATATGTGGGAAAAGGGGATGACGGCAATGCAGCTTACGGAGCTTTCAATTATTATTCCGGTTCGAAATATCGAACAGGAAATTTCCGGAATTTTGCGTTCCGTCGCCGCACAGACCACAGGGCGGGAAGTGGAATTCATTGTCGTTGACATGGGTTCCAGTGACCAGACCGTACTGGAAGCCGTTCAGCTTATTAAGGAGTTAAGACTTCGCGGATTCGTGATCCAAAACGGAGATGGAACCGTTTCTACCGCTCTTAATACCGGAATTCAGAAGGCGAGCGGCGAGTACATCACCTTCATTTTTGCCCGAAGGCTTTACCGTGATTTTATCAATGGTTATCTCGACACCGCATCGCGTACCTCAGCGGATTTTGTGTTCGGCAGTGTAAGCGAGGAGGAATCCCGTTCCGCAGAGCGTCGCTTGGTCAGCAAGACTATTCGGCAGGGGACCGGATGCGAGTACCTTAAACACATTCTGAAGGGCAGCCTTCATATTGATATTTCCGCCGTCCTGTTAAGGCGCAGGTTCATCATGGAAAAACAGATTTATTTTTTTGATTTATGCGGCCATGGGTATGCCGAGGAATTTGTTTTCCGTTGTCTGCTTGCGGCCGATGTCATTGCCCAGTCTCCTGCCATGATGAAACGCGACACGATTTATGAACTCAAGCGCGGGAAGCAGAAACCTGTTGGAAAGAATATTTTTCAGCATACCGATGCAATACTGCGCATTATGGATATTGTCAAAACAGGCCACCGCGAAGACACAGAGTTAATTTCTCTTCTGGAACGGGAAAAACTTCCCCTTACCATAATGAACGGGGTCGATGTCATGCTGAAAGAAGGCACAGGCTATGGCGCTGTTCGTGGTTACCTGCATGTTTCGGGTTATGACAAACTCCTGATTACCGGCCGGCAGACGGATTCAGACCTGAAGCGCCGCATTATGGTCTGGAAGGCTATTCCGTGGATGTATAAATCCAAGTAAGTGCAGTCCGAATTGAATTGCTGTAAAATACCGCCCGGGGATTCCCCGGGCGGTGTTTTTTATTGGAACAGATTGACAAATTATACTATGCTATATATAATATAATTCAATAGGGGGTATTTCTATTGGACATACAGATTAAAAAGGGCTTACTGGATGTATGTGTCCTGGCTGTAATCGACAAACAGGATTCCTACGGCTATCAGATTATTAAGGATGTTTCCGCCTGTATTGAAATATCGGAATCGACTCTGTATCCTATTTTGAAGCGTCTCGAGGCTGGGTTCTGCCTTTCTACCTATTCGCTGGAGCACAACGGACGTTTGAGAAAGTATTACCGTATTACTGATCTGGGCAGGCAAAGAATTCGTGACTTTTTTATTGAATGGAAAGAACTTGAACAAATTCATGAATTTATTTTACAGGAGGGGCACAAAGCAATATGAATAAGGAACTGTACTTAAAAAGGCTTCGGTCGCTGATCCGGGCTCTGCCGGATGAGGAACGCAGAACCATCCTGGATTTTTACCGTGAAATTATTGAAGATAAAATTGAGAACGGGCAGTCGGAAGCGCAGGCGGTCGCGGAGCTTGGCGATGTACATGTGCTGGCACAGAAAATTCTGATTGAAAATCCGAACCGCAAGCCGGCCGATGCGGGCAAAATTGTTGGTATCGCACTTGCTTCCTTTTTTGGGGTGATTGTGGTCGCTATGATTACGGTGGCACTTTTCGGATTTGTGAATTTTTCGGGAAAGGTAGCAACGGGCAGCGTTACCACCTTAGTTCGGAATGAAACACAGGGTGAAAAAATATTTACCGCTCCGGTCAGCGGGGTCAGCAGCATCAGCATCGAAGCGGAAAATAAAGAAGTGAATGTAGTCGCCGCCGATTCCGATGAGATTACGATCGGATATGTAGAGAATCAGGACGAGGACTATTCCATTCATAATGAAAACGGTACGATCACCCTGATTAATCAGAGCCGCTCTTTGCATGATTTTTCTTTTCCGAATTTTCATTGGGGTGAGGATGATTCTAAAAGAATTACGGTTCAGGTACCCAGGAAATATGCGGATAAAATTTCAATCAATACGACGAACAGTGTCATTCGAATCTCTGACTTTTCAAGTTTAGGGGATTTAAGCTGCAAAACTACAAATTCCTTAATTAATATAAGCAAAGTGGAAGCGGACAATATTATGATTGAAACGCAGAATGCCGCGATTACGCTGGATGACACCAAGGCGGGCAACCGGCTTTCTGCACAGACACAAAACGGGAAAATCTCACTGAATCAAATTTCGGCACAGGATATTGTTCTGCAAACCCAAAACGGAATCATTGGCGGCACGATTGACGGTGCGGAATCTGATTATACGATTGTAACGCGAACCACCAACGCAATCAGCAACCTCCAGAACCGGTTCGGCGGAAGTAAAAAGCTTACCGCTTCAACAACAAACGCGATTATCAGTATTGATTTTGCAGATTAATTACCAGGAAGGAAGCTTTTCGCCCCGGCACACCGTGTCGGGGCGTTTCTGTGTTTTTCCTTGAAGTAAACCCCATAACATGGTATAATAAAATGCAAATCATACAATATAGGAGGGTTACCCTTTTGGCAGATAAATTTCCCGTTCATTTGGCGCCGCAGGCGCGTTCGCAGGCGGAGTATAGCAGCGATGTTGCGGAAATTATGGCGATACGCGCGCGCGGCGCCGTACCCAAAGCGCTTGTTCACACCTATGGCTGTCAGCAGAATGTGGCGGACGGCGAAAAGATAAAGGGGCAGCTCGAACAGATGGGCTTTTCCTTTACCGAACAGGAGGATGAGGCGGACCTTATTATTTTCAACACCTGTGCCGTGCGGGAACACGCTGAGGACCGGGTGTTCGGAAATGTGGGCGCGCTGAAGAATGTTAAAAGCCGCAATCCGTCACTGATCATTGCTCTGTGCGGCTGCATGATGGAACAGGAACATGTCGCACAACGGATTCGTAAAAGTTTTCCGTTTGTAAATCTGGTTTTCGGCACTCATGTGATTCACCGGCTTCCGGAGCTTTTATTTACCACGATTACCGACGGCCGCCGCGTGTTTGAACGGGGTGACGACGGGGAGGACAGGCAGATTGTCGAAGGTTTGCCGATTCATCGTGACGGCACTGCCAAAGCATGGCTTACGGTCATGTATGGATGTGACAATTTTTGCTCATACTGTATTGTCCCGTATGTTCGCGGCAGGGAGCGCAGCCGTACTCCCGAAGCAATTCTGGAAGAATTCAAAGGGCTTGTCGCTGCGGGTTACCGTGATATCACCCTGCTCGGCCAGAATGTAAATTCCTATGGAAAGCATCTGGAAACCCCGGTTAATTTTTCAGAACTGCTGCGCCGGCTTGACGCGGTGGAAGGGGATTACCGAATTCGGTTCATGACTTCCCACCCGAAGGACGCGACACATGAACTGATTGATACGATTGCGAACGGCAAACATATCAGTCACCACCTGCACCTGCCGTTCCAGTCCGGCAGCGACAGGGTGCTCAAAGCAATGAACCGCGGATATACCAGCGCGCAGTATCTTGCGCTGGTCGACTACGCCAAAATGAAAATTCCCGATCTTTCTCTCACTTCCGACATTATCGTCGGCTTCCCGGGTGAAACGTATGAGGAATTTCAGGATACGGTGAAGCTGATTCAGACCGTCGGCTTTACTTCGCTTTTTACCTTCATTTATTCCCCTCGTGTCGGAACGCGCGCGGCAGTTATGCCCGACCCGGTTCCCGCAGGGGAAAAATCCAGATGGTTTACGGAACTGTGCGCAGTGCAGGAACAAATTGCCGCTCAGCGGTGCGCGGGCATGGTCGGAACCACGCAGCAGGTGCTGGTCGAGGAAAAGAGCGAAAAAACAGGGCTGTTGACAGGCCGTACGGACGGCAATATCATTGTTGATTTTTCCGGGGACGAAGGCAGTATCGGTAACTTTGCGCAGGTGAAAATCACCGCCGCGCGTAACTGGATTTTAACCGGAGAACAAATATAATTCAAATTAATAAGGAGTAACAGAATGGATATTATCAGTTTGGCAAGAGAAATCGGAAAAGAACTTCAGCAGGATGACAGATACCTCAACATGCAGCTCGCGAAGCAGAACAGCGACGATGACCAGCAGCTTCAGGATATGATCGGTGAATTCAACCTGAAAAGAATGGCAATCAACAACGAGTCACAAAAAGAAGAGATCGATCAGGAAAAAATACAGGGTTTAAATCAGGAACTGCGCAGTGTCTATGCGAAAATCATGCAGAATCCGAATATGACCGCCTACAACCGCGCGAAGGAAGAGCTTGATGCCCTTTTAAAGCGTGTCAGCGCAATCATCGGCCAGTCTGCGGATGGCGAAGATCCGGAGACCACCGATTTGGAAGAAAGCTCCTGCGGCGGGGATTGCTCCGGCTGCGCCGGCTGTCACTGATATTTCTTTATAATCTTAATCTACGGGAGATGACAGGCGGATTATGGCAAACCTTTCACCAATGATGCAGCAATATTTTGAAATCAAAGAACAGTATCCTGACACGATTCTGTTTTTCCGTCTCGGCGATTTTTACGAAATGTTCTATGACGACGCCAAACTGGCGTCACGTGAACTGGAGCTGACGCTCACCGGGCGGGACTGCGGGCAGGAGGAGCGCGCGCCCATGTGCGGCATCCCGTTCCACAGCTACGAAAGCTATGTTGCGCGGCTGGTTGCAAAGGGATACAAGGTTGCTATCTGCGAGCAGATGGAGGACCCCGCCCTTGCCAAGGGGCTTGTAAAGCGCGACATCATCCGCGTCATCACACCCGGAACTGTGCTTGAAAGCAGCATGCTCGACGAAACCCGCAACAACTTTATCTGTTCGCTTTTTTCAGACAATACCGGGGCCGGCGTTTGTTTTGCGGATATTTCAACAGGAGAACTGCACGCCACCTCGCTTTCTGCCGACCATTTAACGGAACAGCTGAAAAATGAGCTTTCCCGCTTTTCTCCGCGTGAAATCCTAATTCATCAGAATGTGCTGGAACTGGCCGAACTTCCCAAATTTATCAAGGAACGGCTTTCTGCCAGCCTGGAACTGCTTGAAAGTGCCGAATATGAACTGGAAATGTGTTCCGCGCAGGTGCTTGACCAGTTCCACAAACAGAATCTGAATGAACTGGACCTTGATACCCGGCCGGAGGTGGTGCGCGCAATCGGCGCGCTGCTTGGCTACCTGAAACGCACTCAGCGCACCGGTATTGAACGGATGAGCAGCATCGATCTTTATGCCGGGGTGCAGTTCATGCATCTTGACCTGAACGCGCGCCGCAATCTGGAGCTTCTCGAAACAATGCGGAATAAGGAAAAACGCGGCTCGCTCCTGTGGGTGCTCGATAAAACCCGTACCGCCATGGGCAAGCGTTTGATCCGAAACTGGATTGAACAGCCGCTCTTGAGCCCGGCCCACATCGGGCGCCGCCTGAACGCGGTGGAAGAACTTACGCAGGATTCCATTCTGCGCGGCGGAATTGCGGATCAGCTTACCGGAATCCACGATCTGGAACGTCTGATGTCCCGTATCGTTTATGGCTCCGCAAATGGGCGGGAACTTCGTTCCCTTTCCTCTGCGGTTGCTAGGCTGCCCAAACTTCGGGAGCTTCTCAAATCGGTAAAAACAAACCTCCTGACAGGAATTTATGCGGATATTGATGTGCTCGACGATGTTTTTCAGCTTGTTGAGCGTTCCATTGTGGAGGAGCCGCCGTTTTCCATCCGGGAAGGCGGCATGATTCGGCCCGGTTATAATGCGGAGCTCGATTTACTCAAAGGCGATATGAGTGACGGCAGGGGAATCATTGCACAGATTGAGGCACAGGAACGGGAAAAAACGGGAATCCCCAAGCTGAAAGTCGGCTATAACCGCGTATTTGGATATTACATTGAAATAAGCAACGGCTATAAGGATCAGGCGCCGCCCGAATACATACGAAAACAAACTCTAACAAACTGTGAACGGTTTATTACCCCGGAATTAAAGGAATTGGAAGGGAAAATACTCGGCGCGCACGATAAATCCGTACAGCTCGAATATCAGCTTTTTGACGAGGTGCGCAAGGAAGTAGCCGCACAGCTTTCCCGTGTGCAGAAAACGGCGCATGCCGTCGCGCAGCTGGATGTTCTGACCTCTTTCGCGCAGATTTCGGTCGATCATAATTATACCCGTCCCATTGTAAACCTGGACGGTAAAATTATATTGAAGGAAAGCCGTCATCCCGTGGTCGAGGTCCTGCTTGACGCACCTTTTGTGCCGAATGATGTGCTGCTTGACAGGGACGAAAACCGGGTTGCTATTATTACCGGCCCCAACATGGCGGGAAAATCCACCTATATGCGTCAGACCGCGCTGATTGTTGTGATGGCGCAAATCGGATGCTTTGTACCGGCGGCATATGCGGAAATCGGTATTGTGGACAGCATCTTTACGCGCGTCGGCGCGTCGGACGACCTGGCTTCGGGTCAGTCGACCTTTATGGTGGAAATGTCCGAGGTTGCCGATATTGTAAAGAACGCTACGGACAGGAGCCTTTTAATTCTGGATGAAATCGGCCGCGGCACCTCAACCTTTGACGGGATGAGCATTGCCCGCGCCGTTTTGGATTATGTGGCGGACTAAAAGCTTTTGGGCGCAAAAGCACTTTTCGCGACTCACTACCATGAGCTGACCGAGCTTGAAGATTTGGTGAGCGGTGTGAAAAATTACAATATTGCCGTAAAAAAACGCGGCGACGACATCACGTTCTTACGCCGCATTGTGCGCGGAGGGGCGGATGACAGCTTTGGCATTGAGGTCGCAAAGCTTGCCGGAGTGCCGAACAAAATCGTGAATCGCGCCAAACAGATTCTTGCCGAATTGGAAGGCGGCCAGCAGGTTACCATGCCGAGACGGCGCGCAACAAAGCAGGAAGCGCAGGAAGATATGCAGCTTGCCATAATCCCGCCGAACGAGACTGAAATTTTGGACAGGCTGAAAAAACTGGACGTAAACACGCTGACGCCAATCGAGTGTATGAATACATTGTTTGAACTGTCCAATCTGGCAAAATAATATTTATTATTTGTAAGGGGGCATGCAGACGTGAGCTTCAATCGTATTCCATTCATCATGAATTGTCTTATTTGGTTTTTTTGGGCTGTTATTATAATTGGCTTCGTTTTCCGCATTGTCCAGAACCACCTTACCAGATTAATTTCGGTTAAGGCCAGAGTGATTGATAAATACCACGTGCCGTATGTGCAGTATGGAAGCAGAATCCCGAAAAATGTTACGGATTACACGGTGGCGTTTGATTGCAATGGAAAGACGAAAAAGTTTTTTGTAAGTCTGTGGGTTTATGATACTTTGAACAAGGGTGATCAGGGGACCCTCCATTATCGCGGCAGCCGTTTTGTCCAGTTTGACCATAACGCACAAGAATGACGAAAAGGAAGATTTGCAGATGCCAAGTCACTATAAAACACAAATTCCCCATGTCACAATCCGCTTTGCAGGGGAAGAGGACACAGTACTGATTCTCGGTTTTATCCGCGAACTTGCCGAATATGAACATATGGCGGACGATGTAGAAGCAACTGAGGAAACGCTCCGCGAGTCGCTGTTTTACCGAAAAGCGGCGGAGGCTGTCATTGCGGAGCAAGACGGGCAGCCGGTCGGCTTTGCACTGTTTTTTCATAATTTTTCCACCTTTCTCGGGAAGCCGGGAATTTATCTGGAAGACTTGTTTGTTCAGCCAAAGGCGCGCGGACTTGGCATCGGAAAAGCGCTGCTGTCCTTTTTAGCAAAGCTGGCGGTGGAACGTGACTGCGGCAGGCTGGAATGGTCGTGCCTGAACTGGAACAAACCGTCCATTGGTTTTTATCGGTCTATGGGCGCAAAGCCGATGTCCGAATGGACCGTCCACAGGGAAGACGGCGAATCGCTCATCAAGCTGGCAAACCAAATTTAGATATTTTTGATTGAGCTGAAAACACAGCCGGAATTATAAAATTTCACGCGGCGGTGGTATTGAATTATAAATTTATGAACGGAGGCGTTCCATGAGCAAAATAAACGTATTGGATAAACATATTGCCGAGCTGATCGCGGCCGGGGAAGTGGTGGAACGCCCGTCTTCCGTTATTAAAGAGCTCATCGAAAATTCGATTGACGCCGGTTCCTCTGCGATTACCGTGGAAATTAAGAACGGCGGTATTACTTATATGCGCGTTACCGACAATGGCAGCGGAATTTCCCGTGAAGACGTGCCCACCGCATTTCTGCGCCACGCCACAAGCAAGGTGCAAAGCCAGGACGACCTTGAAAGCATCTCCACACTCGGTTTCCGCGGCGAAGCGCTGGCTTCGATTGCTTCCGTCGCCCACGTGGAGCTGTTAACCAGGACGCAGGAAGAACTTGCCGGCACGCGTTATGTAATTGACGGAGGGGAAGAACAGTTCTGCGATGACGCGGGTTGCGCGCAGGGTGCGACAATTATCGTACGGGATTTGTTTTATAATACTCCTGCACGCATGAAATTTCTGAAGAAAGATCTTGTCGAAGCGAATGCGATTGCTTCGGTACTGGATAAAATTGCGCTCTCCCACCCCGAAATTTCCCTGCGCTTTCTTCGGGACGCCAACGAAACGCTGCACACGCCCGGGGACGGTAAACTCAAATCCGCCGTTTACGCCGTTTACGGCAAGGAGTTTACCTCCGGCTTAATTCCGGTTGACTATGAACTCAATGGAATCAGGCTGTGGGGATTTATCAGCAAGCCGGCCGCTGCGCGCCCAAACCGAAGCATGCAGCAGTTTTTCATTAACGGGCGTTATGTGAAAAGCCGAACCGCCATGGTTGCCATGGAGGAGGCTTTTAAAGGTTCGCTGATGGTCGGCAAAGTGCCCGCCTGTGTGCTCCATCTGGGGATTTCCTATCACGCGGTGGACGTCAATGTACATCCTTCAAAAATTGAAGTACGTTTTGTCAATGAAAAGCCAATTTTTGACGCTGTGTATCACGGGGTTAAAACCGCGCTGAATCAGGGTGACACGCCCGGCGTTTTGTCGTTGAACAAGCCGGTCCTTTCTCCTTTTGCAGGGACGGAACCTTCCGTTCAGCTCCAATTCGGCTCCGCTCCTAAAGCGGATTCGCCGGCCGCCCAAGTTTCAGTTCAGCCCCAGTCTCCAGTTCAGCAGAGCATAAAGCCGCCCGAGGCTGTGCGCAGTTACGCGGTAAGTGACGTGCAGGCGCCCCGCTTCCATGCGGATGTTCCTCGTCCTGCGGTGCTCCATGAACCGGAGACAGATTTATCGGAACGGTCTGTTTTGCAAGTGACGGCACCCATGCCAGACACATTGCCGGACGAGCCGCAAAAGCCCGTGAAACTGGTTGGAGAAGCATTTAACACCTACATTATTCTGGAACGCGGAAACGACGAGCTGGTTTTCATCGATAAACATGCTGCCCATGAGCGGATGCTTTATGAAAAACTGAAGTCGGAAGGCGGTCAGGCGGTGCAGCAGATGCTGCTTCAGCCGGTAACCGTCACACTGGACAAAAATGAATACGCCGCGGTGCTTGGCTCCGTCGATACCTATGCCGCCGCAGGCTTTGAAATAGAGGACTTCGGCTCCGGCACGGTGCTTGTCCGCAGTGCTCCGCTGATTCTCGGCGGGGAGAATGTCGCGGATGCTGTTATGGAAATTGCCGGATATCTCCAGTCCGCGAAAAACGATATTACGACAGAGAAGCTGGACTGGCTTTACCACAATGTAGCGTGCCGTGCCGCAGTAAAGGCCGGTGACGACAGTGCCCCGCAGGAATTGATTGCCTTGGCACAGAGGATGGAAGCCGAGGACATCCGCTACTGCCCGCATGGCCGACCGGTGACCATTATTATGAAAAAAAAGGATTTGGAGCGCAGTTTGGGCGGGTGTAAATCATGAAAGATACAGCGAAAATACCCGTTGCCGCCGTCGTTGGGCCCACAGCGTCCGGCAAAAGCCGGCTTGCGGTTGAAATTGCCCTGCATGAAAACGGAGAAGTCATTTCCGCCGATTCCATGCAGATTTACAAGGGAATGAATATCGGCACGGCGAAGCCGACCGCGGAGGAAATGCGCGGTGTCCCGCACCACCTGATTGACTTTGTCGAACTGTCCTGTCCGTTCTGCGTGGCCGATTATGTCGCACTTGCTTCCCAGTGCATCTCCGGGCTGCATTCGCGCGGGAAGCTTCCCATCGTCGCGGGGGGAACGGGGCTTTATGTCCGTTCTTTGCTGCATCATATTCAGTTTACTGAAAACGACAGGGATGACGCGCTTCGTGACGAACTCGCGCAAAAGGCGGAACGGGAAGGCGTTGCATCTTTAATGGAAGAACTGAAACAGTTTGATCCGCACTCCGCGGAGCGGATACACCCGAACAATCTTCCGCGCGTAATCCGCGCGATAGAAATTTATCGCACCACAGGGATCACCATGACGGAGCAAATGGAGCGCTCCAGACAGATTCCCTCACCGTACCGTGCATGTGTGATCGGCCTCGACTACCGGAATCGTCAGACACTGTATGACCGGATTAATCTGCGTGTTGACCGCATGGTGCAAAACGGACTGGTTCAGGAAGCAAAAGAGGTTTTAAGCCAGCCAAATTCTCAAACGGCGCTTCAGGCAATCGGCTATAAGGAACTTTTACCCTATTTTCAGGGCGCATGTTCGCTGGATGAAGCGGTTGAACGAATTCGGCGCGAAAGCCGCCGATACGCCAAACGTCAGCTTACCTGGTTTCGGCGTGATGAGGATATTCACTGGATCTTTATGGACGATTATTCTGATTTTAGCGAAGTGATAAATCAGGCGGTTCAATTGATTGAAAAGCAATTAAACGGTTAGACGCCGTGGTTCCTGTGGGTGAAATAGCAGGACTGCCGAAGAAATTTGGTACTGAACGGAGAAATGGAGTGTTATAAATGAACAGTCCTTTGCTGAAAAGGTTTATGTCGGCCGTTGTGGCGATTCTGTTGTTTATCTATCTGGGCTATCAGATTTATAATTCCCGGTATTCTCAGGTACAGACGGAAACAGCTTCCTATGCTACTACAGCGGACACTGCGCAGGTTTCCGGCATTGCAATCCGGCAGGAAAGTCTTGTTTCCAACAAGACGAGCGGTGTAATTGATTACATTATTCCAAATGGCGGAAAAATTGCAGCCGGCGGGAAGGTCGCCCAGATTTACGCAAGCGCGCAAAGCGCGGCTGCGCAGCAGCAGCTTCAAAGCCTTGACAGCGAGATCGCCAGGCTGCAAAAGCTCAGTACACCGGGGGATACTTACGCCGCCAGTCCCGATTCCGTCAACAATCAGATAAATTTAAATTTGATTGAAGTCCTTGATGATTTTAATTCCTGCAAGTACTCCGATTTGGCCGACGACAGGGAAAATTTTCTGTACCTGGTAAACGAGCGTCAGGTTGTTACCGATAAAGTGACGAATTTCAGTTCCAGAATCAACGCGCTGAAAGCCCGGCGGGATGCCCTTGCCGCCGCCAATTCCCAGCCGACGGGTTCTGTCACGGCGCCGGCAGCCGGTTATTTTGTTAATTCAGCGGACGGATATGAATCTGTGTTTGATTTTTCCACGGCGATTAATCTGACGGCGGCAGACATTAAGGCGAAGCAGAGCGCAAAAGCCGCGGTTCCTGCCGATTCGGTTGGAAAAATCTGCGGCGACTTCAATTGGTACTTTGCCTTTGTGATCCCCGAAAATCAGGTTCCTCGTTTTAAACTTGGGGATGCGGTTTCCATTCAGTTCCCGTTCGCTTCCAATGAAACGGTACCGGCGATGGTTGCCAACGTAAATATCACAGCGAAATCTTCCGAGGCTGCGGTAATTTTGCAAAGCAATTACATGAATTCATCCATTGCGGCGATTCGAAACGAAACGGCGCAGATTCAAATCGAAACATACACGGGAATTCGGGTCAGCCAGAAGGCGGTTCATTTTGAATCCGTAAGTAAAACGACCACAGACGATAAAGGAAAAACTACCACGGTAAAAAAAGATGTTAAGGGCGTTTATGTTATGCACGGGAATGAAATTCTGTTTAAACAGATTTTCCCGCTGTACAGCACGGACACTTACGTCATCTGCGATTCAAACCCTCCGACGGCGGATTTGATGACGGATACCACCGTAAAACTTTCCGATGAAGTTGTTGTAGAAGGGACTGATTTATACAATGGAAAAGTTGTCAAATGAATTGGAACAGCGTTTTTTGGATTTGGAAGAGAATTTGAAGGTCATTCGGAATGAAATTGCCGAAGCGGCCGTAAAATCGGGCCGCCGCCCGCAGGATATCACCCTGCTTGCCGCGACAAAAACCGTTCCGGTGGAGGTAATTAACCGGGGGATTGCACTCGGTATCGACCATATCGGTGAAAACAAAGTGCAGGAACTTTGTGAAAAATACTCTTTCTATGATCTTGAACATTGCAGCCTTCAGTTCATTGGGCACCTGCAGACTAATAAAGTAAAAAATATTATCGGCCGGGTCGGTATGATTCAGTCAGTGGACAGTACCAAGCTGGCGGGTGAAATTTCTCGCCTGTCTGTTCTTCATGCGGCTGTCACAGATATTTTAATTGAGGTTAATATCGGCAGCGAGCCGAACAAATCCGGTGTTCTGCCGCAGAACCTGTTTGATTTGTTGCCGGAGATTGCAGGTTTTTCAGGCGTTCATGTGCGCGGACTCATGGCAATTCCTCCGGCAGATGCCGGAAACGCTAAAACAATGGAGTATTTTTCAAATATGTCCAAATATTTTGTTGACATAAAGACCAAAAAATTAGATAATGTTGATATGGATTATTTATCAATGGGAATGTCATCCGACTATTCTCAGGCGATTTTGGCTGGGGCCAATATGGTAAGGGTGGGCTCCGCCCTGTTTGGCCCAAGGATATACGATAATAAAATTTAGGGAGGCAGGATCATGGCAGGATTTGTAGAAAAGATCAAGGGTATGTGGAACCCGCCGGACGACGAATATGATTACGACTACGAGGATGCACGGCAAGAGGACATGCCCGTCAGCGTGAATGAGGACAACGATTTTCATGAGCGGGAACGCGAACCCGCAAAACGTACCACTGTGCCGAATTCCGGGAATAAAGTGGTGAACATTCATGCGACAGCCCAGCTTCAGGTAGTTCTGTTCAAGCCGGAGCGCTTTGGTGAGGAAACCTGTGCGGTAGCGGATGAGCTGTTAAAGATGCACACGGTTGTTTTGAATCTAGAAAATACCAATAAAGATGTTTCCCGCAGAATTATTGACTTCCTGAGCGGTGTCGCCTATGCCAACGGGGGAAAGATCAAGCGGGTCGCCACAAGTACTTTTATTATTACGCCGTATAATGTTGACCTGACCGGCGACGATGTTTTAGATGAGTTGGAAAACAACGGTGTGTACTTTTAATGGAGAAAAAATCCGATGACGCCGTGTTGGAGGCAAAGCTCCGTGATGCCGTGCGGCTTGCGCAAAGCGGAGCGCGTCCCCGATTTGTCGGCTTTCTGGATGAGCGTCAGGCTGTCGCCGCACAAAAATTAATGTCGAATATCTCTTTTAAAAACTATATGCTCTGGGGTGGCCACGACGACTCGGAGCGTGTAGTTTTTGGTGCATTTCCGGACTTTCTCGCACCGGATTCCTCCTCGTTCCCAATTACTCCGGTTACCGCCGCTTTCCGCCGCTGCGATTCGCTCAGCCACCGCGATTTTTTGGGCGCACTGCTTGCAAACGGAATCCAAAGGGAAACACTGGGTGATATTTTGGTCGGCGAGGGTCGCTGCGTCCTGTTTGCACGAAGTGAAATTACAGAATTTATTTTAACTCAGACAGAAAAAATCGGTCGGGTCGGTGTTACTTTAACCGCTGGCGCGGTGGAGCCATTACCCGCGGGCGGTAAATTTGAGGATTTTTCCGCAGTTGTCGCTTCTGCGCGGCTGGATTGTATTGTGGCTGCTGCGGTTGGTACCAGCAGGGAAAAATCATCTGAGCTGATCCGTGCAGGTCTGATTACGCTGAATCACGAGGTGAACACCTCGGTTTCCGCTTCTGTAGCGGAGGGCAGCAAGCTTTCGATTAGGGGAAAAGGCCGCTTTGTTCTTGACCGCATTGGTCCGGTGACCAAAAAAGGCAGGTTGAGCATTGCGGGCAGAAAATATATTTAATGGGAGGGCTTTGGGCATGCTATCTTTAAATGACATTATCAATGCCAGCTTCAGAAAATCCGGGTTTTCGGGTTACCGAACCGACGATGTCGATCAGTTCATTGATCAGGTGAAAGAATCCTACGATACGCTGATGAAGAAGAACATTGAGCAGAAAGAGGAATACGAAAAATTAAAGGCCGAAAACGATCAGCTTTTGGAAAAACTTAAAATTCTGGCTGCCAAAATTGAAGATTACCGTGCGGAAGAGGAGGACATTAAAAATGCACTCGTCAGCGCGCAGAAGCTGGGCGACGCCTCCATCCGGGAGTCACGCCACAAGGCTGAAATTATCCTGAAAGACGCCAACCTGAAAGCGGAACGGATTATATCAACCGCAAATCAGGAAATTGTCGAGCAGAAAAAAGAGATGGAGCGTCTGCAGCAGTCTGTGTCAGATTTCCGTTCCAAACTTTTAGATATTTATAAGGAACACCTTACATTAATTGATGCTTTACCAGCCCGCAAGCCGGAGCCAAAAGCAGCGGAACCGGTGGATGATGAGCCTGCAGCGCCATATCGTGAGGAACCCGCCGCTGCAAAACCGATTTCGCAGGAGCCTGCGAGTTCGGAAGAAGCCCAGGCAGAGGAACCGGGTGACCCGCTGTTTCATGCCGAGGTTTCCAATTTTGACGATACGCAGGCCTTTGAGGCGGTACCCGCCCGTTATACCGCAATTCAATTTGGTGATGAGTCTGATATCTCCGATGATAATAATTCTCCGGACGGTATCTAAAATCATAATAAATAACGAATATACCTAAGGAGAGAGAAGAATCAATGGATTACAAAAGCACCTTGCATCTTCCAAAAACCGACTTTGCAATGCAGGCCGGCCTGCCGAAGCGCGAACCGGAAATGCTGAAAGCATGGGAAGAGAATAAAATATATGAAAAAACGATGGAGAAGAACGAAGGAAAGCCTGTTTATGTGCTTCATGACGGCCCTCCGTATGCCAACGGCGACATTCACCTTGGTACGGCGCTCAACAAGACTTTAAAGGATATTATTGTCCGCTACAAGAATATGTCCGGCTTTAAGGCACCGTATGTTCCGGGTTGGGATACCCACGGCCTGCCCACCGAATTAAAAGCAAGAAAAAAGGCCGGGGTGGACAATTCCACCACGATTTCGGATGTGGAACTTCGCAGGCTTTGCCGGGAATTTGCATTGGGTTATCTTGACGATCAGCGCAACCAGTTTAAGCGTTTGGGCGGTATTGGCGACTGGGATCATCCATACATTACGCTGACCCATGATTTTGAAGCAAAGCAAATTGAAATTTTTTCGCAAATGGCGACCAAAGGTTATATTTATAAAGGCCTGAAACCGGTTTATTGGTGCCCCGAGTGCGAAACCGCGCTTGCAGAAGCCGAAATTGAGTATGCTGAAGATCCGTGCAATTCCATATACGTCAAGTTCCGCGTAACGAATGACAAAGGTCTGTTCACTGCAAAGGGAGCCGATCTTAGCCATACCTATTTCGTTATCTGGACCACTACAACATGGACGATTCCGGGGAATGTGGCAATCTGCCTGGGCCCCGATTTTGAATATTCTCTTATCAAATGGGAAAATGAATATTATGTGATGGCTTCCGCCCTTTACGAGAGCGCTATGCAGGAAGCCGGTAAAACCGGTTATGAAGTGATTGCCACTTTCAAGGGCTCCGAACTGGAACTCATGGAAACCGCGCACCCGTATCTGGATAGGACTTCGCTGATTATTGTCGGCGATCACGTTACGCTGGAAAGCGGCACAGGCTGCGTCCACACAGCTCCCGGCCACGGCGTTGAGGACTTTAACGTATGTCACGACCATTATCCGCAAATTCCCGTGATTGTTCCCGTCGACGCCCACGGCAAGCTTACTGCTGAGGCAGGGGACCTGTTTAACGGGTTGACGACTGTTCAGGCCAACAAAGCCATCGCCAAGCATTTACAGGAAATTGGCGCTATGTTTGCCATGAAGCAGATTATCCATCAGTATCCGCACTGCTGGCGCTGCAAAAATCCCGTTCTTTTCCGTGCGACGGAACAGTGGTTTTGCTCTGTCGACGCCATTAAGGAAAAAGCGGTTGAGGAAATCAATAAAGTAAACTGGGTACCCGCATGGGGGCGTGACCGTATCACTTCGATGGTAATGGATCGAAACGACTGGTGCATTTCGCGTCAGCGCCGGTGGGGTGTGCCGATTCCCATCTTTTACTGCAAGGAGTGCGGCGAGCCGTTAATTTCAAAGGAAGCTATGGCGGCTGTCTCTGAATTGTTCCGTGCAGAAGGTTCGGACTCGTGGTATATTAAAGACGCGAAGGATATTCTGCCTGCCGGAATAAAGTGCGGTAAATGCGGTGGCAGCGAATTCACAAAAGAGCATGATATTATGGATGTTTGGTTTGACTCCGGCGTAACACACGCCGCAGTGGCGGATCAAAGGCCGGAGCTTCACTGGCCCGCCGACCTTTATCTTGAGGGTGCGGACCAGTACAGGGGCTGGTTCCAGTCGTCGCTGCTCACTTCGGTGGCGTGGCGCGGCAAGGCACCCTACAAGGCGGTAGTGACTCACGGATGGGTTGTTGACGGCGAAGGGCGCAAGCAGTCGAAATCGCTGGGGAACGGCATTGATCCTGCGGAAATCGTGGAGCAGTACGGTGCGGATATTTTGAGGCTTTGGGTTGCATCGTCCGATTATCATGCCGATATCCGTATTTCCAAGGAGATTTTAAAACAGCTCTCCGATGCATACCGAAAAATCAGAAATACCGCCCGCTTCATTTTGGGCAATATCAATGACTTTGACCCTGATCAGGATATGGTTTCGCTGGATAAGCTTCAGCCCATTGATCGCTGGGCGCTTCATCAACTTGATGAACTGACTGCCCGCGTGTGCGAAGGTTATGAGTCTTTCGAATTTCACAACGCCTATCACGCAATTCACAATTTCTGTGTTGTGGATATGTCTAACTTTTATCTCGATGTTTTAAAGGACAGGCTTTATGTGGAGAAGGCCGAGGGTGAAAGCCGCCGCGCCGCCCAAACTACAATGTATCTGATCCTTGACGGTATGGTACGCCTGATTTCTCCCATTCTTGCGTTTACTTCCGATGAAATCTGGCACAGTATGCCGCATGATGACAAAGCTGACAAAGAATGTGTGCTTTTTAACGAAATGCCAAAACCAACAGGTGTTGATGCCGACGCTGACTTTATCGCAAAGTGGGATAGAATCCATTTGCTTCGCGATGATGTGAAAAAAGCGCTTGAGTTGGCACGCACCAATAAAATTATCGGCGCTTCGCTGGATTCAAAAGTGCAGCTTTTCTGCAGCGGCGAATTGTATGATTTTGTAAAATCAGTGGAAAGTGAACTGGCTGCTGTGTTTATCGCTTCGCAGGTCGAAGTTTTTGCTGAGGGCAAGGGCGAATTCACCGGGGAGGAATTACCGGAACTCTCCATCACCGTTTCCCATGCCGACGGCGAAAAATGCCCGCGCTGCTGGAGCTTCAGCAA
>JAEWBE010000137.1 GCA_023391275.1 Bacillota bacterium | reverse complement strand
CTCATCCTTACCAAGGATGTGCTCTGCCAACTGAGCCATAGCAGCAAATGGCGACTCGGATCGGGATCGAACCGACGACCTCTAGCGTGACAGGCTAGCGTTCTAACCAGCTGAACTACCGAGCCATTTGAATTGACAACGTATGTTATTATACTGAAAATGCCGCGCATTGTCAACATATAGTGCAAAAATTCTTTTAATTTTTTTAACCTGAAGATTTGTCCGGTGAAGGCGTAACCCGGAACCGCTTTATTCATATAGGATATGCAGCAGCTTTCCCGGGTTACGATGGTCGGACACGGAACCCTGATTTTGAATTATGCCTGAAATTCCTGTTCACAGTAGATGCATCTGTAACGATGGTTCTTGCTGTCGCAAAGCTGAAAAATCTGGTCTATGCTTTCTTCCGCACTGGTTATGCAGCGGGGATTTTTGCATTTGATCACGTTTTTAACCATTTCAGGAAGGACCAGTTTCCTCTTTTCAATAATTTTTCCGTCGTTGATAATATCGATTGTAATATCATGATCGATAAACCCGAGTATATCCAGGTTAATGTCGATCATTCCATCGATTTTAATGATGTCTTTTTTTCCGTATTTGCTGCTTTTTGCATTCTTGATCACTGCAACACAGCAATCGAGCTTTGCAAGGTCAAGCAGTTCATAAATTTTCATGCTGGTGCCCGCTTTAATATGGTCGATGACGATTCCTTTTTGCAAGCTGTCTATATTAAGCATTTTCTACCTCCAAAAGCTTCATGATAAGCGCCATTCTCACATAGACGCCGTTTTGAACCTGATCAAAGTATGCCGCGCGGGGGTCGTTGTCTACCTCGAGCGCAATTTCATTTACGCGGGGCAGGGGATGCAAAACCGCCATATCCGGCTTTGCGCTGCGCATCTTGTCCATAGTCAGAATATAGCTGTCCTTTAAACGCACATAATCCTCTTCGTTGAAAAAGCGTTCTCTCTGCACTCTGGTCATATACAGGATATCCAGCTTGGAAATAACCTGCTCAAGGTCTTCAACCTCTTCGTAAGAAACATTTTTTGCTTTGAGAACCTCTTCAACAATATAATCCGGCACCTGAAGCTCCGGGGGGGAAATCAGCACAAAATGGATTCCCTCATACCGCACAAGAGATTTAATTAAGGAATGCACAGTCCTGCCAAATTTCAAATCACCGCACAATCCGATGGTCAGGTTGCTGAGTCTTTTTTTCTTCACACGAATGGTCATTAAATCGGTGAGGGTCTGCGTGGGGTGTTGGTGGCCGCCGTCCCCGGCGTTGATGACCGGTATTTTGGAGTATTTTGAGGCCCGAAGAGGAGCGCCTTCTTTTGGGTGGCGAATTGCGCAGATATCTGCGTAACAGGATACCGCCCTGATGGTGTCGGCTACACTTTCTCCCTTTGACGCCGAACTGCTGGAAGCTGAGGAAAAGCCCAGAACGCTTCCTCCCATATTCAGCATCGCTGCTTCAAAGCTTAGTCTGGTGCGTGTGCTTGGCTCATAAAACAGAGTCGCCAGTTTCTTGCCGGTGCACACCTTGGAGTAAGCTTTTGGATTCGCGGCAATATTATCCGCCAAATTCAAAAGTTCTTCAATTTCGGAAACGGATAAGTCCAGGGGATCAATCAGACTTCTCATAAATACCTCCATCATTTTCAGAACTGAATTAAGAATCCAGTTCGCTGCAGCGTTCGGATTCCTTCAACATAGGAATGCTGACATATTTCTATATACAAAAATAAGCACACTTTGAATAGATCTTTTCAAAGTGTGCTTATTGTGTTAGTCAATAGTCAGCATATCAAATCTAATCAAGTTAGTATACACCTGCGGAGGGTCAATGTCCATACTGTTTTTTAACAATTATTTGTTGTACGGGCCCCATGTTTTCAGTAAAACAAACAGTCAAAGCGATCCGCTTTTTATCATTCTGCCGTCCCCTACGCCGCGCGATTATGGGGCAGGGGAGACGGCTTTCCGGCCGGGTCAGGAATTTATTCTACAACAATGGAAAATGGTTCCTGCTGTGTCATTTCCCCAATGATGCGCGCGCATGGCGTGCATTGTTCCAAGCGGGAAAGCAGCTCCTTGGCGTCCTTTTCCGGAACGGAAAAAAGCAGTCCGCCGGAGGTTTGGGGGTCAAACAGAAGGTCACGTGTTACTTGGGCGACCGTGGAATGAAATGCCACCTTATCCTTCAGATAATCACTGTTCGCATACGCGCCCGACGGAATAATTCCCATGCCCGCAAAATCGGCGGCCTGCGGCAAAAATCCGATTTCCTGTGAAAAAATATGAGCCGTAACCTTACTGGAACCGGCCATTTCATAGGCGTGTCCCAATAAGCCAAATCCGGTTACATCGGTGCATGCGTTCACCCGGAATGCGGAAGCGGTTTCCGCCGCCAGATTATTCAGCGTGGTCATGCTTTGCGCCGCAGCGGAAAATGCTTTATCGTCAGTAAGCAACGCCTTTGCCGCCGTGGTAAGAATCCCTGTACCGAGGGCTTTGGTCAAAATCAGAATGTCGCCTGCTTTTGCGCCTGTGTTCTTTAAAATCTTTTTGGGGTCGATAAAGCCGCTTACGCAAAGGCCGTACTTTGGCTCCGAGTCCTGGATAGTGTGCCCGCCTGCAATCACGGCGCCGGCCTCTCTTACCTTGTCGTAACCACCGGCAAGAATAGCCTGAACCGTTTCCTGTGCAAGGCAGGATGGGTAACACAGCAGGTTCATGGCAAGAGTCGGTTTTGCTCCCATCGCGTAAATATCGCTCAGTGCATTTGTTGCCGCAATCTGTCCGTAAAGATATGGGTCGTCCACAACGGGCGGGAAAAAGTCAACAGTTTGCACTAACGCCATTTCTTCATTGATTTTGTAAATGCAGGCATCGTCACTGGTATCAAAGCCAACCAGTAAATTAGGATCGGAAAATTTGGGTAGGTTGCACAAAACTTGTGCAAGGGCACCAGGCCCGACTTTAGCCGCTCAACCGGCGGATTTTGTCATTTGCGTCAGACGTTTCTGCAAATCGGCCATACCAATCACCTCCCGTCCTGATTGCCACAGGCCATGAGCTAACCCGCAAAAGAGCGTAGGCATGCGGGCCTTGGGGACGCTTTTTCCGGTTACTCTTACTCATGGCTCAATTGCTGTTATTATTCTATGCTAACACAGTGAAAAAAACAAGGGTCAGGGTTGAAAACGGAGTGACTTTTTTTGATGAATTTGGTATAATAGGCAAAAAGTAATACTTGATATGCAAAGACGGTCTGCCGTTGCGCGGCCCCGGGTTTTATACTGTCAATTGAGGATGGGGAAAAGATGAAAGAGATACCTTTTACGGAAAACAGTCAGCGAAGCGGCGGCGCTTCACTTCATTCTCTTTTGGGGATTGATGTTCCCCGTGACCGCGTTATTTCGCTTGTGGGCGCGGGAGGGAAGACCACGATTCTTTATTATTTGGCGCATGAGCTGGCGGCGCTTGGCAATCGCGTTGCGGTCAGTACAACAACACATATTTTTTATCCGCAGGCACAGGAATGCGAATCTGTTGTTACGGACGGGAATCCGGAAGAAATCGATGATGCGCTCAATCAGAAACAGCTTGTTGCCGTGGGAACACCGGCGGGGGAGGGAAAGCTCTCCGCACCGGGCTCCGGGGTACTCGATTATCTTCACAGTGCGGCGGACTGTCTTCTGATTGAAGCGGATGGCTCGCATCGTATGCCGGTGAAAATGCCGAATAAAACAGAACCGGTGATTTATCCCAAAACGGACCGGATTGTCGCGGTTGCAGGATTATCCGCACTTGGTAAACCGCTTGGGCGGGCATGCCATCGTGCGGCTTTGGCCGAAGAACTTTTGGGAGCGGGGGAGGAATCTTTGCTTTCCGGGCAGGACCTTGCCCGTATGCTTCTGCATGGGTACCGCGGCTGTGACGCAGTGGTTCTTAATCAGGCGGATACCGCGCCGCTCAGGGAACAAGGAGCGCAAATCGCTGCCCTGCTGCTGGAATCGGGGATTCCCCGCGTGGCAGTTACCTCTTTTTCAGGCGGCCGATTGAGTGGATTTTCCGTTCAGTAGCCGTATAGGTACGCGGTTAACTTATTTATTGTGATATTTGAGGTGTTACAGATGCTAATACTCATTAAAGGTGCCGGGGATTTGGCCAGCGGCGTCGCATATCGGCTTCGGCAATGCCATTTTGATATTATTATGACGGAAACGGCTCAACCCACCACTGTGCGGACAACCGTAGCTTTTTCGCGGGCGGTTTACGAGAATGTCGCTGAAGTAGAGGATGTGACCGCGCGGCTGGCTGAAGATTATGAACAGGCGAAGCAAATTTTGCAGCAGGGTGAAATTGCGGTCTTGATTGACCCGCAGGCCAAAATCCTCACCCAGTGCAAACCGGATGTCTTGGTCGACGCGATTATTGCCAAAGAAAATCTGGGCACGAAAATAGACGATGCTCCGATTGTCATTGCACTTGGGCCCGGTTTCACCGCGGGGAAGGACTGCGACTGCGTGGTGGAAACGCAGCGCGGCCACAATTTGGGCCGCGCAATTTACAGCGGAAGAGCAGCAGAAAACACAGGAATCCCCGGCAGCATCGCAGGGCACACAGCCGACCGGATCATCCGCTCGGTGTGCGATGGGATTTTTACGCCCCAAACGGTAATCGGCACGCAGGTAAAAGCGGGGCATGTGGTCGCCACGGTGGACGGGCAACCTGTTTTCGCTCCCATAGACGGCGTTGTGAGGGGATTGCTGCCCAAGGGTACGCCGGTTCACACCGGTATGAAGTCGGGTGATATTGACCCCCGGGGGATTAAAGAATATTGTGATACCATTTCGGATAAAGCCCGCGCAATTTCAGGCGGTGTGCTGGAGGCCATTATGCACCTGTCCCATTAATCCGGAACAGTCCATATGACGACAACAGTGCCTTTCTTTAACCGCCGATTTGTACGCGGATTTCAATTTTTCAGGTCAGCTTTTGCAGCTTTTTTCGGTCGGTCAGTAAAATTCCGCCCCTCGAAAGCGTGACCATCCCTTCGCTCTGAAAATATTTCAGCATGCGGCTGACCACCTCGCGTGCGGAACCCATGTGCTTTGCAATGGTATCGTGGGTAATTATAAGCTGGTCGGAACCGTCGATTGCTGACTGTTCCAGCAGGAAAGCTGCAAGCCGCTTATCGAAGCTGGTAAAAAGCACCTGTTCCATCACCCATACCACGTCCGAAAAGCGGGAGGCCATTAGCTGGTTGGTGAAGTCCGAAACAGCAAGGCAGGTTTGGTTCAGTTCGTTATAAACCGAAGTGGGAATGCGAAGCGCTTCGGTTTCCTGTTCTGTTTCCACATACACTTCAAAACTGATATTTTTCATGATGCATGATGCGGAAAAAATACAGATATCGTGGTCAAAAAGCCGATAAAGCGTAATCTCCTTTCCACCTTCGGAGACAATATAGATGCGCAGCTGGCCGTGTTTTACCAGAATAAGCCCGGCGCAAAGCTCGGCGCCCCGGCGCATGCTTTCCCCGCGGGCATAAAATCGCGGCGTTGCCGTTTCAATTACTTTTCCCTTTTGTTCCGGCGTCAATTTCCCCCAGAACGGCAGTACGGCTTTTAAAAAATTAAGATTTTCACCGGTTACAGCCATTTAAATCACTTCCATTTATTGTATTATACTACTTTTAAAGATAAAAACAAATAAAACAACTTCCGGGAAAAACGAATTACTGCCGTGATATCGTGTTTTAAGTAATTTTAAAGAAAAAAGGTCAGGGGGAGTGCCGCTGTTTTGCAGGCCACCGCCTGCACGTAAAATTCTGATTTGATTTTGTAATAAATTACAAAAATAACTTGTAAATTTCTCTAAATCGCGTATACTAAAAACAGGTAAAATAAATTCTATATTATTAATATTATAATTGATGAAAGGAAATTGACTATGCAAAAGAATTTTTACGATGCAGTGAAAGATAGACGTTCCATCTATGCAATCAGCGATGCAGTTACACTTTCCGATGAACGGATTACCGAAGTAATCGGGCATGCCGTCCAAAACGTTCCGACCGCGTTTAACAGCCAAAGCACAAGGGTGGCTGTTTTGCTGGGGGAGGAACATAAGAAGCTTTGGGGCATCGTTATTGAAACGCTCCGGAAGATTGTTCCTCCCGAAAGTTTTGCTCAGACCGAGGGCAAAATCAATTCTTTCGCGGCGGGATATGGCACTGTGCTGTATTTTGACGATACGTCTGTCACAAACGGTTTAGCCCGGCAATTTCCTCTTTATAAAGATAATTTCCCGGTTTGGGCACAGCACGCAAGCGCAATGCTGCAATTTGCCATATGGGTTTCTCTTGAGCAGGAAGGGCTTGGCGCTACTTTGCAGCACTATAATCCGTTGATTGATGACGCGGTGAAAGCGCAGTGGAAGTTGCCGCAGAGCTGGAAACTGATTGCCCAGATGCCATTTGGCAAACCGGTCGCCACTCCGAATGCAAAAGAATTTCTTCCCCTTGACCAAAGAATACTCTTCTTTAAATAACCGGATTGTATAAAAATAATTTGAGCACCTTTTCGCTGGAAAAGGTGCTCTTTTCAACCGGAATACTATAATCAGAGTTCATCCGTGCTGTGAATCCTGCGGGTACGCGATCTTTTCACCCCTTACGGAAAAGAATGCGATTTTTTTACGGTAAGCGTCCGCGCGGGAATCGGCTTTCAGTTCGTCAAAGATAGACAGGTCGTCACTGAAATGCATTGGCACGGCAAGATTCACATCGGCTGTTTTCATAAAGTAGTCCAGCCCCAGCAAATAATTTTCTTCCAAACGGGGGTCGACGGGAATAAAAGCAATGTCTATTTTCTGCCCCTGAAGAGTGTCAATCTGCTCTTTGTAGCGCCTTGTCATTTCCTCGTTGTCGGCGTCAGGCTCCCCATCCCAGTACCACAGGTTCAAATCCCCCGCATGGTAAATGCAGAGGCCGTCGGCGTGAATCAGAAAAGCCCCGCCGGCATCCGTGGAGTCCAGCACACGCACAGTAAAGTCGCTCAGGTCATATTCGTTTCCGGGGTGCACCATCAGCGCATCCTCCGCGGTATGAATATCATCCGAAAGGATATACCGGATTTTCTCTACCGATTTGCGCCAGCTGAAAATCCTGGGATTAAAGTGATCGGGATGCCTGTGGGAGGCAAATACCACCACATCCAAATCTTTGATTTCATCGGGATTGACCACGCCTTTATCAAGGCCGCAGCCCCGGGGTGTATCAAGGTAATAATCAAAAATGAAAAAGTGGCGGTCGGTTCTAACCGTAAAACCGCTGTGGTACAGATATCGGATTTCCGCTTCCATAATCATTCTCCTGAATAAGAAATTTCAGACTGTGAGCAAAGAAAAATCGGCAGGCCTGAAATTTGAAATATTTGGCCGTACTTTTCCCCGCAACTTGTGGTTTTATGAAAAACAGGTATAATGGATATAAGGTTATTGCAGACTGTTGCCCACTACAATACCGCCTTTTGCAAGGTTGGCGTCATGTTCTTCCAAGGTCTTTGCGTAGTAGTAGTTTCCGTTTTTATCCGCGCAAAAATACAGATAATCCGTGTCGGCCGGGTGTGCGGCCGCGTTGAGCGCCGATGCGCCCGGGCTGCAGATTGGCCCGGCAGGCAGGGCAGAACATTTATAGGTGTTATAATATGAATTATAACGGTTGATATCCCCGGTCAGATTCGGCTTGACGTAATTTTCAATGTAGTTGATGGTCGGGTCCGCCTGCAGTTTCATCCCCGCCTTGAGCCGGTTGTGGAAAACAGACGATACCTTTGGCAGCTCATTCAGGTTGCCGGATTCTTTCTCAATAATAGAAGCAAGCGTTACCACCTGATCGGTTGTCATACCGGGGTAGCTGTAGCTGCTGCCAATTTTGCTCTGGGCGTTTCTAAGCATCTTGCCCAGCGCGTCCTGCGGCTTCATATTTGTGTAAAAATCGTAAGTATCGGGAAAAAGATAACCCTCCAGTTTGTAACAGCGGTTCGCGTTGCTGCTCAGATTGCCGATTAAAGAATAATAGCTGAAATCGTATGAAGCGGCCGTTTTCAACAAATCCGCTTTTTTGCACACGCCCTTTGACTCAAGACGGTCGCCGATCTGCGACAGGGTATAGCCTTCCGGTATTACGACCCGCACAGTGCTGGCCTGCGGCGGCTGTGAGGATGCCGCGGTGGTCTGCGAACCGGCCTCTGCCGGTGTTTTGGAGGACGAGCCGGACGGTTTTGCAGAGGAAACGGTGCCGGGTGCTTTGCTTGTTTCCGAGGAACCCGAGGGGCTGAGCTGGCTGGCCGCGTCGGGGCTGGTTTCGCCCGATGGCGCGCCGGAAGCTTCGCTGATGATTCCCTGTGACGCTGCGCTGCTTTCCGCCTGACTGCCGACGTCTTTGTTCTTCGAACAGGCGGTGAATAAAAAGAGGAGAAACAAAACGGGAATAATAAGTCTATATTTTTTCATATTTAAATGACCCCTATTTACATGATATGTATGATATTATCTTACACCCGTTTGGTTATAAGTCAATATAACAGGTCGTTTTTTGGCGAAATAACGAAGAAAACCACCAGATTCAGGAGGAACTTCCTCCATTTGGAAACGGCCTGTGTACAGATGAATTCGGAGGAATTTTTATGAATTTTTATTTTCAAAATTATGGCCAACAGCTTATGAAGTGGATGGAAGGAGCGTTACCGTGTCTGGTGGGTGCAGCGGTGATTTTAGCCGTCGGTTGGTGGCTCAGCAGCCTGCTTGTAAAGCTGATGTATCGCGGCATGATGCGTTCCAAAGCAGATGCCGGCATAGTCACCTTTCTTTCCTCTCTGATTAAAGCAATTTTAAAAATTATTGTTTGCGTTACCGCCGCTGCGCAGTTTGGACTGAATGTCAATTCCATAATTGCAGCACTCGGCGCTGCGGGCGTTGCAATCGGCCTTGCCTTAAAGGATAACATGGCCAACATCGCGGGCGGCGCGCAGATTATTTTTACAAAGCCGTTTCGCGCCGGGGATTACCTTTCGCTGCAGGGCGTTGAAGGTACGGTGGAGCGCATTGAGATTATGTTTACGACGCTCAGAACATTTGACAACAAGGAAATCGTGATTCCAAACTCCACCGTCACCGCGAGTGTAATCACCAACTATTCCGCAATGCAGACCCGGCGTCTTGACCTGAATTATATGGTGGGCTACGGGGAAGACCTTATGAAGGTAAAGCAGCTTTTAAGCAGCCTGACCGACGAAAATCCGATGATTTTGACAGACCCTGCCCCGCTGATTGTAGTCGGCGAACACAGGGAAAGCGGTATCGCGATGGGGGTTAAGGTTTGGTGCAAAACAGACGACTATTGGACGCTCTACTTTAATATGCAGGAAAAAGTTAAGCTGGCGTTTGATGAGGCGGGTATCGCTGTTCCTTTCCGTCAGCTGGATGTTCACATGAACACATCGGACTGAGTTGTTACATTTCAGGGACCACAATTAAAAACCGGCAGCCTGATTTTACAGGCTGCCGGTTTTTGTAAATATTATGGATTCAAATGGAAGCGTTTTTATGCAAGCGCCTGTTCCAAATCGTAAATCAGGTCGTCAATATGCTCTGTGCCGATGGACAGACGCACGGTGTTCGGTTTAATGCCGGATTCCAAAAGCTCCTTTTCGGTCATCTGGGAGTGTGTGGTGCTCGCAGGATGGATGACCAGTGATTTTACATCCGCTACGTTCGCAAGCAGGGAGAAAATTTGCAGGCGGTCAATAAAGTCCTGTGCTTCCTTCGCACCGCCCTTTATCTCGAAGGTAAAAATCGAACCCGCGCCGTTCGGAAAATATTTCTTGTACAATGCGTTATATTTGCTGTCCGGGAAGGCGGGATGGTTCACACGCTCCACCTTGGGATGCTTGCTCAGAAAATCAATTACCTTTAATGCGTTCTCAACGTGGCGCTCTACCCGCAGAGAAAGCGTTTCCAGCCCCTGTAAAAGCAGGAAGGAGTTAAACGGGCTGATCGTCGCACCAGTGTCGCGCAGAAGGATAACGCGGATTCTGGTGATGTATGCCGCGGCGCCAACGTCCCTGGTAAAGCTGATGCCGTGGTAGCTTGGGTCCGGCTCGCTCAGCCATGGGAACTTGCCCGAACCGGCCCAATCGAATTTTCCGGAATCAACAATTACGCCGCCCAGCGTAGTGCCGTGGCCGCCGATAAATTTCGTAGCGGAGTGCACCACAACATCTGCGCCGTGTTCAATCGGGCGCAGCAGGTAGGGGGTAGCGAAGGTGTTGTCAACGATGAGCGGGATGCCGTGCTTATGTGCGGTTGCGGCAACCGCGTCAATATCGATGATACTGGAATTCGGATTGCCGAGGGTCTCGATAAAAATCGCCTTGGTATTCGGCTGAATCGCATTCTCAAAGCTGCCTTCCACATCCGCGTCCACAAAGGTCGTGGTAATGCCGAATGCGGCGAGGGTGTGCTCCAGCAGGTTATAGGTACCGCCGTAAATAGTGTTCGCGGATATGATATGGTCGCCCGCATGCGCAATATTTTGAATGGAATAGGTGATTGCAGCTGCTCCAGAAGCGGTAGCCAGTGCCGCAACGCCTCCCTCCAGCGCCGCAATGCGCCGCTCAAACACGTCTTCGGTCGGGTTCATCAGTCTTCCATAAACGTTTCCGCCTTCCGACAGCCCGAAACGGGCGGCCGCCTGAGCGGAATTTTTAAATACGTAGGAAGTGGTCTGATAAATCGGAACCGCTCTTGAATCCGTTGTTGGGTCTGGGCTTTCCTGGCCGGCGTGCAATTGTATAGTTTCAAATTTATAGGTTCTTTCACTCATGATAATAAACTCCTTCTGCATGTTAATTATTTTATTCAGAATAAGGAATAAACGGAGCAACACATTCGTCCATGCAGGGAGCAGCGGCGCAAAGGCCAGCCGATATTTGAGCGTTTATTTTTCATTATGTTGACTCCTCCTTGATCTAAATACTACAATTCATATCGAATTAGTAATAATTAAGTTTTGTTGTTGCTATATTACCATGATGAAGTGGTATTGTCAAGTATGTATACTAAGATTTTTCAAAAAAATTCCCGGTGAAACAGGGCGGGAATCGTCCTGTTCACCGGGCGCTGTATTTGCATTATTAAACGATTTGGAAAATGTAGAATTTCAGGTAGCTGGTTTCCGGCACATTCCATAAAATCGGATGGTCCGGCGCCTGCTGCCGCGCTTCAATCTGCCGCAGCATGACCTGAGCATCGAAGGCCGCGCCGCGGAGCATGTTGCAGAACAGCTCCTCTGTCAGGAAATGGGAACAGGAGCAGGTGGCAAGGTATCCGCCGCGCGGCAGCAGCTTCATTGCCCTCAGATTAATCTCCTTATAGCCCCTCATGGCGTTTTCCACTGTGCTGCGCGATTTTGTAAATGCGGGCGGGTCAAGTATAATCAGGTCATATCCGTCCTTTGCGCCGCCCGGCAGTTCGGGGAGCAGGTCAAATACATTGGCAGCCTGAAAAGTCATGCAATCTTCCAGATGATTGCGTTTGGCGTTTGTTTCAGCCATGGCAATTGCGTCGGCGGAAATATCGACCGCGTGAACGTGCGCCGCGCCGCCTTTTGCGGCGTTCAGTGCAAAAGAACCGGTGTGTGTAAAGCAGTCAAGCACCCGTTTGCCGCGGCTAAGCTTTGCCACTGATTGTCGGTTGTATTTCTGGTCAAGGAAAAATCCGGTTTTCTGCCCGTTTTCAAAATCAACGCCGTATTCAATTCCATTCTCTATAATGGTGGTCTGGGTGGATTCGGGAACGGCCATTCCCTCAAGAGGAAAGAACCCTTTGTTCTGTTCCATGCCTTCCAGTTCACGGATTGCAACGTCATTGCGTTCGTACACACCGTCAATGGTCTGGCCGTCCTCTTTTAAAATTTTGCAGAGCAGTGAAAAAAGCATCGGCTTTATTTTCTCCATGCCGAGTGAAAGCGTCTGGGCAACCAAAATATTATTGTACCGGTCAACCGTAAGGCCGGGGAAAAAATCGGATTCACCGAAAATGATGCGGCAGCACGAGATATCGTCCCCCATTACGCTTTTTCGGTAGTTCCAGGCGTGCCGCAGGCGGCGTTCAAAAAACGCTTCGTTGAAGGTATCGTTCGCGTTGTGTGAAATCATCCGTATCCTGATTTTGGAATGATCATTGAGAAAGCCGGTGCCAAGGTATTTTCCGCGCGGGCTGATAACGTCGACCAAATCCCCGTTTTGGTACGTACCCTCCGTTTTGACAATCTCGGTGTTGTAAATCCACGGGTGGCCGGTTTGAATGCTGTTCTCCGCTTTGCGGGTTACACTGACAAGGGGGTATCCTCTGCTTTGTTTCATTGAATTTCCTCACATACTATTGATTTCATTACATTCCGCTGCTGAATGAACGGATTACCGC
>JAEWBE010000134.1 GCA_023391275.1 Bacillota bacterium | reverse complement strand
ACATGGCGATTACAGCACTGGCAGGGCCGGTTTCCAATCTGCTTGCATCCCTTGTCGGCGCGCTGATTTATGTAGGCATTGTTATTGCCACGAAATTTTTAATTCCCTCATTCGTTCAGGACTTTTTTATAGCGTATATCACAATCAACGTTGCTCTGGCGGTATTTAACCTGATTCCTCTTCCGCCGCTGGACGGTTCGAAAATTCTTGGTGCGTTTTTATCGGATAAAGCGCTCTATAATTATTACCGGTACCAGAATATGATCGTTATGATTTCCTTTGTTGTTCTTTTCAGTGGAGTGCTGAGCCGGCCGCTTGCCTTGCTGCAAAGTTTTTTTGCAAGCGGCGTTCTTTGGCTGGCGCAGCTTCCTTATCAGCTTTTGGGTTTGTTTTAAAAGTGGGGTACTATGGAAAAATTATCCTATAAGCTGCCTGCGTTTGAAGGCCCCTTGGATTTGCTCCTCTATTTGATAACGAAAAACAAGTTAAATATTTGTGACATTGAAATTTCTGAGCTTCTGGATCAGTATTTACAGCATATTAACGCAATGAAAGAGCAGAATATGGATGTCGCCAGTGAATTTCTGGAAATGGCTGCGCGTCTGGTTTATATCAAAACGGTCTATCTTTTGCCAAAACATGACGAGGCGGAGGAACTTCAGCGGGAATTGAGCGGTCAGCTTCTGGAGTATCAGGAATGCAGGCGCGTCGCGCAGCTTATGGCGGAACATCTCAGTTTTAATTCTTTTGTACGTGAACCTGCGGAGATAGAGGTGGACCAAACCTATCGGCGTTTCCATACCCCGGCGGAACTTTTGGCGGCATATCAAAATGCGGCCGGGCGCGGAAGGCGGTTTGTTCCGCCGCCGCCCGAAGCTTTTTCCGGTATTGTTACGCACAGAATTGTTTCCGTTGCATCACAGATTATTTATGTGCTCCGCCGGCTTTGGCGGACGGACGGAGTGAAATATGAATCTCTGTTCGATTCAAAGCGGGAAAAGTCCGATTTGGTGGCAACCTTTCTGGCCGTGCTTGAACTGGTTAAGGGCAAACGCGTTCGCGTCGAGGGGGAAAGCCGACACGCAACGGTAAAATTAATGAACGGCGGGATGAAAAATTGGAAATCAAAAAGCTCCGGGGAGCAATAGAAGCAATCCTGTTTGCAAACGGGGACCCGGTTTCAATCGATCGAATTGCCGAGGCTCTGGAACTGGACAGGCCCACCGCATTCAGAATACTCCAAAATTTGATGGATGATTTTAATAAAGAGGACGCGGGTATTCGCATTGTAAAGTTGGAAGACAATTATCAAATGTGCACCAATCCCGCATATGCGGATTCAGTCCGCCATATTCTGGACATGCGCCGGAATACGCCGCTTTCACAGGCCGGCATGGAAGTACTTGCCATTGTGGCTTACAACCAGCCGGTTACAAAAGCGTTTATTGAGCAAATACGCGGTGTTGACTGTTCGGGGGTATTGGGCAGCCTGACTGCGAAGGGGCTGATTGAAGAGCGTGGCAGGCTGGAATTGCCGGGCAGGCCGCTGCTCTACGGTACAACCGCTGACTTTTTACGGTGCTTGAATATTTCTTCCTTGGGCGAATTGCCCCCACTGCCGCAGAAACGACAGACGGAAGACGGAGAAATTGAGAAAGCGGACGCTTGAACCAAGGATATCCAAGCGCTTTATGGAGGCTTTATGACTGCTCTTATGGTTGGATTGGGAATCGTGCTGCTTTTGTTGATTCTGCTGCTTTGTCCTGTGTATATTGTTGCAGATTTTGAAAATGAACTGAGTGCGAAAGTAAGATATTTGTTTATCAGCTATCGAATAGCTCCTCAGTCCCAAAAAGCGGAAACCGAAGAAGCGGAAGCGGTGCAGAAGAAAAAAGAAAAAAAGAATAAGAACGATGCAAAATCAAAAATTAAGGGCATAATAGAGCAAAAGGGCCTATCCGGCTTTTTGGATATTATCAGAGAGTTTGCTTCGATTGCAACGGGAACGGCAAAAAAATGGTTTTCTCACTTGATTGTTGACAATATTTCAATCGACATTTCCGTGGAGGATGAAGACGCGGCACAAACGGCGATCCTTTACGGAGGCATTTGTGCGGCAGTGTACACTCCGATGGGAATGCTGCTTCACAATTTAAGATGCAGACAATATCACATTAATGTCGTTCCGAATTTTCAGGGCAAAGAGTGCAAAATCCGCTTCAGCTTCAAGGCACATATGCGGTTATTTTTCCTTGTTGCCTCTTCTTTGTCGGCACTGTTTCAATCGATGAAAGTGATTAAGGCGATCAGACAAACTTCAGAAAATTAAATTTAAAGAATAAGGCGGTGTATTTAAAATGAGTGAGCATCCAATTGAAGGTATGATGAATACCACACTTGAAAAAATTAAAGAGATGGTGGATATTAATACAATTGTCGGCGACCCGATTACTTCGCCGGATGGTTCCATTATTATTCCCGTTTCAAAAATCAGTTACGGATTTGCATCCGGCGGTTCGGATTTTCCAACAAAAATCCAATCTGAAAAAGAATATTTCGGCGGCGGAACGGGCGCAGGAGTTTCAATCAGCCCGGTCGCTTTCATTACAATCTGCAACGGAAGTGTTAAAATGCTGCAAATAGACCCATATAACAACACGGCCGACCGGGTTATCGGCATGTTCCCGGAAGTTGTGGACAAGATAAATTGTATGTTTAACAGCAAAAAAAATAAACACGCCCCGAATGCCAGCACTCAGGGCAGTTCGTCGCCGGCAGCCGATCCGTTTAATTCCTCGACGGCAACGACGAATGTAAAATTGGACGATCCACAAGTATAATATTCAAATAATGAAGCAGCCGCCTGCATATAATTTTTTATAGGTAGGTGGTTGCTTTGTTAAAAAAAATAATATCATTTCTGTTCCTTCTTTTATTTTATTTTTGCTTTTCATTGCCGGCTTTTGCAGATACCCGGCCGGAAGTTTCCGCAAAGTCGGCAGTTTTGCTGAATACGGACAATGGACAAATATTATTTGCAAAAGATGAAAATACGAAGCGTCCAATGGCCAGCACAACTAAAATTATGACAGCTTTGCTTACATTGGAAAAAGCGGCGGTTGACGATAGAATTATTACGATTACGGATCAGATGGTACGGGTTGAAGGTTCTTCCATGGGCCTGCTGCCTGGGAACAAACTCAGCCTGAAGGCTCTGGCGGCGGGTATGCTGACGGTTTCGGGGAATGACGCTGCAAATTCGGCTGCGATCGCCATCAGCGGTTCTACGGAAGCTTTTGCGGATTTGATGAATAAGCGTGCAGGGGAATTAAACCTTTCCAACACTCATTTCGTTACTCCGTCCGGGTTGGATGATGAAGCTCATTATACTACCGCGTATGATTTGGCTATGCTGTCTGCAGCGGCAATGAAAAATCCGGATTTTGCCCAGATAGCAGGAAACAAACTGATGAATGTACAGTATGCCAGCCCCGAGCAGACGCGCCGGTTTACCAACCATAACAAGCTGCTGAGCCTTTATCAAGGCTGCACGGGGGTAAAAACAGGTTATACACAAAAGGCGGGAAGATGTCTTGTTTCGGCGGCGGAACGAGATGGAGTTCATTTAATCGCGGTTACGCTGAACGCGCCGGATGATTGGAACGATCATCAAAAAATGCTGAATTATGGTTTTTCAATGCTGGTCAGCTACCCAATTGATGATTCACACTATTCGGTTACTCTGCCGGTTGTCGGCGGCACCGGGGAAAACGTCGCACTGTGCGGAACGGTTGGCGACAGTGTGGTGGTGAATAAAGATGACAGCACCAAAATTAGCAGAATTATTGAAATACCAAAATTTATCTATGCGCCGGTTGAAACCGGCCAGGTGCTCGGCACCATTCGTTACACGCTCAACGGAGATACCCTTGCTTCCACGGATCTGGTTTCCGTCGGAAAGATTCCGCAGGTCACAGCGGAAAAAAACATATTTCAGATATTTTTGGATAGGATTAAAAACCTGTTTATAATATAAATAAACATAAAGGATGAATTAATGTAATGGCAAAAGATGTTAGGCTGCAAAAAGTACTTGCGGACTGCGGGATAGCCTCCAGACGAAAAGCGGAGGAAATGATTTCTGCCGGTGAAATTAAGGTAAATGGAATCACTGCGAAAATAGGGGATAAGGTTGATCCGAAAAAAGATAAAATCAGCGTAAAAGGAAAACTCCTTGATACTCATGTCAAAGAGGTGTACTTAATGCTGCATAAACCGCGTGGATTTATTACAACAATGAGCGATGAAATGGATCGAAAGTGCGTCGCTGAACTGGTTAGCGACATCCCGGAGCGGATTTATCCCGTGGGTCGCCTTGACCGGGATTCCGAGGGTATGCTTTTGATGACAAATGACGGTGAATTTGCCAACGCCATGACACATCCGTCCCTTCATATCCCTAAAACTTACCGTGTTACCATCCGCCCCTCCATTTCGGAGGATCAACTGACGCAGATGGCTGTCGGCATGGTAATTGACGACCGGAAAACCGCTCCCGCGAGAGTTAACGTAATTTCTCAGGAACAAGGGCGCGTGGTGCTGGAAATCGTGCTTTACGAGGGCAGAAACCGGCAGATCAGAAAAATGTGTGAACAGCTTGGCCTTGAAGTTGCCAGACTGAAGCGTATTGCAATCGGTCAGCTAAAACTTGGTATGCTGCAGCCTGGAAAATGGCGGATGCTTACGGCGGAAGAAGTAAAGAAACTGACCGCCGGGGCGAAAGCAGACAAGCAATATCAGGAATTGGGGGGTGAGACGGATGATTACCATACTTCCGATAACGGACAGCATAAGGAAAGACCAAATTCTGCAAACAGTGCAAGGCGCAGAAGATAACGCGGAAATTCTTGTGATGAGTGAGGCCGGGAAGGAATCCGGCTATGTAGTCATTGATATAAAAGCTTCCACGGTGCGCATGTTAAGAATGGAGCAGAATTCGAATCAGTTAAAATCTAACAGGGAAGGTCTGATGCTCGCCGACAGTCTGATGCGTGCCGCCGCTTCCTATGGTGCTTCCGTGGGAGCGTACCAGATTGAATCCCTGGTTGAAGAATGGCAGGAATATTATCAATCGGCGGGATTCCTTTTTTTACAAAACAGATTATTATGTCCACTTGAAAAAATTGTCAAAGTATGTAATCATTAGGTATTTTATATAATAAATACTTGATAAATGCTTGCCAACTAAAAGGGAATATATTATAATTGTTATAATTGTATTAACAGATAAATTTTAATATAAACGGAGGAGTTAAAATGGGTATTGTTGACAATACTGAGCCGTTGCAAAAAGCGCGCGACGCCAAAAAAGAGACAATAGGCTACAAACGCATTGTTTCTTTGTTTGATGTCGGCAGCTTTAACGAAATCGATTGTTTTGCAAAATCAGGCGCTGGCTATACTGAAGCGGTTGCAGGTTATGGTACGATAGAAGGCTGCCCTGCTTATGCATTTGCACAGAATAGCGATATTGACGGCGGTGCAATGTCTAAAGCACAGGCTGCTAAAATTAATAAAGTTTATGCTTTGGCAGTTAAAACGGGAGCGCCCGTGATCGGGATTTACGATTCTGTGGGCGGCCGTTTAAAAGAGGGCAGCGATTTGCTCGCGGCCTACGGCGATATTCTGCTGAATTCCAATAACCTTTCCGGCGTGGTGCCGCAAATTTCATTGATTTTAGGTCCGTGCGTCGGTACTTCTGCCATGATCGCCGCCGGAGCGGATATTGTGGTAATGTCGGACAAAGCGGAGTTGACAATTGCGACAAACGGTGAAGGCGGTTCAGCAGACGAAGCGGCAAAGCTTGGTGTTTGTCATATTGAAGCCCAGAGTGAGCAGGGCGCGATTGAAACGGTTCGCCGGTTGATTACAGTTCTTCCTTCCAATAACCTTTCCAGCAATTCAATCCTGAACATACAGAGCGGAAACGGCGCTTCCGCTCTTTCGGAACAAGCCGATGATAAAACAATTCTGGAAGCTGTCTGTGATGAAAGCAGTTTCATCGAGCTGGGTGAAAATTTTGGTGCGCCAACCGTTGCCGGGCTGTGCGAGCTTGGCGGTTCAACCACCGGCATCGTAATGCTTAAGGGTACTGTTGATGCGGATGCCTGCGCAAAGGCCGCCCGTTTTATCCGTTTCTGCGACGCGTTTTCGATTCCTCTCGTTACGTTGGTCGATGCAGAAAAGTTTGCTTCCCTGCGGGAGGCTTCCAAGCTTTCCAGTTCCTATTCTGAGGCGACAACTCCGAAGATTACCGTGATCACCGGTTCAGCCTGCGGCCCTGTTTACATTGCGGTTGCCGGCCGCGGCGCAAATGCAGATTATACAATGGCGTGGCCCAATTCGGTCGTTTCTCCGCTTGCGCCCGAAACCGCAGCAATTTTCCTTTGGAATGATCGTCTTTCCGGTTCGGAAGATCCTGTTGAAGACCGCAAAAAGCTGATCGAGGAATACAGGCAAACAGAAGCCGCCCCATTTGCCGCCGCCGCAAACGGATTTATTGAGGATATCATTCTTCCGCAGGACACACGGGTCAGGATTATCTCCAGTCTTGAAATGCTTTCCGGTAAAAGGGTATCCAACCTCCCGAAAAAGCACAGTAATATTCAAATGTAGTATTTTTATTCCCACATACTTTTAAATATTTTAGGAGGTCTAAATATATGAAAAATCTTAAAATAACCGTTAACGGAACTGCGTATAATGTCCAGGTGGAAGAAGCGGGTTCCGTTGCTCCCGTTGCCGTTTCCGCTCCGGCGCCGCAGGCCGCAGTTCCGGCGGCTCCGGTTCCGGCACCGGCAGCAGCTCCTGTTCCTGAAGCGGCCCCGGTTCCTGCCGCAAAGGCAGAAGTTCCTGCAGACGCGGAATTAATTTCATCGCCAATGCCCGGCACAATTGTTTCCGTCAATGTAAAGCCAGGCCAAAGCGTAAAGAAGAGCGATGTCCTTGTCGTTTTGGAGGCTATGAAGATGGAAAACGAGATTATGGCTCCGCATGACGCTGTCGTCGCTGCCGTTCATGTAAACAAAGGGGATAGTGTAGAATCCGGCACTCCTCTTGTTTCCCTCCAGTAAGGGGGCAATGTAATGGCTAAAAAAATTGGAATTACCGAAACTGTCCTGCGTGACGCCCACCAGTCACTGATTGCGACCAGAATGCCGATTGAGGATATGCTCCCGATTCTGAGCAAGCTGGATCAGGTTGGTTTTTATTCATTGGAATGCTGGGGCGGCGCAACCTTTGACGCCTGTCTGCGCTTTTTAAATGAAGACCCTTGGGACAGGCTCAGAACGCTGCGTAAAAACTGTCCGAACACAAAGCTTCAAATGCTGTTCCGCGGCCAGAATATGCTTGGCTATCGTCACTATGCCGACGATGTTCTTGAATATTTTGTTCAGCGTACGGCTGCAAACGGAATTGATATTATCCGGATTTTTGATGCGTTGAACGATATTAAGAATCTTACGGTTGCGATTAAAGCGGCCAAAAAAGAAGGCGCGCACGCGCAGGTTGCAATTTCCTATACAACCGGCCCGATTTTTACGCATGAATATTATGTTGATTATGCGAAGAGAATAGAAGAAAGCGGCGCAGATTCCATTTGTCTGAAAGACATGGCAGCCCTTTTGACGCCATATGAAACATATGATCTGATAAAAGCTCTTAAGCAGGCGGTAAAAATTCCCATCCAGCTTCATACCCACTATACTTCCGGCCTGGCTTCCATGTGCGAGTTAAAGGCGGTTGAGGCCGGTGTTGATTTGCTTGATACCGCGATGTCTCCTTTGGCCCTCGGTACTTCCCATACCCCCACGGAATCAATGGTTGCCGCCTTAATGGGAACGGAATATGATACAGGCCTTGACCTGGTGCTTCTGAATGAAATCAGAGATTATTTTATGACGCTGAGAGCAAAATATATTAAAAGCGGCCTTCTGGACCCGAGCATGCTTGCGACTAATACGAAAGCTCTGGTTTATCAGGTTCCGGGCGGAATGCTTTCCAACCTGCTTGCCCAGTTAAAGCAGGCGGGCAAAGCGGATAAGCTTGAAGAAGTTCTTCAGGAAGTACCGCGCGTCCGCAAGGATTCCGGTTATCCTCCGCTTGTTACCCCGACTTCGCAAATTGTCGGTACACAGGCTGTTTACAATGTCATTACCGGCGAGCGGTACAAAATGTGCACCAACGAATTCAAGGATATGGTGGCCGGTAAATATGGAACCACTCCGCTTCCCATTGATGATGAGTTTGTTAAGAAGATAATTGGCGACGCTCCAAGAGTTACCTGCCGGCCGGCGGACCTGCTGAAGCCGGAACTGGAGACACTCCGTAAAGAGTGCGCCGAGTGGACGGAGCAGGAGGAAGATGTACTTTCTTATGCTCAGTTCCCGAAAGTTGCCACGGACTTTTTCAAAAAGCGTGCCGAAAAAAAATACGGTATTGACGGCAAACACGCCGACGCACAGCAAATGGTTCATCCGGTCTAATAATTATTATGTCGATTCAGCCCCGTTTCAGGGGCTGAATTCTTTTACTTTTGCTACAGTTGACAATTGCCATAAAAAACTGTTAAAATAGATAATAATGCTTTATGGCGATTTATTCGAACCGCTGTGTAACAATTTGTTTGGAATTGAGATGATATTGCGTGATTAGAAGTATGACCGGCTTTGGAAGATGCGAAGATACGATTAACGGATGCGATATCGTGGTGGAAATAAAATCAGTGAACCACAGGTATTTTGAATTTTCTTCACGCATAAGCCGCGGATATGGTTTTTTGGATGAAAAACTGAAATCTTATCTGCAAAGCAAAGTTTCCAGAGGAAAAATTGATGTGTATGTTTCGATTGAGGCACTGGAAGATACGGATGCTCAGGTACTGGTGAACCATTCTCTTGCGGCGGGATATATAAGCGCATTGCGCGAACTGGCGGAGCGCTATCATCTTTGTGACGACATTTCAGTGAGCACGGTTTCAAAATATTCTGACATCTTCACCATACACAAGGCGCCTGAAGATGAGGAAATCGTCTGGGCCTCTGTTCGGTCGGTGGCCGACCGTGCACTGGATGCGTTAATTCATATGCGCGAAACGGAAGGCGAGCGCTTGAAAGCGGATGTTTTACAGCGTACTGAAAACATTCTTCGGATTGTCGGCCAAATTGAGGAGCGTTCTCCGCAGACAGTGATGGAATACCAGCAAAAGCTGGAGCAAAGGCTCGCCGAAATGCTCGGCGGCAGCAATATTGACGAGCAGAGAATCTTAACCGAGGCCGCTGTATTTGCCGATAAGGTTGCCGTTGCGGAAGAAACAGTGCGTCTGCGCAGTCATTTTGACCAGTGTACAAAGATGCTTAATTCGGATGAGGCAATTGGCCGTAAACTGGATTTTATCGTTCAGGAAATGAACCGGGAGGCAAACACAATCGGGTCGAAATGTGTTGATTCCCAGATTGCATATATGGTTGTTGACATTAAGGCGGAGATTGAAAAAATTCGGGAACAGATTCAAAATATAGAGTAAGGGTTGCTGCCGCAAGCGGCAACAGGAGGAGAAGGTTATATGAAGTTAATCAATATCGGCTTTGGCAATATGGTTTCAGCCAACAGGCTGGTCGCCATTGTCAGTCCGGAATCCGCCCCAATCAAGCGTATTATTCAGGACGCCAAGGAAAGGGGAACTCTGATTGACGCAACATACGGTCGCCGCACCAGAGCGGTAATTGTGACTGACAGCGATCATGTTATCTTATCTGCAGTTCAGCCCGAAACGGTTGCCAACCGGTTGAATGACCGTGACGAGGACCTCACTGAGGAGGAATTGGAAGAAGATGGCGAATAATGCGCTGCTGATTGTTTTTTCCGGGCCGTCGGGGGCGGGTAAGGATACAATTTTAAAACGCCTGATGGAGAAAAATCCAAAATTAAGATTATCCGTGTCGGCAACCACGCGTGCTCCGCGTCAAGGAGAAATTGACGGCGTTGATTATCACTTTATTTCTAAGGACCGGTTTAAGACGATGCTGGAACAAAATCAAATGCTGGAAAGCGCGGAATACTGTGGCAACTGTTACGGTACGCCCAGCGAACCGATTCAGAATTGGAAGTCGGAAGGCTATGATGTAATCTTAGAAATCGAAGTGCAGGGCGGTTCACAGATAAAGAAAAAATGTCCGGACTGTGTCAGCGTTTTTATTCTTCCGCCTTCCCTACAAATATTGGAGCAGCGGCTGCGAAGCCGTGGCACGGAAGCGGACGAAGCTATTCAAAAAAGGCTGGACGCCGCGCGCCGGGAAATTTCGGAAGCCGTTCACTATGACTATCTCGTCATTAATGATGCCATAGAAAATGCGGTTGATGAAATCAATCAAATAATTTGCGCCGAAAAGCATAAAGTATATCGTAACGCAAATTTCATTGAAAGGATGCTAAATAATGCTTAAACCATCTGCAGATCTGATACTTGATGCAAAACAAAGCCGTTATTCCCTTGTGGTGGCGGTTGCCAGAAGGGCAAGACAAATCGCCTCCGATGCCGAAATGCGAGGCGAGATCCTAACGGATAAGCCGGTTGATATGGCGGTACAGGATTTTAAGCAGCATAGATTCAAGTTTATTGAACATGTCGAACCCAACGATGACGACACGGAGGAATAGTTGATTCTTTGAGAGGAGCATTATGCCCTATATGACCGTTGTAAAGGTTGCGGTTGAAAACACGGTCTATCATTTTGATAAAGCTTTCGATTATCTTGTTCCCGATGAGTTTGCCGGCACCGCAATGCCCGGCTGCCGGGTTTTGGTGCCTTTTGGTTCAGCCAACGGCAGGCGGCAGGGAATGATACTCGAACTGGCGCAGCAGAGTGATACGGATAAAATAAAGCCTGTATTAGCGGTGCTCGATAAGGCGCCGCTTCTTTCAAATGAAGCGCTTCAACTGGTCAATTGGCTGAAAGAACATTATTTTTGCACATTGTTTGACGCCGTGAAGCTGCTTCTTCCGACCGGAATCAACCTTAAAATTAAAACCGAGTATTCCCTTGCAAATTCAATTGCTGAGCTGGCTTCGCTTGACGAGACGGAAAAGCAGATTGTTGACTTTCTTTCCCGAAAAAAAGTCCCTGTTGAGCGTGAAAAGCTGCTGAAAGCGATTGGGTTGGCACAGGACTCTCCTGTGCCGGAAAAACTATGTAAGGCAAATATCCTTATCAAAAACAGCAGTGCGTTCAGAATGATTGGCGATGCGACCAGAAGAATGGTCCGGCTGATCGAAAATTCCGAACCGCCAAAGTTTACGCCGAAACAAAGAAGTGTTTATCAGATTCTTTGTGATGTCGGCAGCGCATCTTTGAAAGAACTTTGCTATTTTGCCGGTGCGACTCCCGCCGTGGTTGACAAACTCGTGGCAAAAGGCGTCGCCCAGTACTATGATTTCGAAATTTACCGCAATCCATATGATGAAGTGCAAGGTCCTGAAACCTGTGAGGACATCATCCTTTCTGAAGAGCAGCAGGTCGCGTATCAAAATTTATATCGGCAATATCAATCGGGTGCCGGCGGAGTTTCACTTTTGTTCGGTGTTACAGGGAGCGGAAAAACATCTGTTTTTATGCGGCTGATTGACGAAGTAAAATCCGAAGGCCGCGGCATTATTGTAATGGTGCCTGAAATTTCGCTTACTCCGCAGACAATTGCTTTGTTCCATCAGCGGTACGGCCGCAGTGTTGCTGTTTTCCACAGCGGGCTTTCCCTTTCGGAGCGGCTGGACGAGTGGAAACGAGTTCGAAATGGGGAAGCGCTGATTGCCATTGGCACGCGCTCGGCAGTATTTGCACCGTTTCGCGATTTGGGACTGATCATTATGGATGAGGAGCAGGAGTCTACCTATAAGTCGGAAGCTTCTCCGCGCTATCATGCGCGCGACGTAGCTAAATTCCGGTGTGCCTGCCATAAGGCGCTTTTGGTGCTGTCATCGGCTACTCCGTCGATAGAGAGCTACTATCTCGCTCAAAATGGGCGTTACAGGCTCAATACCCTGTCATGCAGATATGGGGATGCAAAACTGCCCCAGGTTACCGTAGCGGATATGAACCAGGAACTGGAGAAGGACAACCGTACAATTTTCAGCACAGTGCTGCTGGAAGCGCTGGGTGAGAATTTAAAAAACAACAGGCAATCAATTGTTTTACTGAATCGCAGGGGGTATAATACATTTGCTTCCTGTAAAGCCTGCGGGCATGTAGTTACCTGCCCGAACTGCAGCATCTCGCTTACTTATCATTCGGCGAATAACCGTCTGATGTGCCACTACTGCGGTTATTCCATACCATTTACCAAGGAATGCCCTGAATGTCATGAAGATAAAGTGCATTATGCGGGGTTTGGGACGCAGCGTGCGGAGCAGCAGATTCAGGAGCTTTTGCCTGAAGCACGAATTCTGAGGCTGGATACCGATTCAACCATGACGCGCTTTGCCTATGAGAAAAAGCTTCGGCTTTTTTCTCAGGGGGAGTACGATATTATTGTAGGGACACAGATGGTCGCAAAGGGACTTGATTTCGAAAATGTTACCCTTGTTGGGGTTTTATCGGCTGACCAGGCACTTTACGGAGATGATTTCAGAAGCTACGAACATGCATTTGATTTACTGACTCAGGTGGTCGGGCGTTCCGGCAGGGGAAAATACACCGGCCGGGCGATTATTCAGACATTTACACCAGAAAATAATATTATCCAACTTGCTGCGGAACAAAATTATCTGGAATTTTACGCGGGTGAGATTGCCATTCGAAAAGCAATGCTTTACCCTCCGTTTTCAGATATCTGCATGATCGGATTTGTCGGTACGGCGGAAGACAGGGTGCGTAAGGCCAGCGCAGTTTTCCTCAGTATGCTCAGCATGCTGGCTCAGAGCGAATATTCCGATCAGCCGATGAGGGTTTTAAATCCGTCTCCTGCATTAATTGGAAAAGTAAGTAATAAATATAGATATAAATTGATTGTCAAGTGCCGTAACAGCCGCAGATTCAGAGAAATGGTTTCCCGTTTGCTGACTCAGTTTGCCGGGAACCGGGATTTCTTAAACGTTACGGTATTTGTAGACATGAATCCCGATACAATTATGTAAACTGGAGGTATAATTATGGCAATAAGAAACATTATAAAAGAAGGCGACCCGTTTTTAAATAAAATATGTCACCCGGTGGATAAGTTTGATAAGAGACTGGCAACCTTGCTTGATGATATGGTTGAGACAATGCATAGTGCCGATGGAGTTGGACTTGCCGCTCCCCAGGTTGGCATTTTGAGGCGTGCCGTGGTAATTGATATTGGTGAAGGACCGGTCGAACTGGTTAACCCGATTTTTCTTGAACAGAGCGGGGAACAGGAGTGCATAGAAGGGTGTCTTTCTTCCCCTGGGCAATACGGCATTACCAAGCGCCCCATGCACGTGAAAATCCGTGCGCAGAATCGTAAGGGCGAATTTTTTGAATTAGAAGGGGAAGAACTTCTGGCGACAGTTTGCTGCCATGAAATCGACCATTTGGATGGTATTCTATTTAAGTCGCATGTAATCCATATGTTGGACAAGGAAGAATTGGAAAATTTAAAATAACAGGACAGGTGATTCAATGCGTATTGTTTTTATGGGCACGCCCGCTTTCGCGGTGCCCTGCCTGCAAGGCTTAATTGACGCGGGGCACGATGTTTGCGCAGTTTTTACCCAGCCTGACAAGCCAAAGGGAAGGGGTTACGCGCTGACTCCGCCGCCGGTAAAAGAACTGGCTCTCAAACACGGAATCCAGGTGTTTCAGCCGGCCACTCTGCGTACCGTGGAGGCGGCTGAAACAATTCGTAATTTAAAACCGGATGTCATTGTTGTTGTAGCTTACGGCAAAATACTGCCGAAAGAAATACTCGGGATTCCCCCTCTGGGCTGTATCAACGTTCATGCATCGCTTTTGCCGAAATACCGTGGCGCCGCACCGATTCAGTGGGCTGTAATCAATGGGGAAAAAATCACCGGTGTAACTACCATATATATGGCTGAGGGACTGGATACCGGTGATATGCTTTTAACGGAACATACCATGATTGGCCCGGATGAGACCTCCGGGGAGCTGCACGACCGGCTTTCGATGATTGGGGCGGAACTCATTGTGAAAACGCTGCGGGCAGTGGAGGACGGTACTGTGAAGCGAATTCCTCAGACAGAGGAGAACACCTGCTACGCCTCAATGCTGACCAAAGAGCTTTCCCACATCGACTGGAACAAGCCTGCGGCTGCCATTCATAATCTTGTGAGGGGCCTTTCTCCCTGGCCGGTTGCCAGCACGGTTTATCGCGGTAAGCTTTTAAAAATACATCAGTCAAAAACAGTGACAGGGTATTGGGGAAGTGTCGGCCAAATTGCGGATGCAAACGGTCTGTTTGTTGTTTGCTGTGGAGAAGGTACGGCGCTTGAACTGGTTGAAGTACAGTATGAAGGCGGTAAAAAGATGAGCGGCAGGGACTTCCTGCGCGGGCATCCTGCCGATAAAGATTTAATTTTGCAATAACCAGCAGTATGGAGGTGCTCTTATGGGCGGCTTTGGTTTTTATTATTTTGACTATACATATTTTATGTATATGATTCCTGCGGTTATCATTACGATGGTCGCACAAATCAGAGTAAAATCAGCTTTTCAAAAATATTCCCAGATTAGGACGGTCAAAAATATGACCGGTGCGCAGGCTGCCGACGCCGTTTCAAAATTCGGAGGCGTTTTTGGAGTGCAGGTGCAGCCGATTTCCGGCAGTCTCACTGATAATTTTGACCCAAGGAACAATACCATCAGCCTTTCGCAGGATGTGTATTCTTCCTCTACAATTGCCGCAGTCGGTGTTGCGGCACATGAAGCGGGCCACGCGATTCAGAATGCAAAAGGTTATTTTCCGAATAAAATACGCGCCGCTTTGGTGCCGGTGACAAATATCGGTTCCCGTCTGGCAATTCCTGTAGTAATCGTCGGATTGATTTTGCCGGTAAAGTATGATTTTGTCGTGACAGCCGGAATTATACTTTACAGTCTGGCTGTTTTGTTCCAGCTTGTGACACTTCCTGTTGAATTTGACGCAAGTCGCCGTGCGATCAAAGCGCTGGACGAAGCGGGAATTTTGTATCCGGATGAACTGGAAGGTGCAAAAAGTGTGCTGAATGCTGCGGCAATGACCTATCTGGCTGCAAGTTTTGCAGCAATTTTGACTTTGCTGCGGCTTTTGACCATTGCAAACGGCAGACGGGGTAGGGATTAATGAATAACGCAAGGTCCGCGGCGCTTTCCGCGCTGCTGCATGTAGATGTGAATGAAGGTTACTCCAATCTTGTGCTGGATAAAACACTTGCGTCTTTTTCTCTGGAATCGCGTGACAAAGCGCTTGCCTCTGCAATTTTTTATGGTGTATTAGAACGGCGCATCACACTCGATTATATCATCGGTCAATTTTCGAAGACCCCTGTTAAAAAACTTTCCCCACAAGTGCTGGAAATACTGCGTATGGGAGTTTATCAGATTTTATATCTCGAAAAAATTCCAAAATCGGCGGCGGTAAATGAATCGGTAAATCTTGCAAAGGAAAATCATCTTGTAAAGGCTTCTGGCTTTATCAATGCGGTTTTGCGCTCATTGCTTCGGGATATTGATCGAATCAAGATGCCGGATGCCCAAATGGAGCCGCTCCTGTATTTAAGCGTTGAGTATTCGTATCCTCAGTGGCTGATCGCCTTTTGGCAGAAAGTTTACGGTGAGGAATGCACGCTCGGTCTGCTGAAAAGTTCGCTGAATAAGCCTCCTGTTTTTGCAAGAGTGAATAATACCGTGATTTCCGAGGAAAACTTAATTGATAAGTTAAATTCCGAAGGGATAAAGGCCAATACCATTACATGGCCTGACCATGCGATTGAACTTCAGAATATTGGAGCGATTCGCAATTCCCAAAGCTTTCAGGAGGGCCTTTTCCATATACAGGATCTTTCCTCCCAAATTTGCTGTTCACTGCTGAACCCAAAATCCGGTCAAAGAGTGATAGATGTTTGTGCCGCTCCCGGCGGCAAAGCGTTTACGCTTGCCGAAATAATGGGAGACCGGGGTGAACTTCTTGCGTTTGACCAGTATAAAGGAAAGGTCGGACTGATTCAGCAGGGCGCGAAGCGATTGGGGCTGTCCGTTATTCATGCAGCCGTTCGGGACGCGGTAGGTGCGGAAGAAGCGATGGAACCCGCCGACCGTGTTCTGTGTGATGTTCCCTGTTCCGGTCTTGGAATTATCCGCCGCAAACCGGAAATCAGGTATAAATTGCAGTCAGTACTTGACAGTTTGCCTGATTTGCAGTACCGTATTCTGTGTAAATCTTCCCAATTGGTGAAAAGCGGCGGAGTTTTAATTTATTCCACCTGCACATTAAATCCGAAAGAGAATTTTCAGGTAGCGGCAAAATTTATCGAAAACAACAATGAGTTTGAACCGTTTACACTCATTGTGCCCGATGCGTTTCCCCACGTGATTGACGAACCGGACAACCAATTCACCATGATGCCCCACGTCCATGGAACGGATGGATTTTTTGTCGCTGCCTTTCAAAAAAGGTAGGAGTGAATCTTTTGAGCCTGCGGGATATTAAATCAATGACCCTCGCTGAGATGAAAGCCGATTTTGCCGCGGACGGCCAACCGGCCTTTCGTGCGTTACAGGTTTATAAATGGCTTCATCGCGGTGTTACGGGTTTTGATGAAATGTCTGACCAGTCAAAGGCATTTCGGCAGGAGCTTTCCGGAAAATACTACATAGCGAATGCTGTGATTGAAAGAAAACTTGAATCAAAATTGGATGATACAATCAAATATTTGTTCCGGCTGAATGACGGCGAACATGTCGAGGGCGTATTGATGGATTACCGCCATGGGCATACCATCTGCATCTCAACACAAGTAGGGTGCAGAATGAACTGTGCGTTCTGTGCGACGGGCAAAAGCGGTTTTTCCCGTAATCTTACCCCTTCCGAGATGCTTGCTCAAATTCAGGCGGCTCAGGCTGATGTTGGGATTCGCATTTCCAATGTTGTCATGATGGGGATGGGAGAGCCGCTGGATAATTATGATCACGTCCTTCGTTTTTTGGAGCTGGTTTCCTCCGATGAAGGAATGAACATCGGAATGCGGCATATTTCTCTTTCCACCTGTGGGATTGTAGACAAAATATATGATCTTGCGGAAAAGAAGCTGCAGCTAACTTTATCTATATCTCTGCATGCCCCGAACGACGAAATTCGTTCGCGTACCATGCCGGTAAACCATAGATGGGGAATTGACGAATTGCTGAAAGCCTGCCGCTATTATTGTGAACTGACTGGGCGCCGCATTTCCTTTGAGTATGCCATGATCAGCGGCGTGAACGACAGCGACGATTGTGCCCGGGAACTTGGGGAGCGGTTAAAGGGTACGCTCAGTCATGTGAACCTGATTCCGGTGAACGACGTTACCGGTGCAGGTTTTAAAAAAAGTTCTGTCGACCGTTTGCAAAAATTCAGCCGGATTCTTTCGAACAAGGGAATTACCGTAACGGTTCGTAGGACGCTCGGCTCTGATATAAACGCTTCCTGCGGCCAGTTAAGACGCAGGTACAAAGAGGAGGTGGCCAATGTTGAAAGTGTTCAGTAAAAGTGATGTTGGCCTTGTAAGGCAGTCGAATCAGGATGCCTACAAAAGCGGTATTTTTCCGGATCAGTCCGCATGGGTCGTTGTCTGTGACGGAATGGGCGGTGCAAACGGCGGGAATATTGCGAGCAGTATTGCTGTTGATAAGATTTCCGAGCAGATTATTTTATCTTACCGGGAAGGTGTTTCGGACAATTCTGTAAAAAACTTAATAACGTCTGCCATTTTCAATGCGAATCTGGCCGTACATGACAGGGCTTCCGCAGATGTTGAACTCAGTGGGATGGGAACAACAGTTGTTGCCGCGGTTGTTTCACGCGGCGTCGCTCATATTGCCCACGCGGGGGACAGCCGGGCATATCTGATTACCGCACAGGGCATTCGGCAGCTTACCACCGACCATTCCATGGTTCAGGAGATGGTCGATAATGGCGATATTACGGAACAGCAGGCAAAAAAACATCCGCAAAAAAACATTATTACGCGCGCGCTTGGGGTGGAAGCCTCAATTCAAATTGATTATTGTGAAAATACATTTCAACCGGGCGACTTACTTCTCA
>JAEWBE010000126.1 GCA_023391275.1 Bacillota bacterium | reverse complement strand
CGGCTACTACGTGGAGAACATGTCCAATTTTAAGTCTTCGTTGGAAAACGAGGGCCCAGTGAAAAGAAAACGACCTTATGGAAGCGACCAAACAACCTGCCCGGTTACAATGTTTCTTGGTTATCGCCTACGCCCGCAGACGGAACAAGAATTTCCGAATTATGGTACCTAATATGCAACAATAATCCATATGCCTAAAAAACTTGTGCAAGCCTGTGCAGGGCAAAAACATAGGTTCCCGCGAAGCCACTTTTCTTAGAAGCGATATTTTTAGGCTGCACAGATTTCGAAAATCCAGATTTCACGCGGGTTTGTTACTTGTGTAGGTTTTACTGCCCCCACGAAGAATGATTGCAAGCGGGAAATATAATCGAAGAAAACAAGACCTGAAAAGGGGAAAAAAAGTATGGATAAGCAGGAGATTAAAAAGCGCGTTTTAGACTATATCCGTAAAAACGACAGCGTGTCCTATGCAGAGTTGCAGTGGCTGTTCAACGAAATGAATTTTAACTATCGCGGCGAGTTCGAAATTTACAGCCCGGTCAATGAAATGGTTCTTTTCTGGAGCGGCTGGAACCGCGAAGCCATTGATATCATGAACGAACTAAAAGCGGAAAACCTGATCGAGCAGGAACCAGTGCAGCCGCTAATTTATCTGATTGACGGTGCGGGCCTGAACCTTCCTATCGTGAGGAAAGCGGCAAACTATAAATCACCGCACTGGCTGCCGCTGGTATTCCGTCCAGTCAGATAGATCGCCACGGCCTACGAAAATGGAACTATGCCGGCAATGCTGCCGATGTTGGAGGGGTGAAAAAAGGCTCCTACCGCAAAGCAGAAGCTATAGAAAATCATAGTGTTGTATTGCTGTCCTTTACGCTTTCACTTTGAGCCGGCTCATTGGGTTTCTCGTCTTTAGACCGTTCCAGCCATTCGGCGGCGAGAGTTTGCTGAATTTTATCAAAATCAGGCGGATTATTCCTTCCGCTTCTATTTTTCATAAATGAATTCCCCTTTCTGGGATAGCGTATGCAAACCAAACGGAATTTATTTAAGAATACCCGCAAAAGTGTATACCCGATGAGGACGATAGCCACCTACGCTGGCGGGGAAGGAGAAGAAAGCAAAAAAGAAGGCCCCTGCCATAAAGCAAGAGCCACACAGTTACTTGGTTGATATCAAATTATTCTCCGATCGGATCATCGATCAAAGTTGCTACTCTAAATTCATGCTGGTGACCATCAACTACAGTCGTTACGGACTCTAGGAAATGGACATGACGATCCCCAACCGGGATCATTCCGCCAGTTTTTCCTTTGAACTCATGAAAATGGTCTTCATAAAAATCCGTTCTGAACCTTACAAGATGAACATGGTCGCCATTCCCAATTGGAATTGCCTGTCCGGAAACAGTAGCAAATCTGTGGTTATGCGGATCTTCTTGCCGTTCAGCAATTTCAACACTGCCTTGAACTTCATGGACGTGTCTTTGTTCACGCGACGGGCAGCCATCATGGTCGTGGTCCCAGTTGCAGTCGTGATCGTGGTCCCAGTTGCAGTCGTCATCGTGGTCGCGGTCCCAACTGCAGTCGAAATCCTCACGCTTTCTTAAACTCAAAATTTTCACCCCCCTCATGGCTGCTCTATTGTATGCCTCGTTTGTGCGGCTTGTCAATCTGGGTTTATGGAAAGCAATTAATGAACTATGAAGACATAAAAAAGCCGCCCTAATTGGGCGGTCCGGGAGAAATAAATCAAAGGAAATTCCATAAATAGCATACGCAAAAACAACATAAATTATCCGCCCATTGGCGGGCAGGAGCGTGAAAAATGAGGCAGTCTGATATTTTAAAGCAATGCGAAGGATTACGGGCTGAAATTATCCAGATCCTGGCTGATATGAGCCGTCTTACCGCAAAACCGACGCACTTGGCGCAGGATAGTGTTATGGCTTCCCCGACGCATGAACCGTACCAGAACCGGACGATTCCTATATGCGGGAACGTGCGGGGCGCGGAAGTCCAAAAGGAGCTGCAGCGCCTTGTCAAGCGGTATGGGGATATGCTGGTTGATTTGTACCGCCGCAGGAACATGGCAGAGGGCTTTCTCCAAACGGTGCCGAGCGCAACCGACCGTGTGATTCTCCGCGGGTACGACATAGACGGGAAGTCATGGAGGGACGTCGCGGCGGAGCTGACCGAGAATTCCGGAAGGGATTACACAGAAGATTCAGTTCGAATGCGGGCACAAAGGATTTTGAAAAAACTTTGAAAATGTTCGATATGTTCGTTGTCAATATGCTACGCTTAGTACGATGCAAAGTGTATCCATACGATACCTTGTGTAAATCGCGTACAAGAGGATCCATTGACATTCTTTCCTTTCTGAAAAGCGTCGCCTGATTGTTACGGGCGTCGAATCCATCGGAGACGAGGCGTGATAGCCAAAGGCATGGAAAATAGGAAAAAGGACAACCGCGTAGACCGGCTGTCCTTTTATGCTCTCCCTGATTTACGTTTGAGAACGTCTTTACGCCTTTTGCTTAATCTTTTTCTTTTGTAGCTTCAATGGATTTTAAGCAGATATGCGGCACGTTGTAACTCCTGAGTATTGAAACCAGGTGTAAATCGGAATTAAGCGGATAGTCTTTCGTTAAAATATCATCCCCGGATACTGAAATCAGGCCGGTATTTGAACGGTATTCAACTTTTGTGATATGTGCGTAATCATGACAATGGCCGCCAGCATATATGCATTTTAAACTATAAATAGCTCTCGCCCCCTTACGATATTTTATTATACTCTTAAAAAAAGAGTTTAACAAGGCAGGGAGCGCCAGAGGACCTATGCGGGCTTAAATATAAACTTTCAAAGAGTCTCCAATCAGTCCAAACAATCTTGCCCTTTAGATTTATCTCCAACAAAACTGTCGCATAAATTACAATCCGCATTACCGCACGAGGAGCTATCGCAAGATCTTATGGCGGGGCCATTTGGGAAGTATTTAATACGTATTGGAACATATTTATTTAGGAAGCTGCAATGTCTACCTAATGTTTTATCATTAACCATATTTATCTAATCCCCTTTCTATCATTATAGCACACAATTAGCCAGCACCCAGCGGTAGACATTAATTTTTATCCAATTAGTAAAATCCAGATAGTTTTAAACAGTTTCAACTGAGTTTTCAACATGTTGTGATTGACAAATCAGGATAAACAATATTTTGAGACGACCTTTAGGTCGTCCATTTTTATACCCAAAACGGGGTGGTAACCCATGAAAGGCCGATACCATCCGGAGTGAATATCCCAGGGCGGCCTTTCGACCGCCCTTTGAATACATTACCTACAGCAGCGCTCGCAGCGGCGTTCACAGCGACGGCGGCAGCGGCGACGGCATCTATCGCGATCATTGTCACGATCATCATCATCATCGTCGCACCTGCAGCGACGACGATCATCGAAGTCGCAATCATCATCCCGGAATCTCCGGCATCCGCAGCAGCAGCCAAATAAATTAAAGCAGCACATTATCATGCCCTCCTTTCACAGGGGACTGATACACCGATACATTGTATGAAAGTGTGACTGAAATCGTCAATTTGACTTATAAAAATACGAAATGAGCATTTCAAGAGCGCCCAAATTTAAACGGGCGCTCTTTTTGTCTGCTTTAGCAGGTTTTCCAAACGTCTTGCCGTTTGGGAAACGAAAACCCGCGCGCTACGCGCGTGAGATTAAAAGCTTAAGCAAAGAGCATCACCGTTCTGATATAATGACG
>JAEWBE010000091.1 GCA_023391275.1 Bacillota bacterium | reverse complement strand
CGTGGACGCAACGCAGGCGGCAGGCAAAATCCCGCTGCAGCTTGACGGGGTCCATCTTGTCACGTTCGCGCCCCATAAATTTTACGGACTGAACGGCTGCGGCGTTCTGATTAAAAAAGAAGGCGTTTTGCTGGAACCGCTGATCCACGGGGGCATCAGCACAACCCCGTTCCGCAGCGGAACGCCCGCCCTTGGCCTGATCGCTTCGACTGCAAAGGCGCTTTCCCTTGCGGCGGAGAGCATGGGGGAACGATACGGTTATGTGGAAAAATTAAATCAGGAATTGAGGGAGGCGTTCAGGCGCTACCCCAAGGTGCGTGCTAACAGCACGGAAAACTCAGTTCCGTTTATTCTGAATATTAGCATTTCGGGGGCAAAGTCGGAGGCGTTTGAGTCCGAACTGGCGGCGCATGACATTTACCTTTCCACAAAATCGGCCTGCTGTGCGCCGAACACCGTTTCCCGGCCGGTTTACGCGCTGACGAAAAACAGAAAGGCGGCGCTGTCCACGCTGCGCATCAGCATGAGCCACCTGACTTCACAGGAGGAGATCGGTGTGTTTTTAAACTGTTTTGACGCGTGTTACCGCAAATTCGTAAAATAGAGGTACCGTATGGAAAAATTTGAGCAGGCAGAAAAAAGTATTATTAAAAAATACCGGAAGGAAATATGGATTCCGTTTATCGCGGCTATTAAGGATTACCGCCTGATTCAGGAGGGCGATAAAATTGCGGTCTGTATTTCAGGCGGAAAAGACTCCATGCTGATGGCGAAATGCATGCAGCACCTTCAGAAGTACAGTGAATTTCCGTTTGAGGCGGAGTATCTGGTTATGGACCCGGGGTATAACCAGATCAACCGGCAGCGCATTCTTGACAACGCCAAATGCCTGCAGATTCCGATTAAGCTTTTTGAAACACGGATTTTCGACATTGTCGCCGGAGTCGACCAGTCCCCCTGTTACCTGTGTGCGAAAATGCGCCGGGGGCACCTGTACAAGCAGGCGCAGGATTTGGGCTGCAACAAAATTGCGCTGGGGCACCATTTTGACGATGTGATTGAAACGATTTTAATGAGCATGCTTTACGGTGCGGAAATCAAAACAATGATGCCGAAGCTTCGCAGCACGAATTATGAGGGAATGGAACTGATACGCCCGATGTACATGGTAAAGGAAGCCGATATTATTGCATGGAAACGCTATAATAGCCTGGAATTTATTCAGTGCGCGTGCCGGTTTACGGAAAACTGCGTGCTGGGGGACAACGGCGGCGGTTCCAAACGCCAGGAAATGAAAGCGCTGATTAAAAAATTCCGGCAGACCAATCCCAATATTGATAAAAATATTTTCAGAAGCATTCACAATGTGAATCTGGAAACCATCATCGGTTACCGAAAAGGAACAGCGCAGCACAGCTTTTTAGATGAGTACGACGACCGGGATTAAATAAAGTAGGGGCCGCTGTTTATACAGCGGCCCCTGAAGTTATATTTGCGTTTCGCTTATTTTATAGAATCTTTGGTGAGAACGGAAACACCGGTATCAACAGAGGTTTTTGCAATGGTTTCGCCTTTAATTGCCTGAACGGCGGCTTTCATGCCTTCATATCCCATTACGTCCGGGTTTTGAGCCATTGCGCAAAGCAGGGAACCGTCTTTAATCAGGGAAAGAATCGCATCGGATTTATCAAAGCCAACGCCAATCAGGTCTTTTTTGCCGGAGCCTTTAATTGCGTTGCCAACACCAACGGTTGCGCCTTCGTTTGCTCCGAATATGCCTACAGCGCCTTCTGTGATGTAGTTATCGGCAATATCCTGGGACTTCGCGGCATCGCCTTCGCCGTACTGTGTCGGAAGGAGTTCATAGCCTTTGCCTTCGAATGCAGCGCGGAAGCCTTTTTCACGTGCTACGGTAGAAGCGGTAGCGGAGTTAATGTTAACAATACCGATTTTGCCGCTCTTCTTGCCGGCTGTGTCCAGAGCTTTCAGCATTTGCTCACCGGCTGTTTTACCTGCGGCCTGATTGTCTGTTGCGAAAGTGGCTGCCGCTGCGGTGTTTGCCGGGGAGTCTACATAAATGATCTTAATGCCTTTGGATTTTGCATCATCCAGCGATGCGGTGATCGCATCCGGGCCGTTTGCAGCGATCATGATTGCATCCGCGCCGTCAGCGATAGCGTTGTTGATACGCTCGATCTGCTGTGCATCGTCTTTCTTATCCGGGGCCATCCATTTGTAATCGATGTTGCCGATTTCAGCAACTGCTTTTTTAGCGCCTTTGTCCACTGATACCCAGTGCTGATCGGTGCTGTCCATGGTGATCAAAATAATTTTGTAAGTTTTGCCTGCTGCCGCCGTACTTGCGGCGGATGCTGTTCCTGCTGCGCTTGCCGCGCCTCCCGCACTTGCGGTGGATGCCGTGCCGGCTCCCTGACTGCAGCCGACTGCCGAAGTGGCGACCATTGCTGCACATAATAAAGCTGCGAGTAATTTTCTTTTCATACGAGATACCTCCCTAATTTTTTTATACATTAAAGCAATTGCTTTAACTTCATTTTTGTACGCGAACTAATTTGCCGTTGTTGTTTGCTTTTTTTCTCGGTTTTCCGGTGCGGACAATTACATCAAGCAGAACGGAGATTACCACGATGGTTCCGATTACGATGTTACGCATTGCAACCGGTGCACCGGCAAACTGGAGTCCATTTTGAAGAACGCCCCAAATTGCGGCCCCGATCACGGTGCCAATCAGGAGCCCCTGACCGCCGAGAGTTGAAACGCCGCCGATAACGGAAGCCGCGACCGCATACATCTCATACATATTGCCCGCGTCCATTGTGCCCATTCCGGCGGTTGCGCTTGTAATCAGGCCAACCACACCGGCGCAGAATGCGCTGACGATGTATACGTTGATTGTGGCGCTGTTTGTGTTAACACCGGACAGCTTGGAAGCTTCGATGTTGCTGCCGACCGCGTAAATATGGCGCCCGGTGCGGGTTTTGCTCAGTAAAAAGTTGAATGCCAGAAATAATATAACGGCAATCCAGATGGTATTGTAAAGCCCGAATGTGCTGCCGTAGTAAAACAAGTTACGGTAGCCCTGTGCCGCGTCGCCGATTGCATCCGTATTATAGTTGTTGTTTACGATTTGAGCGATTCCTCTGGCTACCGTCATGGTACCCAATGTGGCAATGAAAGGCGGAAGTTTGCATTTTGCAACCAAGGTGCCGTTGACAACGCCTACCCCTACGCAGATTAATATGGTAAGCAGCATTGCCACCCAGGGGTTTACGCCTTTTGTCATCAGCGTTGCGGAGATCATGCAGCTCATGCCCACGACGGAACCGATTGAAAGGTCAATATTTCCGGTAATCAGCACATAAGACTGGCCGATACCAATAATCAGAATCGGCGCGATCTGCCGAAGCAGATTTCCGACATTCCTGGCGGAATAAAAGGAGGGACTTAAAAAGCCGAATACAATGCATAATACAATAAGTCCCGCACCAACGGTAAGAACCTGGCCCATGCCCCGGACGGCCAACAGCTTTTTCCACGGGCTTTGTTTTTCTCTGTTTTCCATTTTAAACTCTCCCGACTATAATTTGTTATTGATTAAACAGCGGATTTTTGCTCGAACTTGGACTCGAATCTTGTTGCGTACTCCAGAATCTGATCCTGAGTTGCTTCTTCGGTCGCCAGCTCGCCGGTAATTTTTCCGTCGCACATTACTAAAATTCTGTCGCTGATCCCCATAACCTCCGGCATTTCGGAAGAAACAAAAAGCACGCCGATTCCGTGACTTTTCAAGTCATTCATCAGGTTGTAGATTTCCACCTTGGCGGCTACGTCAATTCCCCTTGTAGGCTCGTCAAATATAACCACACGGGAATTTCTGGCCAGCCATTTGGCAACGACCACCTTTTGCTGGTTGCCGCCTGAAAGAGTGCCGGCGTCTACTTCCGCATTCGCCAGTTTAATTGTTAAACTGCCGACCGCTTTGTCCGTCATGATTTTTTCTTTCTTCTTATCCACAACGCCAATCTGATTGCAAAGCAAGTCCAGATTGGGCAGCGCGATGTTTTCACGGACGCTGAGCTTAATCGCTAATCCGTCTTTTTTTCGATCCTCCGGGGCAAGTACAATTCCTGCGTGAATTGCATCAATTGGCCTGTTGATCGTTATTTTTTTGCCGTCCAGATAAATTTCGCCCGATTCCTTGGGGTCTGCGCCAAAGATGGCCCTGGTGGTTTCCGTCCGCCCGGCGCCCATCAGGCCGGCGATGCCGACGATTTCCCCTTCGTACAGGTCAAAATTAATATCCCGGACCATTCTGCCCGCATTCAGGTTCTTAACCTCAAATATTTTTTTCCCGCGCTTGCAATTAATACGGGGAAACTTTTCTTTTATCTCGCGGCCGACCATGTTGGAGATAATCTCCGACATGGTTGTGTCCGCGAAATTCATCGAGGTAATGTATTTACCGTCGCGCATGATGGTAACGCGGTCAACGATATTTTGCAGTTCTTCCAGCCGGTGGGAGATATAAACAATTCCGCAGCCTTCCGATTTCAGTTTGCGTATGATTACAAACAGGTCGTCAATTTCGTTTGAAGTCAGTGCGGAAGTAGGTTCATCCATAATCAGTACTTTTGCGTTTGTGGAAAGCGCTTTTGCAATCTCAACCATTTGCTGCTTGGAAACGGCCAGGTCGCCAACAAGCGCGGTCGGATCAATTTTAATATTCAGCCGGTCCAGAATCGCCTGTGCTTCCTCATTCATCTGCCTGTTGGCAAGAACCCCGGAATGTATTTTTTCGCGCCCCAGAAAAATGTTTTCCGCTACTGAAAGGTGTGCGCACATATTCAATTCCTGGTGGATGATTGCCACGCCGAGCTCCTGCGCCTTTTTTGGCGTTAAATCCCCGACCACTTCGTCAAAGATTTTTATTTCTCCGTCGTCCCTTGTATAAACGCCACTTAAAACCTTCATAAGAGTTGATTTTCCGGCGCCGTTTTCTCCCAACAGCGCTAAAACCTCTCCGGATTTTAGATTAAACGAAACATCGTCCAATGCCTTTACTCCGGGGAAACTCTTATTTACGTGGTTTAATTCGACGATATATTCCCCCATAAAACTCACCTGTCCTTACTTGTTTGGTACTCATTTTCAGCAAACTAAGTATAGCATTCCCATTTCATTTCGATAAGGGGGACAAATTTTGAATTAGGGGGTATTTTTTTTGTTGTTTTTGTGTTTGTTGTATATAAACAACAAATAGTGACATTATATTATGTGCGATTTTTTTGAGCAATATTAAATTGTTATGCCTTCGGAGCGGAAAATGTGGAATTCCGAACTGGAATACTCGCTGCGGAACTGCCCGTTTTCGAAAAGGATCAGTTTGTCCGCGACCACAAGCGCATCTGCCAGATTAACGGCAAGAAGAATTACAGTGATTCCTTTTTCTTTCAATTGGTTAATCAGCTCAATCAGATGCCGCCTTAGATACATATCCGCGCCGGCAAACGGCTGCACGCAAAAAACGATTTTCGGGCTGCATAAATGAATCCGGTAATAAACCAAATCATAAAGGGACTGTAATTTTAAGTTGGTAATATTGGATTCATAGATATCTTTTCCGAGAATCGGCTCGTATTCGTGAATGATGCTGTTAATGATTCGCTTGTCCAGGCGAATGGGATTCTGCTTTTCATCTACCAGAAAGCATAAATTGCTAACATAGCTCATTTCATAAAAAAGCATGGTCTGAACCGGGTTCTCTTCGATAAACGCAACGCCGTTTGCCATTGCGCGCTTTGCCTGCTCCGGCGTGTAAACGGCATTGTCCAGGTATATGGTCCCGGAATCCTGCCGAAGCTGGCCGTTCATTAATTTCATAATATCCGATAATACCGTATCGCTCATGTCAAGCAGGATGGTGCACTCCCCCTTTGCCACTGAGAATGTCATGTGGTTTAAATTGGAGGTATGAATATCCTGAAATGTCAAAATTCCTTTTTTGGCGTTTTGATTTACCGTAACTCTGGAATAATCGGAAAATTCTTTAATATAATACGGCACGATCCGCTCATTTTGAAATTCACTCTGATCCAGTATTTTTACGATTTTTCCGTCGCGCATAAGCGACAGCCTGGTACAGATTTTGAATGCTTCCTGATGATGATTGCAGATGTATAAAAAAGAAAATCCTTTTTGACAGTAATATCTTAACAGATTATGGAATTTTACGAGATCCGCCGCACTGACGGAGTTGCTGATGTCCCTGATTACAATCAGTTTGGCGCCCATGATTACCGCGCGAAGAAGCTCCACCGCGTACTTGTTGTAAGAACTTAAATGTGAAACCAGCTCATTGCCGTCAATATCAATTCCGGCCTCTTTTGTAAACCGCTTCAGCTGTTCATTTAATACGCGGGGCTTAATGATATATTTTTTGAATCCTCCGCGCAGGACGAAAACATTATCCGATACCGTCAAGTCCTCAACGAGCCTGTTTTTTCGCCCGATGATCGCCACCTTGTTCAGCGTTAAGGGACTGTGCTGATAATTGTTTACAAGAACTTCGTTAAAATAGACACGCCCGTAATGAATCGGTAAATTCTGGCTGATCAGCTCAATTAAAGACTCTTCCCCAATTGCGTTCTGGCAGACCAGTCCCATTATTTCACATTGAAAAATATGCAGGCTGAAATTATCAAGCAGAGTCACCTCATCCTGCATGGTGGTGATTCGTTCCATTCTCAAAATTTCATTTTTCATGTTGTTCTTTGATATCCTTTTTAATCAGGGGAAGGGTGATCTCCACATCTGTTCCGACATCCAGCGTGCTGTAAATACAGATGCCGTACTCTTCGCCAAATAAAAGTTTGATTCTGTTGTGAACGTTGACGATAGCGATGCCGCCATGAGCCTCGCTGTCTGATTTGATATAGTCCAAAGTGGTATTGTGAAGCTTATCGTTAATCTCCTGCAGCCGCTCCTCCGGCATTCCGATTCCATTGTCGGATATGGTAATGATTAAGCGGGTGGCTGTTGTTTCAACTTTGATACGAAGGGTTCCCTTGCCCATCTTTTTCTCGATTCCGTGATAAATCGAGTTTTCAACAATGGGCTGAAGGGTCAGTTTGGGGAGCCTGTACGACAGAATTTCCAGTTCATCCTCCGGGTCGTAGTCCACCATAAGGTTCAGTCTTTCCCCGAAGCGATACCGCTGAATGATGTAATAATTGTTCACATTCGTCAGTTCATCTTCCAGCGTGACTAAATTTTCAACGTTTGAAATGGTATAACGAAAAAATGTAGCCAATGCTTCCGTCATTTTGGCTACATTATCCAAGCCCGCGTTCAGCGTTTCACCGCGGATGCCTTCCAGCGTATTGTAAAGGAAGTGCGGGTTAATTTGATTTTGCAGGGCGAGATACTGCGCCTGCTTTTTGGTGGCGCTGATTAACTCGTCCGTATTCATAATTTCCTGAACTTTTTTGATTACCTCTTCAATTTCCGGGCTTAAGGGTACGCGCTGGCTGAAAAGGCCATGAATGGTATAGCCGGTTATAAACAGATGCAGGTCTTTGGAGCTTTCCTGATAGGGCCGGTAAATCCACCTGTAGTAAACGTAAGCGGTCGCGCCCAGGAATACATACCCGCCCAAAGCCCAGGGCAGATATCGCTTTTCCTGAATCACAATAACCGTGAAGATGATCAGGGAAACAAGCACGAATGAAAATACAACAATATTCAGTATGGCAATACGATAGGAAAGGTACCGCGTGTTTTTATTCTTCATTTTATCAGCCCCGGCTTAAGAGTACAATTTACGATACTCGTTCGGCTTTATCCCCGTGTTTTTCGTAAAGCTTTTGGTGAAATGCTTCAAATCATTGTAGCCCACCTGTTCGCAGATAACGGCAATATTTAAATTGGTCTCCCTTAAAAGATCCTTTGCTTTATTCATGCGAATTTCCGTAAGATAATCAACAAAGTTGCTGCCGCTTTCTTTTTTAAACAGGGTGCTGAAGTAGGTCGCGTTAAATCCGACGAAGCCGCTGACCTCCTCCAGACTGATCGGTTTCATATAATTCTGCTGAATATATTGCTTTGCAAGGCGAATCGGTTTGGTGTCCGCCTGCTTTTTATCTTCTATAATCACATCAAGGGATTCGCCCACCATTACGGAAAGATACTGGAAAAGCTGATCGATGGAACTGCACCGGCCGGCATGAATGCAGAATTTTTCGTAAAACTCGCCGCCGTACTGTATTTGTATTTGATTGTTGCGCAGATGTGTTAAATACATATCGCAGACATGCTTGGAAAGAGAAAAAATTTCCTGCCCGCTCAAATCGTTATCCGCCTTAATCTGCTCTTTTAAACCGTCGATACAGTTCAGCACGGCATTCTTGTCAAGCACTTCCAAAGCCGCGCCCATCGTCCTGTTTAATTCGGCAAGCAGCGTGCTTTCCCTTTGGGAAGCCGTGTGCGGGGTTTCACCTTCAATCAGCCTGTCCGTGCCGACAAGAAGCCGCTGCCCGATTGCAAACCGCGCCGCGCGGAAAGCGTCTTTTAAATGCTGGATATCTTCCACAACCATACCCGCGCCGATTGTAAATTCAAGCTGCCCAAAGGCTGCTTTCTGCACCATTAATTCATCCAGCACCGCTTTCATTTGCCTGCGTATTGTTTTTTTATCCTCCGCATCATAATTCAGCACACAATACGTAACGCTGTCATCCAGATAGATCCCCATGTCAAAGCAGGATCCTTTCAAAAGGCGGTTTAAAATCTGGATTACCTTTTCGTCCAATATGGTGATGGCGCTGTTGTACTGATCTTCGTATCCGCTGTCAATTTTCACCGCGCACACCTGGAAAAGGCCGGTGTGAAAAGAGTAATGATAATTTTGATTGATAACTTCAAGTGAGAGGTCTTCCGTATTCGCGCCCTTTTTTAACAGCCGGTCTGTAAACAGATTTGTGCGCAGCCTGTCGGCGTCGCTTTTCATCTGATTTTTTAAATGTTCTTCCTTGCTCAGCTGCTCCGTGCGCTGCAGGTATCTTGTCCGCATCTTATTGAGCGCGGTTAAAAAATCCTCTTTTTTGATAGGCTTTAAAAGGTAGTCGCCCACGCCGTATTTGATAGCGTTTTGCGCGTACTCAAAATGACGGTATCCGCTGATGATGATAAAATCCAGGTCCTGATTTATATTCTTGGCACGGCGGATCATTTCCAGCCCGTCGTAACCCGGCATACGGATATCCGTAATCATCAGGTCGGGGGAGAGGGCCTTGATCAAATCCAGCGCCTCCACGCCATTGTGCGCAATTCCCACGATTTCCATGTCCAGTGACTTCCAGTCGATTAAACCGCGAATAAGCTGGCAAACATTTTCTTCATCGTCTGCGATAATAACTTTTATCATACCTTCCTCCTTCTGCCGCGCAAAAAAGCTTCCGTCAGCACGAAAACAGTTCTGATTCAACACAGGCGCAGATTAAATGGTAAATAGCCAAATGATACTCCTGAATACGGTATGTTTCCTGTTCCGGAGCAATCACGCTGCAGTCCGCAATTTTTGCCAGCCTGCCGCCGTCGCGCCCGCTCAGCGCAATCGGCACCGCACCGGCCGCTTTCGCCGCCATCAGGGCGTATGCGACATTGGCCGCGTTGCCGGAGGTGCTGATTCCAATCACTGCATCCCCCGGGGCGGCATAACCCATTACCTGCTGCGCGTAAACCAGTTCCGGGTCCACATCGTTGCTGAAGGCGGACATCAGGGCGGCATGCGCGTTCAGTGAGATTGCCGGCAGTCCGCACTGCAGCTTTTCCGCAAGGACCGCGCCCTGTGCGCCGTAAAGCTGTCTAAAGGTATCCTGCGTCTCCCGGTCCAAAGGCCTTTTTAACAGGAATCCTTTCATAAGTTCCCCCACAATGTGGTCGCCGTCGGCGCAGCTGCCGCCGTTTCCGCAGATTAAAACCTTGCCTTTGTTCCGGTACACGTTGAGCAGCGTTTCGTAAACACTCAATATGCTGGATTCTGCCGGGCATAAATCCTGATGCAGATTAAAAAATTGCTTCCAAAGCTGTGTGGTACGTTCTTTCATATTTCATGCTCCAATCTAATATTATAATCCGCGACAATCAGGCCCGCAATATCCCCGACCGATTCCGAAAGCCGGCTTGGTAAAATCCTGCACGCGCTTCGCACCATCGGGAGGGTTTCCTGTTCGATCACCTGTGCCGCGCAGGGCCATATCTGGTCGTAGCTTCTGACGAAGATACTTCCGATGACTATGCACTCCGGATTCAACAAATCCATTAAAACGGACAGGCCCCTTCCAAGCTGCAGCCCCACCAGTTTGAGAATCCGGCACGCCAGCGGATCTCCGCTTTTTGCTGCGATCCCCACTTTGGCCGCCGTGATGGCTTCCAACTCTTCCGGAGTTTTGCAAAGCTCCGTTTTTCGCCCCATCTGAAGCTCTTCCCGAATAACTGACTTTGCCAGCTGCGCAATTCCGCCGCCGCTGCAGAAGCCCTCAAAGGAGCCCATCTTGCCGTAACCGGTCGGGCCGAAGTCGGAAAGCCGGATATGCCCGATTTCCCCCGCCATGTCACAGGCGCCGGAGTACAGGCGGTTATTTAAAATAATGCCTGCCCCAAGACCGGTGCCAAAGGTCATAAAAATCAGGCTGGAACAGCCTTTTCCGGCGCCCAGCTTCCATTCCGCGAGGGCGCAGGCATTGGCGTCGTTGCAGAGCCAGCACGGGAACCCGGTTTTTTCACGGAAATAGTCCGTTATGGCGATACGGTCCCATCCCGGAAGGTTCGGCGGGGAAAGAATCACGCCCGCTTTGCTGTCCAAAGGGCCTCCGCAGCTGATTCCGATTCCCTGTATCCGCTCGGAGGCGGCCAGCGTTTTCTTACAGGTAAAAATATCTTCGGCCAGCCCGTCCAGCATTTCGGCCGGGGTATATTTTTTTGTTTCCCTGACCGGGCACTTATATAAGATATTTGCACAGTCCGGTGACACTTCCCCAAGGCTGACCGCGCATTTGGTTCCGCCAATATCAACACCAATTACCAGCATGTTTTCAAAACTCCTTCTTGATTGCTTTATTATATAATTATAAGAAAAATTTGCTTATTTGTAAATCGAATTTATATTTGCCTCATTACTATAATCAAGAAACAAAAAATAATCAACAGAAAAAAGGAATAATATACAGAGATGATTTATTGTGTGCATGAATGAAAAAGCAGAAAACAGTCCAGATTGAAGCGGATAAAGCCTTCGGTATTTAAAACGCTGAAATGATGCGGCAGCCGTGTTTATCCCTCTTTTTCAAGTTTTCCGCTTTCAAAAATGCGGTCCAGCACAATGCATGCGCTGCCGTACAACGGAGCGTAAAACCCGAAAGGAGCTTTCTCCACCCGAATCTGCAGATAATCCTGTGAAAACTTTTTGCGGTTCACTTCGCTTCTCAGCAAATCGATATAGCGGTCCGGCAGAAAAGCGGCCTCATGACCGATAAAGATTGCCTGCGGATTCAGCATGTTGACCTGATCGACAAGGGCATAGGCTAATTTGTCGATCATGTCGGATAAAACTGCATCCACGCGCGCATCATCCGCCTTTTCGCAGAACCCCTGAAAGGTGCAGTCCCAGCCGGTGGTGTCGCGCAGCTTTTGCAGAAGAACCGGCTTGCTGATGTAACACTCCAGGCAGCCCTGCCGGCCGCAGCTGCACTTTTCTCCATGGTAGTCGATACTGATATGCCCCAGTTCCCCCACAAAGCCGCTGCTGTTTTGGGAAAGCCGGTCGTCTGCGATAATACCCGAGCCAATACCGCTGGAAATTCCGACATAAAGGAAGTTGTGATACTTTTTCCCCGCACCATACAGTTTTTCGGCCAGTGCGGCGCAGTTCATGTCGTTGTTTATGCGTACCTTAAAATGATATCGCTCCTGAAGGAGCTTTGCCAGCGGCAGATTTTCAATTCCGAAAAAGTTCGGCGGATTCAAGACGGTGCCGCTTTCCGCATCCAGCGGGCCAATAACGGACACGCCGCATCCGAAAATATTCTTTTCCTGCGCACAGATAAAATCCGCGGCCCGAAATAATTTTTCAAGCACGGAAGCTTCCGTCTCCACATCGAAGAGCTCCGTCACCTGCGCCAGCACACGCAGCTTCAAGTCAAAAAGCATGGCGTAGCAGCCGTCGCGCGAAAGGTGGATTCCCAATATTTTTGGCGCGGCGGGCGCGACGGTCAGGGTGATGGGGTTCCTTCCGACGCTGGCGTTCCGGTTGGCGGTGCTTTCCGCCACATACCCCTTCTCCATGAGTTCCGCGATAATATTTGTTACCGTCATTTTGGTCAGACCGGTCAATTGGGCAAGCTGGATTCTTGACGGCTCCTCCTCCGTACAGATCAGCTTTAAAAGCAGTCCCCGGTTCCGGTATTTTAAATTCTGGTTATTCATCCCGGCCTTTTTCTGCAAAAAAAACACCTCATTAAATTTTAATTGGTATATTGACTTTACTAATATACATATTATATAATAATTTTAGCATAAATCAAATGTTTTCATAATCGAAACTGAACTTTTTTCCTAAAACTTGTTGCGGAGCACTAAAATACTACGGAAAAGATGTGAACACATGAAAAAAATTCTTTGTATCGGGAGCGTAACCACCGACATTATTGTTTCCCCGGCGGACAGTGTTCCCGCCCCGGGAACCATGCGCAGTGTGGACAGTGTGACGACTCATGTGGGAGGCTGTGCTTCGAACGCCGCGATTGACCTGGTCAAACTCGGGGTGCCGACCATGCTTAGCTGCAAGGTGGGGGCGGACAACTTTGGCGGATTTGTTCTGGAAACGGCAAAATCCGCCGGCGTGGATGTTCGCGGGGTGGTTCAGGACCCCTGTGTCAGCACGACCGCTTCCGTGGTGTGCATCAGCTCCAATGGAGAGCGCAGCATGCTGTACAACCCCGGTTCCACCTCCGCCTTTACGCTGGAGGATATTTCCGAGCCGTGTTTTGCCGAAAGCGACATAGTATTTGTCGCCGGCGCAATGATTCTCACCGCGTTTGACGGCAGGCCCTGCGCCGAATTTTTACAGCGTGCGCAGGAGGCGGGCAAATACACCGTGATGGACACCGCCTTTGATCTGGACGATGTATGGCTGCCAAAAATCAAAGAGGCTGTTGCGCACCTGGACCTGTTTATGCCAAGCTACGAGGAGGCTGTGAAGCTTTCCGGCGAAACGGAAGTGAGCAAAATAGCGGACGTTTTCTTTGCGTTGGGCGCTAAAAACGTTATCATCAAAATGGGAAAAGACGGGGCGTACCTTTGCGAGCAGGGCGGCAGCCGTTACGTACTGCCGACTTACAGCCAGATTAAGCCTGTGGACACCACCGGCGCGGGGGACTCTTTTTGCGCGGGGTTCCTGTGCGGCCTTTCTCAGGGCTGGGATTACAGGCAGAGCGGCCGGTTTGCCAACGCGGTCGGCACGCACTGCATCATGGAAATCGGTGCTTCCACCGGTATTAAATCCATTGCGGAGACCCTTCGGTTTATGGAAGAACACCCATTATTATAATATTTGAAAGGACGATTGAAAAGCATGAAAAAACAACTGATTGACGAGGTTCGGGCAAAAGCGCTGAAACTGTACGACAAGGCTCATATTGTACTGACAGACGAGGAGAAAAACAATATTGAAGTGGCTGACTTTGGCCTGAATGATATTGAGAACACCGGTCTGCAGCTTGTCACCTACATCAATACCGAGCGTGTCTGCGCCAAGGAAATGATTCTGTTCCCGCACCAGACCTGCCCGGAGCATATTCACGCCCCGTTCGGCGACTACATTGGAAAAGAAGAGACCTTCCGCTGCCGTTACGGCACCGTTTATCTTTATGTAAGCGGCGAACCCACCGCCAGCCCGAAAGGCCTTCCGCCGGAAGGTTCACGCCAGTATTACACCGTTTCCCATGAAGTGGAGCTGCACGCCGGGGAGCAGTATACGATTTTCCCGAATACGAAGCACTGGTTCCAGGCCGGGGCCGAAGGCGCGGTAGTTTCCGAGTTCAGCACAAAGAGCTATGACGAATACGACATTTTCACCGACCCGAATATTAAGAGAATTCCAACCGTGGAGGCATAATCATGCTTGTAACTTTGAAAGAAGTCTTACAGGACGCAAAGCAAAAGAAATACGGGGTCGGACTGTTCAACACCGTGAACCTTGAAATGGCGAAGGGCGTGCTCGCGGCCGCCGAAGAAAGCCGTTCCCCCGTCATCATCGGCACGGCGGAAGTCCTTTTGCCCTATGCCGGTCTGGAGGACCTTGCGTCCCTGCTGATTCCTCTGGCAAAAAAAGCGGCCGTGCCGGTCGTTGTTCACTTTGACCATGGCCTGACGGAGGAAGCGATTCAGCGCGCGATGGATTTGGGTTTTACATCCATTATGTATGACTGTTCCACACTTAATTTTGCGGATAACTGTGCGGCGGTAGCCGCCATGGTGAAGGCCGCTCACGCAAGAGGCATAACCGTGGAAGGGGAGTTAGGCCACGTTGGGGCAAACGAGGGCAATGCGGAGGGCACAAGCACCCACAGCGACAGCAGCATTTACACGGAACCGCAGGAAGCGCTGGATTTTTACAGCGCCACCGGAGTGGATGCGCTGGCCGTAGCCATTGGTACGGCTCATGGCGCCTATAAGAGTACCCCGAAGCTTGACTTTGAACGGCTGAGCACCATTTCTTCCATGGTATCCGCTCCGATTGTTCTGCATGGCGGTTCCGGACTGACGGAACAGGACTTTAAAAAATCGATTGCCTGCGGCGTTTCCAAAGTGAATATTTTTACAGACATCAACTGCGCGGCGGCGAAAGCGGCTCATGACCAGTACAGGGAAGGCGCCGGCATGACCGACTTAATGCAGGGCATTACGGAGGCTGTTAAACAGGCGACTTTGGAAAAAATGAGAATCTTCGGAAGCGTTGGCCGGGCGTAACGGAAAGAAGGAAATCATATGGATTTTAAAAAGCAGTTGGAATACATCGGCGATCTTTCTCAGCTTATTTCCGTGCGGGAAAGCCGCTTGAGCGGCGGCCGGCAGGAGGGTGTGCGGGCGGCGGAAATCAGCAACGGCGCGGGACTGGAAATCACCGTTCTGCCGGACCGGTGCATGGATTTTTACCAGATTCGTTTTAAAGGCCACACCGTCAATTATCTTGGCCCCGGCGGAATTTCCGCGCCCCAGTATTTCAACGACAGCGGTGACAAGTTCCTGCGTAACTTTTTTGTGGGCTTCCTCACCACCTGCGGGCTGCAAAACATTGGTTCACCGGATGTGTATCGCGGGAAAGAGTACGGGCTGCACGGCAGAATTTCCAACACGCCTGCAGAGCAGTTCCAATGGTCTTATGAGCTGATTGACAATGTTCCGGCGGCTGTTTTGTCCGGGAAAATGAGGGAAGCGGTACTGTTCGGAGAAAATCTTTCCCTTAGCCGTAAAATCACGATTCCCTATGGAAAAAATGAAATTCTTCTGGAAGACACGGTTACCAACCACGGTTTTCGGAAAATTCCGTTCACGCTGCTGTACCATTTCAATTTCGGCTATCCTTTGCTCGATGAGAATACGGAGCTTTCACTTGACTCGGAACAGGTTAAACCGCGCAATGACCATGCGGCTCAGTATGTTGATTCCTGGCGGAAAATCGAGTCACCGCAGGATTCCTTTGAAGAAATGTGTTATTACCACACCCTGAAAAAGGATGAAAACGGCTTCGCGGCCTACTCGCTTTATCAGCCCAAGCTGGATATTGGCGTTCAGGTCAAATTTGACGCGGACAAACTGGATCATTTTTGTCAGTGGAAAATGTTCGGCAAGGGAGAATATGTTATGGGCCTTGAGCCGATGAATTCCCTGCTGGACGGACGCACAAACGCGGTTGAGCAAAATGCGCTCAAAGAGCTGGAACCCCAGCAGAGCATTCAATATTGCTCCAAAGTCACGTTTTTTGACAAGCACCACGCCATTTAAATCACAGATTAAATAAAGGGAAGCCCCCAATCGCAAGGCAAGCTGCGGTTGGGGGCAATCTTATGTCATTATTTTAGATTCAGCCCGCAGAATCCTTTCAGCTGCTTGTTTTTCCGTGCCTGACGCGATTAATCAAACGGATCAGCAAACGGCATAATCCCATCCCCGCCAGGCCGCCCGCAAAATCAATGATAATATCAGTCACGCTGCTGTTCCTCCCACTGTAGAATATCTGGATATATTCGTCAAGCACAGGAACGGCAAGCAGAAAAAACAGTTCAAAAAATAAATTCTGATGCAGCCTTTTAGACGATATATTTAATGTTATGGTCATGACTGTTCCGAAAATCAAATATTCCATAAAATGCGCTGACTTCCTCACAAGATACTGCGTAAGGGTCAGCGGTATTCCTGCCCGCGCAAAAAGCCTGTTAAAAACTTTCAGCACGGCTCCGCTTTGAATATCCGACTGACGTATTTCAAACATGGAATTATGATAAATAGCCAGCGCGACGCCGATTGTAAAAATAATAAAAATAGCTTTGTAAATCCGTTGTTTTTTCATAAGTCAATTCTTTCTGAAATGGTTTTTCCCTCGACAGGGAAAGAAACAGCCCTCTTCTTCTATTAAATAGGGAAGTTCCGAAATTTGAAAGGAAGAGGAAGAATAAAATGAGGGAATTTACTGTTGCCGGATACAGTGTCAATGTGGGCGATTTTAAAAAACTGCTGGCTTATCAGGGCAGTTCAAATTGTGAAACGGTATGCTTTACAATGGGGCGCTACTGCGGGGATGTAGACTTGATGCAATGCAGCTGCACCATTAAAACGAAGAACAGCGAAGGAAAATCGGATATCATTCAGCCGAAAACGGAAGTTCAGGGGGATGAGATTAAAGTCTTTTGGAAGATTTCATCCGCTTCCACATTGGCTGTCGGGAAACTGCTGGCGCAGATCCAGTTTGAAAAAATAACTGACGATACCGCCGAAAATTTTATTTGGCAAAGTAATATCATGGAGTTTGAAATTTCGGGGAGTCTTGATTCGGCCGACGAGGTCTATGACCAGAACCCCAGCCTGTTCCAGCAATGGGAGGAAAGGGTGAACAGCGCTTATTCCGATGTTTCTTCAAGCGTGAATGCGGCACAGATTTTGGCGGATCAGGTGCAGGCGGCTGCCGGTGCAGTGTCGGAACAGGAGCAGAATATTCTGCAGATTCAGGCGCAGGTGTCCCAAACAGCGGCGGAGGCGCAAAGCAGCTTGCAGAGCGCGGCGGAAAAAGCCGGCGACACGTCACAAAGCGCCGCCCGGGCGGCGGAAAGTGAAGCAAACGCCCTTACCGCCGAAAATCTTTCTAAAGAGTATTCCAATGATGCAAAAACCTATGCGGGCGCGTCGGAAGCGAGTGCTTCGGCCGCCCAGCAGCAGGCCGCTTCGGCAAAATCCGACGCCGACCGCGCACAGCAGACGGCTGCCGCTTTTACAGGATACACAAAGCAGGAATCCGACAACCGTTTCGCAAACGCGCTGATCGGGGAAGTGACCGGGCAGTCGGTTACTCTGGGGGACATGCAGGCAAACACAGGCCTTTGTTCCCTGCTGGTCACCGGCGCAACCGCCGAAACCGGCACGGGCACAAAATCACCGAGCAATCCGTACACACTAAACGGCGTTACGAAGGTCACAATATCCCACGGCACTTCCTCGCAGGACTATCCCCTGCCTCAGAAGCTGTACAGTCTGTCCGGCGGCCTGTGCGACACTTATGATATACTGACCGGGGAGGGGACCCAGACAATCCGGGAAATCACGTTAAACGGGAGCGAAAACTGGACGGAAAATGCCCCGTGGAACACACAATACCCGAATTATTTTCACGCCTTTTGCGGAATGGCCAGCTGGAAGGTGGGACAAACGGCGGCGATGCTTTCCCACTTCCGATTCTACGGGTACCCCAGCGGAACCACTCTGCTGAATACTGAATGCGCTTACTGTTCGACTACAAACAGTTCCCTGTATTTGTTTATCCCGGCCACCGCGCTGCCGGTGAAGAACGTCAGCGGGCTGAAGTCGTGGCTTGCCGCCAATCCGGTCACCGTTCTGTACGCGCTGGACACCCAAAAGCAAATCTCGGGCTCCCCCTCGGCCGTTCTGTGCCCGCCAAATTCCACCGCAGCCGCGGATTCGGGTACGGTGGACGTGAAGTATGTACGGGATATCAACAGCGCTTATCAGGAATTATACACTCAATTACAAAATCTGAAAGGCCAGTGAATCCGGGCGGGGAAGGCTTCCCTGCCCGTTCCTTTTGCGGATTACATGCCCGGCACCAGCTTCCATTGGAGCAGCGCCATGCGGGTTGCAGCATACGCGCAAATGATCACCAACGAATAAACAGACAGTTTTATAAAGAAACTTTTCGCGGGGATACTCAGCGCCTTGAGCAGCATATACAGGTAGACCACCGTGGTAACCACGAATGCAGCGGACATCATTGCCACCCCGGCAATGATATTGCCCAAAAGCCACCTGCCGACACACAGAGACGCAATATTCGTGATTAATTGGAAGGTATAGTATACCATGTCATACTTCTGTTTCTGCAAAGTAATGGCGAGTCCATTAATAGACATTACCAGGAAAAGCAAATAAAACTGGAACGACAAAATGCGGATCATTGCCCCGGATACTTGCCACCCCGGCCCCAAAAAAAGATTTATTACAATATCTCCGAAGCACAGGGTAAGAAAAACGGGGACCGCCCCAATCTTCAGAACCCGAAGAATATTTTTATGGACAAAGGGGCCAATTTCCCTGCCCTTGCGCTGCATATCCGTTACCGTCTGAAAAAACACTCTGCCGACTGCCTTTGCCAAAAAGTTGATGGGAATATTGACAAGCCTGACGGTAATGGAATAGTAACCCAATATCTTTACGCCGAAAAACGCCTGAATCAGGATCGTCGGCAGTTCCCCTTTCAGGGTATTGAACACATTCGAGGGAAGCTGATATTTTAAAAACCTTTTATTTCTTTGGAATGTCTTGTGGAAATTGGATTTTGACAGTGTAAACATTCTGTGTGGAACATAAGGCCTCATATGAATAAGCGTCACGATCTGTCCTGTAATCCAGCCGATGAAATAACCGTAGTGCCTCATTCCCAATAAACCGAGGCCAATGCCGATGATGCCGAAAGCGGCATTGTTGATCACCGGATTTTTCATCAGCACCTGATACCGGCCGGTTCGGTTCAGCCAGGTGTAACACACCTGAACCTGCTGGTAGGTAAACACGGCTACGAAGATAAAGCACCCGATAAACCAGGCCTGCATCGGCACTTCTTTTTGCGGGAAGAAAGAATAGCAAGCGAACGCCCCGCCCCCCGCCAGAATGCTGAAAAGCAGGGAAGCAGTTGAAACCACGCGGTAATTCTGCGACATCTGCTCTTCATTTTCAGCGACCATAATGGACTGTGTCATGCCAAGGTCTGAAAAGGAGTTGACAATAAAAGTAACCGTATTTAAAAAGGCCCAAAATCCCAAAATAGAGGCTCCGTATATTCTTGTAAAAATCGGGACCGTGATAAAAGAAACCACCTCGCCAAGGATGGTTCCGGAAGATATTTTTATTATGTTTTGAAAGGCAGAGGATAATTTCAGCTTTGTTAACAATTTCTGCATGTCACCCCTAGATTTTCGTCTTTTGAAAAAACCGACGCTTGATAGAAATTAATTTAAGCAAAAAGTTTTCTCCCAGAATCCTGGCAATAAGTTCCCGTGCTTTTTGCTTTGCTTTTTGTGAGGGAGCCAACCAGGTCGCTTCGAAATGATGAATTGCACAGGAATTGGGAGTAAGCTTGATTTTTCCTGTCAAAAAGCTTTTGGGCGAAAAAAAATCACAAGGGAAAACAACCACGTTGTCTCTTTCGATCAATTTCCCATCCAGGGAGCATTGAAACATTTCGGCAAACATTGTGGAAAAAAGCCTTACATTCGGGTCGCTGTAGAACGAACCATCCGGATTAACAAAGTTAAGACCCGAATAATAATTCTCGATTTTTTTCATAAAAGAAGCATTAGGAGCCGACCCTATGAGAGCCGTCATAATCCGGTCATCCCGTTCAAATCCGAAGAGCAGATCATATTTCATGAAAGGGTCGAGGGATTTTATAAGCTGGACGTCAGTATCCAAATAAATTCCGCCAAATTCATTTAGAATGCATACACGGGCATAATCACTCACAAAAGCCCATTTTTTGGCAGAATATGCCGCCTGCGCGAATGAGCTTTTCGACAAATCGAAATTATTTTCATTCCACTCTATAATCTGGTAATCCGGGCAATATGTTTTCCACGATTTGATACAGTTCTGAACTGATTCCGGCAGAGGATTTTTTCCGAACCAGCAATAATGTATAACCTTAGGTATTGACATGAAATCGCTGCTCCTTCAGGTATTGGCTGCGCCGCTGAATTGGCGGCTCGATCTGCTGGGGCCCAAGTGCTGACCTCGCCTGTTTATCTTCAAAAATAATTCTTGATGCAAAAATCAAAGGGAAACAAATAATAAAATTGTCAATAGATGATTCCATTAAGCCGAATACCGCTAACAGAATCAGCATAATATTCAGCTTTTTATCATTTAAATCAGCCAGCTTAAAAAAAACTGCTGCAAATAATATTACAAAAATTAAGCCGAATTTAATTACAAAGAAGACATAAGAGTTATCGATAATTAAACTGCCTGCATTATTGAGGAAATTCAAAGAACTCGTTTGGTCGGATCCGATGGCGCTTCCAAATACTGTTGGGGAGTATACCTTGAGTGCCAAAGAGCCATAGTAGACTCTGTTACTGAGCAAATGATTCAAAGCGTACAGTGATTGAGAGAACTTGGCATAAAGCCCAAACAAAAGCATGCTGACAGCAAAACAGATAATATATGAGAATTTTGAGAAACGATATATTATTCTGTTTTGACTCTTTCTATATTTAGTTAATATCATCAGGAGCAATGCTATTGAAGCGATTACTAATAATGTTCTGGTTCTTGTAAAATAATACCCTAATAATATAGTTAAGTACCACATACAAAGCGTTGGAATTTTAATCGTGGTATATTGTAAAAACAGCAGCTCAAGCATAGTCCAAAGAAAAATAATGGAAAATACATTCGGATGGGTAAAGCCCATAAAGTAACGGGCACCCCTGGTTCCGCCTTCCCAAACCAACATGACGGAAAGATTTGCGAAATAATAAATCACATGGAAAATAATAAGTATTGTTTTTGTGCTGCAAAGCACCCATACCGCATCATGTAAATCAACTTCCTGCGCGCTGAGAATAGTCAGGCAGCTTAAAAGCAAGGTAAAATCGCCTGTTCTAAAACAGGACACTATGCTGACTGCGGCTAAAAAAGTTATTGTGATAATCTGTCTGCCGTTATAATGCTGTGTCAAAATTTTAAAAAAGAAAAGAACACAAATAAAGAGTGTCATTACATTGTCTAACCAGCCCGAGAGTGGGAATATGGCCGATCTTGCAAAGACAGCCTTTACGCACAACAGCATTAAAGTAAAATAATACATTGAAGAAGTGATATTGACTTTTTTATTTTTAAATAAGATAGCCATGTTGCCTCCCGTCTGTTTGGCCGTGTAAAGTGCTGTAATGCATATTTGCTCTCTACTGCTTTTGAAGCTTTCTCATATATCCGGCTATATATAGAAAAGGAGTAGTTTTGTAGCGAATGAAAAACATTATTATTTTACGCTGTATCGATAGGTTTTTCAAATTTGCATTTTCCATAGTTTCTTGAATTAATGGATGCAACAGATATTTTGCAAAACTTTTTTTCCGTTCAGTGTATGTTTCGTGATAATCCGGGTGGAAGTACCCGCTGACTGCTGTCGTAATGATAACATAAACCATGCGGTTGTAGAAGCTTTTCATCAGTGCTTCCCGATCAGGGTCGTCCTGAATCATCTGTTTGATTTTATCGAAGCATTTTAAAACCAGCTCGTTATTTGATTCATCGGTTTTCGCGGAAATGGAAAAGGGATTGTAACGATAATGATACAATGTTCTGTTAAGGAACGACGCGCTCCCCAGCACATGAAACAAACGAAAATTAAATTCCAGCCCTTCCGCACCCTGCCTCAGCGCCTCGTCATGGATGATATTGTTTTCCAGCAGGAAAGTACGGTCAATCAGTTTCCCGTAGGCTGTGGCAAGATTTGAATTAAAATCAAGGAGCCGAACACGCAGACCGGCGCACTCCCTTCCGGAGTAAACCTTGCCGTTCTCCATTTGTATGGTATAGATTTTTGATTTTTTTTCGTACTCTTGCGCAAAGCCGCATTGGACCAGCTGAACCTGTTTGTCTAAGGCATACCGGTACATTTCTTCACACATATTAGGCTCCGTCCAGTCGTCCCCGTCGACGAACATGACAAATTGCCCCGTCGCGGCGAAAAAACCCGTATTTCTGGCAGCCGACAGCCCGCCGTTCTGTTTGCGGATTACTTTAACCCTCGGGTCGCGCAGTCCGTACTCCTCACATATTTCCCCGCAGCGGTCAGGAGAGCCGTCATCCACTAAAATAATTTCAACTTCTTTCAGTGTCTGGCTCATCAAACTCTCAATACATTTTCTCAGATAAACTTCCGGTACCTTGTATACCGGTACGATAATGCTGACGAAAGGATCCATGTTGAAATTCTCCTGTTATTTTCTGAACGCTTTTTTCATGATTCTTTTTACCGGGCGATAAATCCCTAGCTTCTCACAGCTGACACGAACCGCATATTCGAGCCTGACCTTTGCGGATAACGGAAACCATTTGTCAAAGAACTGCCTGCATTCCATTTTATTTGCATCTTCAAAAAATGCCCGCCGACCGGCGTTCACAGGTACGGAGCAAACCAGTTCCTTTACGCCCTTTATAGCGTCTTCGGCGCCGATTTCCCGTATTCTGCACGCTTTGTGCAGGCTTGTAATTATTTCCGTGCCTTTGGATGTATGCACCAGGATTCTGGTTGCTCCCCGATTATCGTCAAAATCTTTACTGAATTTATAGACATTAAAGCAATCCCATATTGTCAGGTCGCTCACCCGATACCGCTTTTTTGAGGGGCATGCATAACAGCTCGGCCTGTCACTCAGGTTTGAGAAAAACGCTCTGAGGTAAGGGTCGGATTCTACACCGTAATGCTGCTTTTTTCCGCCTTGAACTGTAACAGACATCTGTGAATATTCATATCCGTACGGTTCCTTATCCCGGAATGCCGCCAGCGCAAGCAAGTCACTTTTTCCATTTGTCCGAAGGCTCTTATATTTCTCCCATATTAACGGCGACGGTACCGCACGGCAGACCACATCCACTGCAATCAGGTTTTCATAAGGGTGCAATAAAAAATTCTTCAGGCCCTCAATCTGGCACGGGGTTCCGCTGAAACAAACCAGACGGCCCAAATCCAGAAAATGTTTGGCCTGCAGGAATGTTTCTCCGATTTCGCTTTGCACATACTTGCTGTTCCGGAATTTTTCGAGCTCGCCTTCGGTTTGCACAAACTGATGGCAGACCAGAAAGTGACCGTCAAAAGCAGCGCCGAACACGACCCCGCCCCGCCGGATGACCTCCTGTGCAATTGCGGTAAACGCGCCTCCGGAAGTACTTTCTTTTAAAATCTGCTCGTCCCTGTTCTGAACCAGATATGCGCTCTGTTTGTGCGGAATCTCCTCAGCCCGGTTTATGACTGGGCAAACCCTTTCGCACAGTCCGCAATTTACGCACTTTTCACGCGCTGTGCGGGGATAAAGGAAACCTTCTTCATCCGGCTCCATGCAAATGCAGCTTTGGGGGCACACACTGGCACAGGCGGCGCATCCGCAGCATTCAGACTTTTCCCGGATTGTTATCATATTCCACACAGCCTCCCGCCTCAAGCGCATCAAATAAAAAAGCAACGGAATTCTTTCTTAAGGTTCCGAGCTTGTCAAGGACAAAGTCGTAATCAATGGTCTTGTTTAAGCAATCTTCCGGTTTCTCATTTCCGGAAATAAGCCGGTCTGAAAGGTCCAGCATGGCAAGCAGGGATTCGATACGATGGTTGGTGGACTGATTCCCTGCCTTTCGGAACCTTCGGAACGTAAAAAAGGTTTTTCGGTACAGAATGGAAAAAGCAGTTCCGTGAAAGGAGTCCGTACAGACGAAAGCCGCGTTGCGTATCAAATTCAGAAACTCGGAAGGGCCAATATCAAACGGGGAGATATCCCCGAAAGCGTTGTCCGAGGGAATATATTCATCCAGATGCCGCAGTACGACAATCTGCATGCCCGTTTTTTTCTTCAGGCTGTTTGCGAACTCCCTGTGCGCCGCATTGCTGCCCAGAAAGTAGCAAAAAATATACGGCTGTTTGACAGCCGGATCTTCCTTTTGCACGGTGAGCCATTGTTCCCCTGTGAACAGCAGGGTGGGGTCGCACACAATGGGGACCTTCCGGCCGGTCAGCTCTTCTACAATTTTCTGCCCCGTCTGCTCCCGCACGGAGATATGTTCGATCCGTTTCAGAAATTTCCGGGCTTTCCGCGTTTGGCCTGGCGGGATTCGGGATACACCGAAGCTGGTTGCATAGGCGAGCTTGTTTACTTTTTCAGGCACAAAGGCCAATGTGTAATAATTCGCCTCGATATTCACGGGGAGCCACAGCTGATCACTGCCGACCAGAATATCGGAATAACCGCTGCATGCCCCGGTTAAGTCACGGAAGCTGCGATACGCCGGAGAAAGGTGAAAACAGGCATTCCGAAATTGGCGGAAGGCGTTGCTCCTAACTTGAGCCTGATTTCTGAAAGTACGGTCGCATTTCTTTTTAACCGCCAGCCGCACAAAGCCCTTTTTGGCGCGATACATTTGCAGATTAAAAAGATTCATAATGTAATATCTGAGCTTTCCCATCCGGATCCGGGTATTGATGCGGGAAATGTCGAGGGTTTCATTCGCGATGCCGGCTTCGTCCAGAATTCGCTGGGTCGCATACGCCTGCAGCATGCTTCCGTAATTCTCTTTAAAGTAGCAGGAGACGATCGCAACCTTTTTCACCCTGTTGTTCACCCGTCCTTTTTCAGAAATTGTCCAGCAGCAGACTAGCGGCTGTTCCAGATAAGCGGAGATAGAAATTTTCCAGTTCTTTCGCTTCCGTTTCAATGTCAAACCCGGCGGCTTCAATTTTTTGATCGGTTTTCGCCCGCTCAAACTCCGCAAAAGAGAGCGCTTGCCGCGCCCATGCCTCCGGCGGTTGTGACAGGCTCTGAAAACTTGCGAGCTTCGTTATTTTGGTTTCCCGCGTCATGGCATCCGATAAAATACAAGGGAGGCCCGCCGTCTGCGCCTCCACGCCGACGACCGGCAAGCCTTCGTAAAATGACGGCAGCACAAAAACATCCATCGCCTGCAGCAGTTCCGGCACATCCCGACGAAGCCCGAGAAACAGCACGGAATCGGATAAACCCAGCCGGTCCGCCTTCTGTTGAATCTGTTCTTTTAGCGGGCCGTCACCAATCAACAGCAATACACTGTTTGCGTTTTGTTTGTGTACTTCGTTGAATATATCAATTAAAAAACTGTGATTTTTTTGGTACATGAAACGTCCGACATGCCCCACTACAAACTGATTGTTGATACCCAGTTCTTCCCGAACACGGTTTCTCGTGTTTTCATTATAGGAAAAGTGGTCGACATCAATTGCATTTTTTACAAGGTGCACTTTACCGGTGTGACAGAAATTTTTATTGAAAAGCCATTCCCCTGCAAGTTCAGAGCAGGCACAGTAATGGGTCGGAAATACTTTGGCGAACGGGCGGAGCATATATTTCATCAGCGTCTTTTTTCCTTCGCCCGCCGCAGCCGTGCTGTGACTGTGGGCAATACGCACGGGGATTCCGGCACGCCAGGCTTCAAAAAGCGGAAAAACACTGAGCGTATTCATGTGGCAATGAACAATCGAGTAATGATTTTCCTTAAAAATCTGATAATATTGCCGCATGCTTTCCTGCATGTTTGACACATACGGTTCCACTTTGTAAACTTTACCGCCCAAGGCCCTGATTTCATCGTCAATCGGCGTATCATAGTATCCATCTATAATAAAATCAAACTGAACCTTACTGCGGTCGATGTTGCGGTAATAATTCATTACCATGGTATCAACACCACCCAAAAGCACCGGCCCGACTACTTGGGCAATGTGAAGCGGTTCACTTCCCAAAACGCATTCAAATCCTTTTTCATCATTTTAAAATTTAATATGCTCCCCGACCGAACAGCACCGCGGGAACAGTTTTTATGACCATCTTAAAGTCTGTCCATAAACTTCGTTCCCGTATGTATTTCAAATCCAATTTGACCCACTCATTAAAACCCAGATCGCTTCTGCCTCCGATCTGCCAGTAACAGGTTAGGCCGGGCTTGACGTCCAATCGGTGCATCTGATAAGGCGTATACTGCTCCACTTCATTCATAAGCGGCGGGCGGGGGCCTACGATGCTCATATTGCCCTTTAAAATATTAATTAACTGAGGAAGCTCATCTATGCTTTTACTCCGTATAACACGACCCACTTTCGTTACCCTGGGATCTTTTGAAATTTTGAAAACAGGCCCGTCCTTTTCATTCAAATGCTGCAAATCCTTCAGCATTTCATCCGCGTCCACACACATGCTTCTGAATTTATACATTTTAAAGGGTTTCCCATCTTTTCCTGCGCGCAGCTGAGAATAAAATGCCGGCCCTTTCGAGTCCCTCTTAATCGCAATTGCAGTTACTAAAAAGACCGGCGACAAAACAATCAGTGCCAATACTGACAGCACAATGTCAAATATGCGTTTGAAGAATGCGTACGCATGCCGGGTTTTCCCGGGGAAAATCACATATACCGGCGCACGGGAAACAGCCGGTATATTGCGTTCCACATGTTCGTAAGCCAAAGAATCTCTATTATATGCTGGGTCATTTTTCATTTTTAATTGTCTCCTAGCCAAACTGTCGCAAATGATATCTGATTTTTCAAAATCTGAATCCGGACTAAATGATTGAACGGTAAGGCCGATATTTTAATTGAAGAGGGGCCGAAGAATAAAATCGTATTGGTAAGATTCCGCGGTCATAAAACATTTCATAATAACGGTTCGATAAATCGGCAGGACAGGTTCACCTAAGCAGTTATGCATTATTTATAATTCCGATTCAATGTTATACAAAAAAATAAATACAATATTAGGTAAATTTATTTCTAAAAAATAACTGACAGTAATTATTATAGTAACTTAAAATAGTGAAATCAATAGCAAAACAGGATTATTTTATCACTTTATGTCGAATTATGACGAATTAGCCCTCTGCAGCTTTGCAAAAGGAATAAATCTGCCAAAAAATTTTTTTAAGGATTTTTTATTCTTTTTCAAAAAAGCGGGTTATATCTGAACAAGCGCAACCCATATTCTTTTGTTGAAAACAGGAAAAAAAAGGTATATAATATTGTACGCGTGTAAGTCGAATGCAGTCGAAAATTTAACGAGCTGGGAGCAGGGGAATGGATATTTCGGTTAAAGATTTATTTAAAATTATTATAAAAAACTTACTTTGTATTATAATTTGTGCCACGGTGGGGCTTGCCGGCGCTTTTTCAATTTTCAAATTTATTGTAAGACCTACCTATATTTCTTCTGTAAAATTATATGTATATACAAAGGAAGAGAGTAAAAACACCACCAATTACAATGATCTGAATGATTTGAACTATGCACAGAAAGTAGTTAATACTTATATAGAAATGCTGCGCACCGACAGTTTTTATAAATCCGTAAAGGATAAAGCGGGACTGGATTATTCTATTGAGGATTTAAAGAAAATGATTAATTTCTCCATTTTGAATGACACCGAAGTCTTTCAAGTGCTGGTGTCATCGCACAACCCGGAGGAGTCTAAAAAAATTGCGGACACAATTACCGCATTGGCGCCCCAGACAATCAGTTCGATTAAAGAATCCGCACTGCTGAAGGTTGTGGATTCCGCCAGTTTCCCTTCCCGCGCGTCGTCGCCGAACCTTTTGCTTGACAGTATTGTCGGGTTCCTTCTTGGGATTGTAATAGCGGTGCTCTACGTGCTCCTGAAAGAAATGCTGGATGTTCGAATCAAACAGGAAGAAGACCTGATGGCAAAGTATAATATTCCGATTCTGGGGTCGATTCCCGCGTTCGAAATTCATAACACTAAGAATATTTTTTCCTGAGAAAGGAAGACGGATAAACGATGAAACGTCATGCGCGGCAGAGGGCCATCATCTCGAATACCCAGATGGACGCCAAATTAAAGTTTAAAGTTACAGAATCCTATAAAGTGGTTCGCACGAATATTATGTTTTCTTTGCTTAAACCGGGGTGCAAAAAAGTAGTTGTATCAAGCTCCCTTTCCGGAGAAGGCAAAACGACAACTGCGGTGCATGTTGCAATTTCGCTTGCACAGATGAATCTGAAGGTTCTTTTAATTGATGCGGATTTGCGGAAACCGAAGGTGAATCAATTTTTTGATTTCAACAATACGCCCGGGCTGACCAATTTTTTAGGGCATATGAGTGAAATGGAACAGATCGTACATAAGACCGAGTATCAGAATTTGTCGGTTATCTGTGCGGGGGTTATTATACCGAATCCTTCGGAACTGCTTGCAAGCGATGAAATGGCGGCCTTCTTAAAAGAGGTGGAAACGCAGTTCGATTATATTATTATAGATACACCGCCTTTAAATGTGGTGGTGGACGCCCTGCCGCTGATTAAACTTTCCGATGGCGTTATCCTTGTTGTCCGGGAGGACTCTTCCACTTATCCGGAATTAAATAAGACAGTTAAAAGCCTGGAAATGGTCAATGCAAAGATACTGGGTATTATTTTAAATGGTACTAAGGGACAGGGCAAGGGGAGCTATCAGTACCGTTACGGACAATATGACGGATATGAAACCTATGGATCATAAAGATTGTTTTATTGACTTTCATACTCATATTCTTCCGAATATGGATGACGGAGCGCCGGATTCCCCGACTTCCGCCAAAATGCTGGAGCAATTAAAGCAGCAAGGGGTTAAAACGGTTGTTTTAACTCCTCACTTTTATACGGACAGGGAAAATCTGGCCGATTTTTTAGAGCGCCGGGCCGCAGCTTTTCAATTGCTCGCTCCAATTGCGGAACAATTGGAGCTTGAAGTCGTTCCCGCATGTGAAATGTATTTTACGGATTATATTTTCAATTATGAAAATATCTCGGCGCTTTGCGTGAATTCGGGCAAGTATCTTTTGACCGAACTGCCGTTTTCCTGCCGCTTTTCAGAAGCGATGTTTGACAGGATTTCGCGTTTGATTGGGACGCTGAATGTAATTCCGATACTGGCTCATATTGAACGTTACCCGCAACTGCTGAAAGATAAGGAATGCCTGTATCGTCTGATTGACATGGGCTGCCTGGCCCAAATTAATTTGAACTCTTTAACGGACGGCTTTCTGCAGCGAAGGACGCTTCTCGGTTTTATCAGGGAAGATTTGGTGCATGTCGTGGGTACGGATTGTCATAATCTGACGACCAGGGCTCCGCAATATCAAAATGGGATTCAGGTCATCCGGAAAAAATTAAGCGGGGAGTTTGTTGAAAATCTGATGAACAATTCCCTGCGTATTATCCAAGGCCAATAAAAAACTCTTTGTCGGGATTTTATTCCGCGACAAAGAGTTTTTTGATTTTATCCCGCGGCTCAGCGCGGCAGAACAATAACTCAGTTTAGTGTATCTGTTTTAGCATGGAACGATAAAGCAGTGCCAGAATTGCCAGAACGACACCCAGAATAAGTGTAAACTGTAAAAACAAAAAAGCAAAGCCCGTCAGGTAGCAAACAAAAAATTCATACAGGGATTTGCTGATCAGCGCAATTCTGTTGATTTTTCCGGAGAGCAGAAGAGTGACAAAAAGGACGAAAAGCATAAGCATTGTTCCGGATACAGCATAAATATATGCGCGAATTGCCCTGTGGCGCCATCTGTTTAAGGCGGAAATTAAAATTGCAAGAATGATAATGAATAAAGACAAAGCTATTTCGGCGTATATAAGGGGCTTTTTCAATGTTTGAAGAATAACGGCCAGCTCTTTTGCATAAGGGATGCTGATGTATTGTGTGTAAGTGTCTGCGCAGGTCTTGGCCAAAAGCTGAAGTCCCTTTTCTGTATCGGCAGTAACGGAAATTCCTCTGTTTTTTACGTTTTCCGTCAGCTTCGTTTTTAGTTTTTGCTCAAAATCAGTTGTATCTGCCGTGGCTTTACTGCTGCCGTATAAAACGCTCAATGATTCATTTACATTAAGCTGAACATTGTTTAAATCAATTACAGTTTTAAAAAACGGCTCGTCAAATCCGCTGGCAGAGCCGTAGGAAATAAAAGCGTCTTCCACTTCAGCGGTCACATTTTCATAATAATGGCTTTTACTTAACTGGCTGCGCATAAAATCGGGGTTGAAGACTGTGCTCTGCACAATAATGATACCGCACAATAAAAACAAAAAAAAAGAGATAAAAAAAGAGAATACAATTGTCAATATGCTTCTCAGGTTAGAACTGCCGGTTTTCGTCATGAGTTATTTTCATCCTTGTTTATCGATTTTGGGACCGGAAACATACTTTGCATACACGTAATATCTTTGTGGCGTCAACCCAATGCAGTCAAATGGATAACAGGTGTATAAAATCAAATTCTCGTTTTCGCTTGACAGATCATAAGCTGTTTTATCTGTTGCAGATTTGACCTGCGTCTTTGTGATTTGATATACGTATTTTCCATAACTGGTGTCAATGTTGACGCTGTCGCCGATTTTTGCAGTTCCCAGCGTATGAAAATAGGTATGATTATGTCCGGCAATTAAGATGGTTTTTCCGTATCCGGGGATAAAGCTGCCGTTATACAATCCCACACCGCTTTTCAGTTCTTTGGTATCATCGCCAAAATAAAGGTCGGCTTTCACGGATGCCGTCGGAATTGACAGCTGCCCGAACCGCGCGCCGAATTGTGGGAAGGTGACGGCGCTCATTTTAATTGTTTTTGCATCGGTCAACGGGGCCTGTGTGAAAATATTAACCGACAGTTTATCCGGTTGATTGCCGGTATTTAAAAACAGCAGATCTGTCACGGACAGCACGGAACTCAACATCGGGGAAAAAGCAAGGAATATAAACAGGTAGCCAAAAAGCAAAAATAAAACAGGATACAGGAGAAAAGCTTTTTTATGGCCTTTTCCGGACGGGATATGGTTCATATGTCCCTGATCTCCAGCAGTTTAAATCTGTGAATCAAAAAGCTGCAAATACCGGCGACGCCGATCAGGAACAGCCCCACAGGAAGAAGACAGGCTGCCCAGTTTATTTGAAGTCCGGTTGTTTTAATCGTATTCCCTCCGGCGAAAACAACCGTGCCGTTTGAATCGGCAATCTTCACGTTTTTGTCCGCGCCGACCGTAAGCTTCAAATCGATATTATTTGCCGCGGACTGGGCATCTGAAATGATTTTCCGTTTTGTATTTGCATCTATTTTTGATAAATCCGTAACGCCTGCCGCTTGAATTGATGCTTTTGCAGCATTTACCCGCGCAAGGATATAATTGGCCTGCGCATCTGTAATTTGATGAGACGCAAAATAATTTTCGGCCTGATTGACGTAGTTTACCGGTATGGCGACTGTCTGCCCGTTCACATTGACGCCGGACCGTAAAGCAGAAAGGATTGCATCTGAATTGGATGCCGCCGCCGCAGGAACCGAAATGGAAAACAGTAAAAGGAACGAAAAAAGAGAGATGAATAATTTCTTCATTTGTATTGCGCCTCCAAATATTAAAAAATGATCAGACTTAGTGATTATTGAAATTCTCATCTTAAATCTATCTTAGTATAGCACTTTCGGGCCTAAAATAAAATAGAAAATTTCCTTTTTTCACCATATTTCGACCAAAAGCCCCTTTGATTTATGGGCCGCAGCACAAGCTGGTATGTGCGGCTTCACGTAAAAACCGGCAGTCTGAGCTGCACAGCTCAGACTGCCGGTTGAACAAGAAACCCAACTGTATGGATAAATAATATTACTTTACAATCGTACCGACCGTACGGGGGGATTTTTCCCCGTTCAGGTAGAAACCGGCGCCCTGTCCGGCTTTACCGACCGCGGTCACCGTAAAGAAGTAATTGTTTCCTTTGGAACCGTTCGCAGCTACCTTAAACACGGAATTGTTGCCGGAAGCAAAGGTTGGCTTTGAAGAAGCGGTTAATTTGAACTGGTAGGTCTTTCCGGATTTGACCGTCAGGTTTTTCCCTGTGTCAAGTTTAACCGGGCTGGCCGCCGCCACCTGCTGGGGCAGAAGGACATATTGTGAACAGTGATTGATTGTAAGGTTCGCGTAGCCCATGCTGTCCACGGTGCTGACGGGATGGTCGACCGTTTCAAGCTGTTTTGTTGCATCATTATAATAATACAGGTACAGAGCCTGTGCGCCGGGGAAACGATCCACGGCGAAAACTCTGATTGTCGCGGGAGCGGGCAGTTCCCCGTTGTTCGCAAAACCAAGCAAAAGACCTTTGTTTGCGGAAGGAACAGCCTTGCTGACTGCGCTGTTCGCAGCTGTGTTTGAAAGACCAAGAGCCATGTTGACGTCTTTCAGCGTACCTGCGGATTTGGCCAGATCAGCACCTTTGAAGGTCCAGCTGTAAATTTCCAGTTTGGACAAACTGTCAACTACGCCAATCGTCAAATCCTTCTGCGTTTGTTTTGCCGCGTTTAAAACAGCCTGGCCCAGATTGAGCGCGATGCTCACATTCGGGTTGGTATTGTTAAGCACCTGCGGTGGAACGGCCACGGTCATTGCAACAGAAGTTGCCGCACTGGTGTTCAGTTGGTTCACAAATGTATCGCTTGGCGCCGCAATGGTAACTGTGGCCGGATTTTGCGCGGTCGCAGTAGTGATAACGTCAGCTGCGCCGGCAGGAATGGTAACGCCGAACGAAGCGGTGCTGCCGGTAACGACCGGGCTTGAGTCAACAGCCGGCGTTACGGCAACCGTTGTGGCTCCGGATGCGTCCGTTGAGGTGTTAACTGTGCCGGAGCCCTGTGCCGGAGCGGACTCTTCCGTATCGCTGTTATGGTTGGGATGGTCCGAGCTCACCGGGGAATAGGCAACATCCAGACTTGGAATTGCGATGCTTTCATCGTTGCCGGCTCCGTCCACAATAATAATGTTTGTTCCGTCGGTAGAAAATAAAAAGCTGCTGGGAGCAACGTTGTTCAGCAGGGCTTGGATGTAATTTCTATCGGCACCGGACAGATTTTTTAAATCAGAATCATGGGTGGGAGAGGATGTGACCGCAGATTTTATGCGGCCGACCGCATCGTTAATGGCAACGACATAATCGTCGGCCTGTGCAGAAGTAATCTGATGCTGTGTCTGACTTAAATAAGTGCCTATTTGATCAACCGTGGAAGAGGGAAGAGAATACACATTATCGCCTATCCGAAAAGTTTGCTGCAGGGCAGTTGTAATTTCAGAACCATTATTCTCTGCCGCAAACACAGTTACAGACATTGTCATCATCAAAGCAAGCGCGCAGACGAGGGATACGATTTTTTTCATGGAATATTTTACCTCCTTAATATATATTTTGGTATATTATACCACCATATTTTTTAAAATGAAATGCCAAATTTACAAATAACGGAAATTTTAGCTAAATTAATACTTAAAATCTACTTTTTCGACACTGCAGGGAGGAACACGAAAGTTTAAGTCCGAAAAGCCGATTGCGGTTATTAATTTTTTGTTAGAATCATATTTTTCAAAATATTTTCTATAAAAGTTTTAAAAGCATAAAAAATACAATTGTATTTTTATGGAATAATGATATAATGGTGTTGCTTGTTTACAAATTTTTACAAAATTGTATTGACCGAATTGTTGTACAGGCAAAGGGGGAAAGCATAATGAGAATACGTAATTATCTTGCAATGCTTTTCTCCCTTCTGTCGATTCTGCCGATTGTTCTGATAATGATATTCAGCGTTACATATTTCGGAAGGAATTCGGCTCAGGTTCTTCAAAACAACATTGAAAGCACCGCACGGCTGACTTCGGATAATATCAACCAGTTCTTTTCCCAGCGGAAAATGGCGCTGGAAGTCGCCTCCGACCTGCCCGCTGTAAAAAATCTTCTTCTGCGTTCCAATTCCGGGGATAACCCTGCTGAAACAGAATCGGAACTGAACAACGTGATTGAGACCTTTAAAACCATGACGGCGAAGCAGACCATTGAAGGGGAAGGGAACCCCAAAGGGAACTTCGTAAGAAGATCCTCCCTGATTAATGTGAAGAACACCATTATTGCTTCGGACGACAGCCGCTTAATCGGGAAGCCGTCTTTTCTGAAGGTGGATATGCGCACCGTTCCGGCTTACGGGCTTTATGTTTCCGATTTAATGCAGGATAAAGATTTTATTGACGGAAACAAGTATTTTGTTATCGCTGTTCCCATTTATCAGGATGGGGTTTACCGGGGATTTATTCAATCGTCCATTGACATGTTCTATTTTGATATGGTCGGCCGGCAAACTTTTATGAATACCGGCCGGACAATGGTGGTTGACAGTTCGGGCAATATTGCCGGCGACAGCACCACGGATGATCAGGATATCCCGCTTAATAATTTGTCACAGCCCGCGTTCGAAGATTTTTATAACAGCGTATGGAAAAGGATTGACTGGCAGGCAAATCCAAGCGGTTTTCTGAAGTACAGGGAAGACGGGATGAATAAATCCGGATATTATTCGGAAATATCCGGTACCGGATGGGCAATTTTAAGCACGGTTTCCCAGTCGGAACTGGTGGACCCGCTGATTAAAATTTTTCAGTATTACGGGGGAGCGCTTTTAATTTTTGTGCTCATCCTTGTTTACATCTCTTATTCGGCGGCCAAGCGGTTCTTGAACCCGATCCGCGACCTGTGCGCCGCATTTATCAGTGTGGAACAGCGGGATTATTCCGCCCGGCTGTGCGGAACCTACAAAGGGGAATTTGGTATCATGGCGCTTTCGTTCAATCACCTGGTGGAACGGATCAAGGAAGATACGGATGAACTGAAAGTAAGCGAAGCGCGCTACGCGTTGATGATGGAAGAGACGAATCAGGTGATTTTTGAATGGGATATCCATGAAAATCACATGTACCACACGGTTCACTGGACAAATAAATTCGGTTTTGGGCTGGAAGTCGAAAACCCCGGTTCGGAACTTCCGAATTTTTCTCTGGTTCATCCCAATGACAGGGCGATTATTACAGCCTTTTTCTGGGAAGCGCGCCGCGGAATCCAGCCGAAGCCGGTGGACGTCCGCATGAAAACAATTAACAGTAAATATATCTGGTGCACCATAAGCATAAAGGTAATCTATGATGAAGACAAAAAGCCGTTCCGCGGAATTGGCCTGATCAGCGACACCGACCACCAAAAAAAGATAATTGAAAGATTGGAAAGCAAATCGAAAATGGATTTGCTCACACAGCTTTATAATAAGGTGACAACGGAGGCAATGATTGAGGAATACCTGAGCACCTGCCCCCCGGAGGAACGCCAGGGATTTATTATTGTGGATATTGATAATTTTAAGGGCATCAATGACACGCTCGGCCACATTTACGGCGACAATGTGCTGAAAAAAGTTTCGGCGAGGATTAAAGACCTGTTCCGGGCAACGGATATTGTCGGCAGGGTCGGCGGGGATGAATTTGTGATTCTTGTCAAGGATATGCCGGATGATGATTTGCTGGAAGTCAAGCTGAACGAAATCTGTGCAATTTTCCATGATGCTTATACGGGCGGGAATGATGAATATAAAATTTCGGCAAGCGTCGGCGCGGCGATTTCCCCCACAGACGGCACAACCTTCGCCGAACTTTACCAGCACGCCGATGTGGCGCTGTACCGGGCAAAAAATTCCGGCAAAGACAGGTTCAGGCTTTACTGCGGCGGGCAGCTGAAGCAGCTGTCCGAATTTGACGGCTCCGCTTGAATCGTTAATACAGATAAAACTGGTTGCCCAAGTTCTCTTCTTGGAAAATATAAAAAGCGTGGCCGCCAGCAATTTGTTTGCGGGCCCCGT
>JAEWBE010000038.1 GCA_023391275.1 Bacillota bacterium | reverse complement strand
ACATTTTTTATAAGCGGAATAAACCCGTTCAAGCCTCTTCCGGTGCTGCAGTCAATGGGCAGCGCCGAAATTCCGTGGGATTTGTAGAATTCAATCCACCGACTTGTCTGCGCCGGGTCGGCGATATCGCTTTTATTCATCAGTATGACACGCGGTTTATTCTGAATTAAATTATTTAAAATCGGATTGCGGCTGCTAACCGGAATCCGTGCGTCAATAATTTCGGCAACTACGTCAACCAATTTTAAACTTGCTTCAATCTGCCGCTTTGTTTTGGTCATGTGGCCCGGAAACCATTGAATGGATTGTGCTTCACTCATATTATATTTCGTCCCTATTCTTATTTGTCCTGCTACTTTATCTTGCCAACACGGTCAAACGGAAATACAATTAACTCCGCTTTTCCCAAAATATATCGTTCATCAATCATTCCAATATCGCTGAAGCGGCTGTCATTTGAAACGGTACGATTGTCCCCCAATACAAAAACATGCCCTTTCGGAACAGTAAGAGGAAAAGTATAGTCCGAAGGCTGCCTCGTAATGCCATTTTTGATGTAGGCGGATTCATCCAGCGCAACACCGTCAACAGAAACCACGCCGGTCTGAAAATTAATATTCACGACCTGATTTTCCAATGCAATTACACGCTTGATGATCGGTTCGCTCAGCTTCGCCGTATGTGTTATAACAACCACATCACCCCGGTGCGGTTGATAAAAATAGCTTGCCAGCACCACACGGTCGCCTGATTTCAAGTTTGGCAGCATGGACGGGCCGCTGACATTTACAATGCGAAATAAAAAAGTAAAAAGAATCACAACAGTGATCAACGATGTAATCAGAGCTTCCACCCATTCAAAACAGTCCGTTGTCAAACTGCTCGGAACGGACTTTGAACCCGCCGCATCCTCACCGCCGTAATCAGAAGTATTTTGATTCAATGGAGATACAACTCCTTTATATATTAAAAGGTTTCCCCTTGTATTTTATAATTTTCCGAATTTTGAAAACGGCGCAATAATAAATTTCGCCTTGCCGATAATATAGCGCTGGTCAATCATCCCCACGTCGCTGAAACGGCTGTCTTCCGATACGGTGCGGTTATCGCCAAGCACAAAAACATGGCCGGCAGGAACCTTCTGCGGAAAAGAAACGTCATATTCATCTTTTGTAATGCCGTTTTCAATATAACCGGATTCATCAAGCTCAACGCCGTCAACAAAAACCACGCCGGTTTGAAAGTCGATATTAACAGTCTGCCCCTCCGTCGCGATAACCCTTTTCACGATAATTTCATTCAATTTTGTCCCTTTGCCGTCAATCACAACAATGTCCCCGCGGGATAATTGTTTGTCAAAGCAGGAGACAAACACCTTGTAACCCTCCTGCAAATTCGGCATCATGGAAGGGCCGCTCACGGTAATTACCCTGAACAAAAGGGTAAAAAAAATCAGAATTACAACCAGTGCGGGAATAAGAGCCTCAACCCACTCAAAGCAGCTTGCGGTAAAGCGGTTAATCCCATTTTGTTCCGGATTTTGACTTTTGGAAATCTCTGTATTCGGATTCAACAAATGTCACCTCTTTTAGCCAGGAAAAATAACAATGAAAAACAACACTCGTTGTGCAAATATAAAAGCAAAAGTGTATTGCAATAGCAAAAAAGGGACACATACATGTCCCTTTTAAACACAATCGATTGGTTATCTGAGTTGTTCCTTAACCTTGGCAGACTTACCGACTCTGTCACGCAGGAAATAGAGTTTCGCTCTGCGCACACGGCCTCTGCGGATGATTTCAACACCCTTCACATTAGGTGAATGAATGGGAAATACTCTTTCAATGCCTACGCCGTAAGAAACGCGGCGGACAGTGAAAGTTTCGGAAACACCGCTGCCTTTGCGGGCAATCACAGTGCCTTCAAAAACCTGAATTCTCTCTCTTTCGCCTTCTCTGATGTTTACATTGACTCTGATCGTGTCGCCGATATTAAATTCAGGCATTTCTTTCTTTACTGAATCTTCAGTAATCAGTTTTAATGCGTCCATGGATAATTTCCTCCTAAAATTCAGACATTCATGCCGCTCAGGCAGAGGACTGTCCGCTTCAATGTCTCGGTCGAACCGGGCATTGAACCCCACCGAAACAAACCGGCGGTTTCCAAATGCCTATATATCATATCACAATACGCCAAAAGGTGCAATAATTTTTTTATAATTATTCAAATATCTTGAGGTTTGCATCATAAATATTTACTCTTTGAATATCGGCGTATAAATCCAGCTTTAAGTACTTTTTAACTGCGTCGTTCAACAGCATAGGATTTACATTCATCGTGCTGCCTGCCGGAAGAACTGTGTTGATTTCCACCCCGCCGTTTTTTGCCGAAACCTCAGTCCGATTCAAATAAGGGCTGATGTCAAGATCAATCCAACCGCTTTTGGTATGCTTGGGAACGATTATTTCACCGGAACCAAGCAATTCCCGAATTTGTGCGGTGATTTTTTCAGCATCCGCACCTTCTGTATCCAGCAACATGGTGTAGGAAGCAAAGGCGATCTGCCCCGGCTTCATGACCGGCTCGGTTACATCGAAAACAGGGATATCATCCGGCAGAGCGGAATTGAGTTTTTCGATCAGTTCACCACGCGTGATATTATCATCATCCAGCTTGATATCCATACTCTCCCGCTCGCCGCTGATGCCGAGCGACAGCGGAAGCGCAAAGGTAATAAATGCATGTGGATTGAAGCCCTGCGTATACCACAACGGGACTTTTGCCTTGTGAATTGCCCGGGACATACACCGATTCAGGTCAAGGTGGGAAATGTAGCGCGCCGTACCGATTTTTTTAAACCAGACTCTAACGGCTTTCACAGCAAATCCCCCCTTTAAAGCACGCCGCGCCGCAGGAGGAACATTGTTCCCGGCAGTTCGGTGTGGTAGCGTCGGCATACGCCTTTTTACATTCTTCAATGAGAAAAGACTTTTTGATCCCGTAATCTATGTGATCCCACGGAAGCACTTCGTCAAAGCTTCTTCTGCGGTTTGCATAAAACGCAGGGTCGACACCACACTTTTGGAACAGCTCCATCCATTTGGGCAGGGAGAAAAAGTCCTGCCAGCCGTCCATTTTACAGCCGTTATTCTGCGCCTCCAGTAAAACAGCACAAAGGCGCCTGTCCCCGCGCGCAAAAACTGCTTCTAAAAAGCTGGTGTCGGCGTCGTGCCAGCTTGGTTCAATTTTTTTGGTTTTGACTGAACTGATCAAATGGCGCTGTTTCTGGCGAAGCATTTCTATGGTATCCTGGGGTTCCCATTGGAATGGGGTGAATGGTTTTGGTACAAAGGAGGAAGCGCTGACTGAAACTTTAACGCTTTTGCCCTTCGGTTTGTCCGGATTATCGTAATATGCATCCACCACAGTCTGCCCCAGATTCGCGATGCCTTCGATATCTTCCAGTGTTTCGGTGGGCAGTCCGATCATGAAGTAAAGCTTAATGGTTGTCCATCCCCCGCCGAACGCAGTATTTACCGTTTTTAAAAGCTCTTCTTCGGTTACATTCTTGTTGATGACATTGCGCAGGCGCTGGGTTCCTGCTTCCGGCGCAAAAGTGAGGCCGCTGCGCCGTACGGACTTTATTTTGGACATCAGCTCTGTTGAAAAGCCGTCGACCCGCAGGGAAGGCAGGGAAATCCCGGTTTTTTGCCCTTCAGTCCATATCTGAAGCTGATCGAGCAGTTCGTTAATATTAGAATAATCACTGGTGCTGAGTGAAGACAGCGATATTTCGTCATAACCGGTATTTTCACACAGGTCATGACACTGCTTATCTATTACGCCGACTGATTTTTCACGGAACGGACGATATAAAAACCCGGCCTGACAAAACCGGCAGCCGCGAATGCAGCCGCGCAATACTTCCGCCACGGTTCTGTCATGTACAATTTCAATATAGGGAACTACAAATTTATCCGGAAAGTACGTCCGATCCAAATCGAGCATCAGTCGCTTTTTAACCGTTTCCGGCGCACCGCACAGCGGAGTGATTGCCTTTACCGTATCATCCTCGTTGTAGGTTATGTCATAGAGCGAAGGAACATAAACACCCTGAATTTGCGCCGCGGCAATCAGGAAGTCTTCCTTTGAGCCATTCTTCTTTTTAAAGTCTCTGTAAAGATTAATAACTTCACAGTCGACTTCTTCCCCTTCGCCAATGAAAAACAGATCAATAAAATCGGCAAGCGGTTCCGGGTTGCAAGCGCACGGCCCCCCGGCAACAACAAGCTGGGAAAGCGAATGACGGTCGCAGGATTTCAGCGGAATGCCTGCCAAATCAAGCATATTCAGAAGATTGGTATAACTGAGTTCATACTGGAGCGTAAAACCGATAATATCAAAATCCGCGATGCTGTCGCCGCTTTCAAGTGCATAAAGCGGCACATTGTTTTTACGCATCTGCTCTTCCATATCCACCCAGGGCGCAAATACGCGCTCACACCATACATACGGCATCGTATTCAATTGACTGTACAGGATTTTCATGCCCAGGTGCGACATGCCAACTTCATAAATATCAGGAAAACAAAACGCAAACCGAACGTCAACCTCATCTGCGTGCTTCATTACGCAGTTCAATTCGCCGCCGACATATCGGCCTGGCTTTTGTACGTTCACCAGCAGTTTTTCAATCTTTTTGTTAATCATTCAAATCCTCCGAGCGTTTCAAGTGTCTTTTATTATACCGCCCGGAAGCAAAGATTGCAAATTAATAATATCTTCCGTTCTTAAAGAGCAGCAGTGCCATCAGGTATCCGCACACCAAAAGCAGGGAGTAATTCCAGGGAGAACGAAACAGCGCCAGGAATCCGATGATTGCGAGCGGCGTCAGCACTATGAAGGAAACAATTGAGACTGTTTTGGCAGAGCGGTCCGCACTGAATTTAATGCAGAGAAGTGAGTACAGTGCCTGCCCGCCGTCAAGCGGTTCAATCGGCAGCAAATTGAACAGGGCAAGCACAAAATTCGCCAGCACAAAACGCTGAAATACAGGAAGCCACGCACTGAAAATCAGAGCGACCGCCACATTTGCACCCGGCCCCGCCAATGAAATGAGTACGTCGCGCTGATAACTTCGGTCAATACAGCGTGACTTTACAATATCAATTCCAAATGGAGTAAAACGAATCTGCGACGGCTCCACCCCAAATAGGCGCATCACGCACAAATGCCCGCTTTCATGCAATGCAGCCGCCAGAAACGCAATTTCCGCCATTCCGCTTTGATCTTCCAGCAGTAAGACCGCCGCCATCGCAACAAAAAAGAAACTGACGGTAACGCGGCAGTTTTTTACCGTGAATGACATCAGCCGATCAGTTTTTGAGATTCCACGGGTGGCAGCGGAGCGGAAGCGGCCTGTGAACTCACCGCCTGCTGCAGGTTCGCACCCTGCTGTGAAACGGAACCTGACTGCAACCCGTCGGCCTGCTGGGAACCGGCGGATGCCTGAGAACTGACCGGTGTTTGGGAACTGACGGCCGATTGTGAACTGGAAGCGGCCTGTGAGCTTACTGCTGAGGAAGAATTAGAAACCGGCGGAATTAATTCAATAACCCTATGTTTTACATTTTCTATTTGTTCGTCAGGAATAATCGTCTGATTGATATTCTGTACATACCAGTTCCTGATAACGGAATAAGCATTCCCACCCCAAATCTTCAGAAAGAGGATTGTAACCAATACGACCGAGCAAACCGTAATTTGAATAATGGTTAAAAGCCTTGTGCTGACTTTTTGGGCGTGGCTTTCCTCTCTTTCATACTCAAATTCCTCTTCATTTTCGTACTCGTTTTCATCATAATCATTCATCGTTATTCCTCCTGTAAAATTAATGTCCGAATAATAATATGTCTGCCGTTACAGGAAGATAACCGGACAAAGAAAAAACCGCCGCAAAGCGACGGTTTTTGGTAAATCTTATTTGGATTTAATATATTGGTCAATTGACCGGGCTGCTTCCTTGCCGCCGCCCATGGCCAGAATAACTGTTGCGGCACCGCTTACGGCATCACCCGCCGCGTAAACTCCTTTGCGGGTAGTCGCCATTGTTGCATCGTCCACGATAATGCAGCCGTGGCTGTTCGCCTCAAGCCCTTTTGTTGTGGTGCGAATCAGCGGGTTCGGCGAATTTCCGATTGCCATGATCACACAGTCCACCGGAATTTCAAAGTTTGAACCTTCCTTTACGACCGGCTTGCGTCTGCCGGAAGCGTCCGGCTCGCCAAGCTCCATTTCAACACATTCAATGGCCTTTACCCTGCCGTTCTCATCGCCATGAATGGCCACGGGATTGCGCAGCAGGTTGAAGAGGATCCCCTCTTCCTTTGCATGATGGATTTCTTCTTTTCGCGCGGGCATTTGTTCCTCAGCACGGCGGTAAATAATATAAACATTTTCCGCACCCAAACGCTTTGCGGTTCTCGCGGCATCCATGGCAACGTTGCCGCCACCCACAACAGCAACATTTTTCAGACGGATAATCGGAGTATCGTATTCGTCACGGTAAGCTTTCATCAAGTTCACCCTGGTAAGGAACTCATTAGCGGAATAAGTACCTACAAGGCTTTCGCCCGGAATATTCATAAAACTGGGAAGCCCGGCTCCGGTACCGATAAAGATGGCCTCGTAGCCCATTTCAAAAAGCTCGTCCACAGACAGCACCTTGCCCATTACCATATCGGTTTTGATTTCGACGCCTTTCGCTTCCAGAGATGAAATTTCTTTTTGTACAATTTCTTTTGGCAGCCTAAACTGCGGAATGCCGTACATCAATACACCGCCCGCGGTATGAAGCGCTTCAAAAACTGTAACGGCATATCCCATTGCCGCCAAATCGCCCGCACAGGTCAGGCCGGCCGGTCCGGCGCCGATGATTGCGACCTTATGGCCGTTCGATTCAACATGGAATTCCTCTTCTTTGCCGTTTTTCATATGCCAGTCGGCCACAAAGCGCTCCAGCCGGCCAATACCAACCGGCTCGCCCTTGATTCCGCGTACACAGTTATGTTCACACTGAGACTCCTGAGGGCAAACACGCCCGCAAACAGCAGGAAGTGAATTTGTCATTTTTATTGTTTTGTAAGCGGATTCCATATCGCCGTTTGCAACGTGGCCGATAAATTCGGGAATACGAACGCCAACGGGACAGCCATTGACACAGGGCTGATTTTTGCAGTGCAGGCATCTTTGCGCTTCTTCAACGGCCATCTCATTGGTATACCCCAGTGAAACTTCGTCAAAATTTTTGTTGCGCACGTTAGGGTCCTGCTCCGGCATCGGCGTTTTGGTAGGAGTCATATTAGGCATTTTTCGCACCCTCCATCAAGCGGCAGTTATATTCGCGTGTCGCTTCTTTTTCCATATCAGAATAAGTTCTGGATCTTTTAATTGCCTCGTCAAAATCGACCTCGTGACCATCGAAGTCCGGGCCGTCAACACAGGCAAATTTTGTTTTTCCTCCGACAGTCAGCCTGCATCCGCCGCACATGCCGGTGCCGTCAATCATGATTGGATTCATGCTGATGATAGTTTTAATATTGTATTCTTTTGTCAGATTGCACACGGCGCGCATCATAACGAGCGGACCGATTGCAATCACAAGATCATAATCTGCTCCGTTTTCAATGTTTTTACGAAGCGCATCGGTTACAAAGCCCTGGTTGCCATTTGAACCGTCATCGGTGGTCAGAATCAAATTATCACTGACCGCTTTCATTTCATCTTCCAGAATAATAATATCCTTATTGCGGAAGCCGGCGATCATATCCACCTTTGCGCCCAGATTATGCAGAGCCTTGGCTTGCGGATAAGCAATGGCACAACCTGCGCCGCCGCCGATTACTGCAACCTTTTTGTATCCTTCCAGTTCGGTGGCTTTCCCCAAAGGCCCGATAAAATCCAAAATTTCATCTCCGGCATTCAACTCGTCAAGGAGCAGTGTTGTTTTACCGACTTTCTGATAAATAATCGTAATAGTCCCTTTTTCACGGTCATAGTCGGCGATTGTTAACGGGATTCTCTCGCCAAACTCATTCACGCGCAATATAATAAATTCCCCGGCCTTTGCTTTTCTTGCAATGAACGGCGCATCGACCACCATTAAAGTCATCGAATCATTTAATCTGCGCTTTTCAACAATAGTAAACATAATTTACACTTCCTTTATCTTGCAAGTTTAAAACATTGCTCTTCTTATTATAAAGGTTAATTTAAATTTTATCAATCTAAAAAAGATGATTCGGTTTGTTTTTCAAAACCAAATCATCTTTTTTGCCTTTTATTTATAAAATTATACAAATCAGACCATTGCAGCCATCGTTGATAATACGTTCGATTGTCTCGCGTACTTTGTCTCTAGCATCCGCAGGCATACGGTAGAGTTTGTTATGCAGGCCTTCATTCACAAGTTCATGCAGATTTTTGCCGAAATAATTCGACTCCCAGATTTTGGCGGGGTCCTGTTCGAATTCTTTCATCAGATACATTACAAGCTCCTGCGATTGCTGTTCGGAACCGACAATCGGTGTGAGTTCGGTTGTGATCTGTGTTTTAAGCATGTGAATGGACGGAGCGGCGGCCTTTAATCGGATTCCGAACTTTCCGCCCTGCTTAATAATTTCCGGCTCCTCAAGCGTAAGCTCTTCTATGCCGGGCATTACAATGCCGTAACCGTTCTGCTGCACATCTTCATAAGCTTCTTTGATCTTGTCGAACTTTTTCTTCGTTTCAGCAAGAGTGAGGATGCAGTCAAGCAGACTTCCCTCGTCTTCAATTTCGATCCCTGTTTTCTCCCCAAGAACCTTATAAAACAGGTTTTGATCAAGATTGACTGAAATCCTTGTATGCCCTGTGCCCAGATCAACCGACTTGGTGCTAGCGCCGCGTACATATTCGCATTTTTGAACATCATCTATGATGCTGCCGACTTCACGGATCTTGGTGATTTTCGCCGCGGACTGCTGAATCGCCGTATAGACGGCGGAACGAAGCCAGTGCCCCTTTTCAAGGGTGGATACCCAGCGCGGCATATCCACTTTGATCTCTTTCACCGGGAACTCAAATAAAACTTTTGAAAGGATATGCCGAATTTCTGTTTCTTCCAATTCAAGGCAGTTTACCGGAACTACCGGCACCCTGTACCTTTCCTGAAGCCCATTCGCCATTGTAACGGCCGTCTCCGAGTTCGGGTTAACACAATTCAGAAGTACAATAAACGGCTTTTTAATTTCTTTCAGTTCACTAATAACCCGTTCCTCGGCTTCTTCGTATTCCGCACGCGGAATGTCACTGATGCTGCCATCGGTCGTAATAACCAAACCAATTGTGGAATGTTCGGTAATCACCTTTTTGGTGCCGATTTCAGCCGCCATGTTAAACGGAATGGGTTCGTCATACCATGGTGTCATCACCATGCGCGGCATATCGTTCTCAATGTACCCTAACGCACTTGGAACGATGTAGCCCACACAGTCAATCATGCGCACTGAAAAAGTCGCGTTGTCGTCGACGTGAACCTTTACGGCCTGTTCCGGCACAAACTTCGGTTCGGTGGTCATGATGGTGCGGCCGGCAGCCGACTGCGGCATCTCATCAATCGCACGATCCCGCCGATAGTTTGAATCCATGTTAGGAACAACAATCAGATCCATGAATTTTTTGATGAAAGTTGATTTTCCGGTTCTGACCGGCCCAACCACGCCTATGTATATATCACCGTTTGTGCGCTGTGAAATATCGCTGTAAATATTGCGTTCTTCCATTTTACCTCCCCCTCAGGCAGAGAAATATTATTTTGCTTGCATATGTTTCTATACTACATTGGAATCAGCAGCATCCCCCTGTTCTCAACGAATTCGCCGGTAAGGTCATTTTCCAGCTTAATCGCATCAACTGAGGTGCAGTACTCCCTGGCGATATTCCAGAGGTTTTCACCGGCGTCGGCATAGTAAATGCTCAGCACTGCTGATTTATCCTGCGCCCGTGGTTTGGTTTCGTCGGCTGTTACATCCGTAATCATTTTAAAATTCGTTTGATTATATACGTCTGCGCTCAGTTTCAGTTCGGCTTTTACATCAATCCCGCTTCCTGTAATCCGGTAGCTGATTCCGGCTACGTAGATACTTGCATTGCATCGGGTGCTTGCTGTGGCGCCAGAATATGGACGGGAGTATTCAAAGTCCGCCATGCGTTCAAAATAGAACGGCCTGTTTTCCGTATTCAGCGCAAGTACGCAAAGATTAATTTTTCCCTTGTAAACGATTTGCCCATTCTCACAGCTTGCGGCAACCGTACTCATCTCGTTCCAGATATCCATTACTTTTGAAATCGCCACATCTTCAAGGGCAAGCGTGGTTTTTAAAATATATGTATCGCTCACCACTTCAAGTAAGTTGTCAATGCCTTTTTGCTTATATTTGATATCCATTTCATATTGTTTGGAATACGCATCGGTAACCATTGTAATTGTGGAATTGCGGTAAGCCGTTGCGGATGCGTAGACTTTTACCTGAACGTCAAAGAAAATTTTATCGCCGGAATAATCATTTTTAATCTGTACTTCAATCCCGGCCACACTTAGTTTGACATCGCACATGCAGTCTTCGGTAACACCGTCGCAGTCAAGCATCTGGTTAAACGGAATCGCATATTCCATGACCTCCAGCGCGGAATCATTGTCACTGGAAGAATACAGAACTTTAACGTAAACTTCGCCTTTTACCATCAATTTATTCACAACAATTTTGAAATCCTGAAGAGTCACAAAAGCATCCGTTCGAAGCAGGTTATCTGCGGCAGGCTTGCCCTGCCCCAGTTCCAGAATTTCATCGACACTGAATTGCTGCTGGCAGAATCCTACCATCTTATTTAATTCCAGTGTGTTTTTCTGCTGTTCCACCCCGTCCCCGTCAATATTGCTGACGATTTCTGTTTCCCCCTGACTGATGACCTTGGCACATACGGAGAAAGCACCGTGGATGTCCAGACGGCGCGGACTGGTTGCGCGGCAATTGATATATTCCACCCGGGTAAATGCTACGATCTGCGCATTGTCCGCACTTTGCTTTAAAGTAACCGCCGCAGAAAATGAGTTGCTGTTCTCACAGCACCGAACAGCCGTGCCGCCGGAGTCAAGATAAAAGACTTTAACTGTGTAACTGCCCTCCAGCTCCAGCCTGTCGCCGGTGATTCCTCTTGAAATAATTCGCGGATAAACCTGACATTTTAAAATGCGCTGTATATCCGGGCAATAGTCAGGCAGACTGATGTCAAGATCAACAGGCTGCTCCTGGCAG
>JAEWBE010000051.1 GCA_023391275.1 Bacillota bacterium | reverse complement strand
TGTCCACCGGCACCGGTTTAGCCCATCCAAACCCGAACAGCAGCAGAAAAAGCGAGCCCATTGGGTCAATGCTGGCAATGGGGTTTAAAGTCAGTCTGCCATTGTATCTGGCAGTATTGTCACCAAGCTTGTAAGCAACCCATCCATGGGCGCATTCATGAAGCGGCAAAATAAAGAATATGATAAACAAGGTAGCCAATATTTGCGAAGCAATACCGGCCATATCAACCGGCTGACCGGAAAAAATATTTCGAAGCATGTCAATCAGCATATCTTACTCTCCTTTTTATTCTGTAATTATAATACTTTGCCGCAAAAAAAACAAGCAAAGCACCGATTTACGCGGTGAAAATGCAAATATATTGCCGTTAATCTCAGAATATTAAAAAAAGACTTGCAATTAATTGCCATATCTGATAGAATACCAATGTTGTAATTATATAGACAGCCCTTTTAAAGGAGGTGCAGACACATGGCAAAGTGTGAAGTTTGTGGCAAGGATATTGCTTTCGGTATAAGGGTTTCTCATTCTCATAGACGTTCGAATAGAACCTGGAAGCCTAATATTAGACGCGTTAAAGCAGTTGTTAACGGTACTCCTAAGCGTATTTACGCCTGCACCCGTTGCTTGCGTTCCGGCAAGGTTACCCGCGCCGTCTGATGCAAAACGAACATTATGTTTAGAGGAGCCTATGGAGGCTCCTTTTTTCTGCTCAGAAAACAGTACGGGCAAGCCGCAAAAGCGGCTTGCCCGTACTGTTTTTATGATTTACGGTTAATCGTTAATTTTTTCTCCGTACCGTTTTTGATTCTTGTAATATTGGATTTATGTTTTGCGATTAAAATCACAGCCATTAATAGCGAAATGGAAGTCGTGACGAAAACATACAGCAGAGAAACGGGGCCGACGGCCGAATTTCCTCCGCGGTAGTCCACAAAGAATGTAATTAAAAAAGTTGCAACCGGAAATGCCGCCGCACCGCAGATGGAAGCAAGAGAAACAATTTTTGTAACAAGGAAAAGAATAATAAATATAGATATTACAATGATAAACACACGCCAATCGATTAAAGCAATCATGGCAGCGCTTGTCAGTACTCCCTTCCCACCCTTAAAACCAAAATAGATTGGATAAATATGACCGATGACACACAGTACACCCGCGATATAAGCGCCATAATGCATCGTAATCGCCGGCGCGCCAACCATGCCACCCACATATTGAAAAACAGCACGGCCAATGATGACGGAAACCGCGCCTTTTGCAAAATCGAAAATAAAAGTAAAAATGGCCGCCTTGGCGCCAACAGACCGAAGTACGTTGGTTGCGCCGGCATTCCCGCTTCCAAGCGCTCGGATATCTGTATTATGGTCAAACAATTTGGTAAAAATAATGGAAAAACTAAGACTTCCCAAAAGATAAGAAACAGCCGCCACTAAAATGGAGGGCAGGGCAAAATCTTTAATATAACTCAACATCAGCAAATCCCCCTATTTATCCCCGCGCTCGCGCACGATAAATCTGATTGGAGTTCCTTCCAGCCCGAACGTTTCACGAATTCTGTTTTCCAAATACCTTTGATAAGAAAAATGGAACAGATCCGCGGAATTTACAAAACACACAAATGTCGGCGGCTTCACGGAAGCTTGCGTCATGTAGAAAATTTTCAGTCTTCTCCCCTTGTCTGTCGGCGGCTGAACCCGCGCCACCGCCTGCGCCAGCACATCGTTCAGCATCCCTGTAGCGATACGCATGGCATTGGAATTTGCAACATGCTTGATCAATTCAAACAGGCGGTCAAGCCGCTGGCCTGTTTTGGCCGAAATAAAAATCATTGGGGCATAAGACATAAAGGAAAAATCATCCTCCAGCGATTTTCGGTATTCAATCATGGTGCGGTCGTCTTTTTCCACCGCGTCCCATTTATTGACTACTATGACGCAGCCTTTACCGGCCTCGTGCGCTAAGCCGGCAACCTTGGAGTCCTGATCGGTAAATCCAACTGTTGCATCAATCATGATCGCACACACATCGGCCCTTTCAATGGCCATTTGCGCGCGAATAATGCTATACCGTTCAATGGTGTCGTCCACCTTGCTCTTTCTGCGCAGTCCGGCAGTGTCAATCAGGGTAAACCGCCCAAATTGATTCTCAATGGTGGTGTCAATCGCGTCGCGCGTCGTACCGGCGATATCCGATACAATACACCTTTCCTCCCCGGAGATTTTATTTACAAGGGACGACTTACCGACATTTGGTTTTCCGATAATTGCGACTTTAATCAGTTCACTGTCCGTATCCTCGTCCTCTTCCGCAGGAAGCCGCTCTACAATCAGGTCAAGCAAATCGCCTGTGCCATGGCCGTGTACGGAAGAAACAGCCACCGGGTCACCCAGCCCCAGATTGTAAAACTCATAAAACTCCGCAGGGGGAGCACCAACCGTATCACATTTATTAACACATAAAACGACGGGCCGCCCGCTTTTTTGCAGCATGGCCGCTATATCGGAATCCGTGGCCACAACGCCGGTACGAAGATCTGTTACAAACACAATCACATCCGCAGCATCGATTGCAAGCTGTGCCTGCATACGCATCTGCAACAGAATCACATCATTTGTGTTTGGCTCAATACCGCCCGTATCCACAATGGAAAATTTTCGGCCCTCCCATTCACAGTCGCCGTAAATTCTGTCCCGGGTCACACCGGGCGTGTCGTCTACGATAGAAAGGCGCTGGCCGATCAATTTATTAAAAAGGGTGGACTTGCCGACATTTGGTCTGCCGACAACTGCGACCACCGGTTTAGACATTGTTATCACTCCCTAATATTGCATTTAAAAGTTCGTATCCGTCATTCGGAACCGGAACGACTTTGATTTTTAATTCTCTGGATAAATCATTTAAAGAAACATCGTCAAGAAAAATATCGGCCTCGCGGCGCAGCATTACGTTTGGCAGGATCAGCTCGTCCCCCAAATTCATTCCCTTCAGCTGATCGATCAGATCACCGCCGGTGACCAAGCCTGCCACATTAATAGTATTGCCAAAAAAATTATTTTGGATTGGAACAAGATTGCAAGTAAGATTATGGCATTTTATTCTTAATTCGTCAAGTAATTCATTTAAAAACGGATAAGCGGCTGTTCCGGTGGCAATCGTAACATGCCGTTTTCCCATCGGTATCTCAAAATGACCGAGTGCCTGCTCAAATTCCTGCTTTAGATTCGCCATTAATCCGACGCCATTTTCAAGCTGGTCGAAGTCGCCGTAAAACTCCGCGGCCGGAATGGGGCGCTGCGCCTTCAGATAAAACTCATCTGCGGCGTAACAGATTCTGTCCCCGTGCTCTGCTTGGTAACGATCGCCAAAATCCTCCGCCATTTCCACCACCGCTTCCGCAGAGGACTGATCATACGGTTCCAGCGGAAACAGGCCATCCCTGAATTTCGTGATGCCAAGGGGAACCAGAGCAATGCTTTGAACCGACGGATACAGTTTACCAAGATCGGTCAGGCTGCGTGCAAGCTCCTCCCCGTCATTCAGCCCCCTACATAGAACAAGCTGGGTGTTGATCTTAATGCCGGCTTCCGCAAGGCGGTACAAAATATCCAGCGATTTTCCGGCAAACCGATTTCCCATCATCTTTACCCTAAGTTCCGGGTTCGTAGTGTGAACCGAAATGTTGATCGGGCTGATATGCATTTTTATAATACGTTCCACATCACGCTCGCTCATATTGGTTAGTGTAATGTAATTTCCGAACAAAAAAGAAAGACGCGAATCATCATCCTTAAAATACAGGCTGTCCCGCATTCCTTTCGGCAGCTGATCGATGAAGCAAAAAATACATTTGTTCCGGCAGGAATGCTGCCTGTCCATCAAATAGGTTTCAAACTCAAGCCCGATTGACTCGTATTCTCCCTTTCGAATTGCGACAGTACGGAAATTCCGCCGGTCATCCATCAGTACAACAGACAAATTTTTACTTGTTTCATAAAAGCGGTAATCCAGGACATCATAGATTTCATTGGAATTAATCGAAATCAATGTTTCCCCGGGCAGAATTTTTGCCATTTCCGCGGGGCTGTCTTTATCAACCGAAATAATTTTAACTGGCATGGCGACTCCTTTGGCAAACTAACCATAAATCAAAAAAATAAGAGAAGGATCTCTCCTTCTCTCCATTTTCGGAAAATCAAGTAAGCTTATGCTTCCTTCTTAATAACTTCCCTGCCGTTGTAGTAACCGCAACTGCCGCAAACTCTGTGAGGAGCTTTGAACTCACCGCATTTGGGACACTTCACCAGAGCCGGAGCACTAATCTTCCAAACATTTGAACGTCTTTTATTTTGTCTCGCACTAGATAATTTTCTCTTTGGTACCGCCATCGTCAGCACCTCCTTATAAAACTCGGGCTAATCTATCAGTTTTTTAAGAACCTCCAAGCGAGGGTCTATCTGATGCATATCACAATTACACGCTTCGTCATTCAGGTTCTTGCCACAGACAGGACATAAGCCCTTGCAGTCTTCCCTGCATAAATGCTTTGACGGAAGTTCGAGCAGAATATCCGCTCTGATCAACTCGTCCAAATCCAGCTTATAATCCTGAACCTGAATATAGCTGTCATCATCATCATTTTCCAAAGATAAAACAAGGACATGCGAAAATGTGTAATGATAGCGTTTGTTGATTTGTTTTGCACATCGATCGCAGGGGATAGAAAAATCAAATGAAACTTCAGCATTCAGCTGAGCAAATCCATCGTGGCCTTTCACAGAACCCTGAACCAATACGGGTGAAACAAACGGATAATATCCGTTAATATCAGTGGAAGACAAGTCCATTCCATAATCAAAAGGACAGACAGCCTGTTCCTCCGAAAACACCTTTTTTAAATCAAGAAGCATAATTGCACCTCAGCGCTACATTTGTTAATTATATCGGTTCATCCATGCTTTGTCAATAGAAAATTACGATACATGCAATATTTTATCACAAAGATACTGCCGGGGACAGTTCGCCCCCGACAGTAAACGGAAACACCTGGGTTCGTTTAAACCTGAACCGCTACAGAATTGATTTCCTCCGGCAGTTCGTTTGAATCCACCGATACCAAAAGCGTAATCTTAGTATCCGCCAAAGCCGAAATTGTATTCATCTTTTCTGCGAAAGCGGAAAGCGCCTTCAGATCATGACCTATAATTTTTAAAGTGGAATCTACAAAGATATCGGTAACATCATAGTTCCCTGCGCAAATACCGCTGATAAAGCCATACAGCGCATCCGACCCCTGAATACCGTAAGCGTCGGTATCAATCAGGCGAGCCTGATGAGAAATGTCGTAAGTCAGTTTTAAGCCCTTTTCAACCACAACAACATTGCCATTGGAATTTGTGATAGCATCGTTTGCACGCTCAATGAGTTTTTTTGTCTTTCCCGAACCTTTTTTGCCAACGATAAGAGTAATCATGAAAAAACTCCCCCTTATTTAAATATTATTTCCGCCAATGCGGATAAATCCTCACGTCTTTTATTCTTTTAATCTTGCTTCGAGCGCATTCTTTTCAGATTCATAACCCGGCTTGCCGAGAAGGGCAAACATATTCTTTTTATAGCTTTCCACGCCCGGCTGGTCAAACGGATTCACACCCATCAGATAACCGGAAATCGCGCACGCTTTTTCAAAGAAATAAATCATGTATCCAAGAGTGTCCTCCGAAAAATCCGGAGCACGAAGAACGATATTCGGCACTCCGCCATCAGCATGCGCCAGAACCGTACCTTCGAACGCTTTTTCGTTGATGTAGGCCATGCTCCTGCCTTCCAAGAAGTTCAACCCGTCCACATTTTCCGGGTCATTGCCGATAAACAAATCTTTTTGCGCCTTGTCAAACAGCACAACCGTTTCGATCAGGGAACGTCTGCCATCCTGAATGTACTGCCCCATGGAGTGCAGGTCGGTCGAAAAAATAACGGAAGCCGGGAAAAGTCCTTTATTGTTTTTGCCCTGGCTTTCCCCGTACAACTGCTTCCACCATTCACACATTATGGTATAGCGTGGCTCATAACTGACCAGAATTTCGATTTCTTTTCCCTTGCGGTAAAGAATATTTTGGAGAGCGGCATATTTATAGCAGCCATTTGCATCCAAATCCGAGTTAACGAGTTCTTTCTGTGCCTTTGCGGCGCCGGCCATCAACGCGTCAATATCCGCTCCGCTTACGGCAATTGGCAACAGGCCGACTGCTGTAAGAACCGAATATCTGCCGCCAACATCATCCGGAACAACAAAGGATTCGTAGCCCTCTTTTGCAGCAAGCTGTTTTAACGTGCCGCGCGCCTTGTCGGTTGTGCAGTAAATACGTTTGCGGGCTTCTTCTTTTCCGTACTTTTCCTCCAGATAATTACGAAATACTCTGAAAGCAATGGCAGGTTCCGTAGTGGTGCCGGATTTTGAAATCATATTAATGGAAACATTCCTGCCCTCACAAATTTCAAGCAATTCGCTTAAAGCAGTTGAGCTGATGCTGTTGCCGGCAAAATAAATGTCCGGCGTATCCTTCTTCAGGGAATTGTAATTCTGTGATTTTAAAAATTCAATTGCGGCACGCGCGCCAAGATAGGAACCGCCGATTCCGATAACAATGAAAACGTCGGTATCGGATTTAATTTTTGCAGCCGCCGCTTTAATCCTTGCAAATTCTTCTTTATCATAATCGGTGGGAAGATTGAGCCATCCGAGAAAGTCATTGCCTACACCTGTTCCCGAGTGAAGCATATCGTGGGCAAGTTTAACCTGCGGCGCAATGGCAGTATATTCATTTTGGCTGACGAAACTAGAAAGATGATGTACATCAAGTTGAATGGACATATAGTTTCCTCCTAAATGTTGCTGTTGGTACGATTTCATTTTACAATATATTGATAACATTTGCAAGGAGGAGCACTATATTTTATTATTTTTTCATATCAAAATTTTAAATCATCTTAAACAGATGTTTTGCCATAAGCCGGAAGACAGAGGAAAAGGTAATTTGGGCCACATCGGACTTTGCACAAATATTATACTCTTTTACGACCTCGTTTCCAAGCGTATAAGTAATTTTGCCCACAACCTGACCCTTTGCAACCGGCGCGGTAATCGACTCGTTGAAAGATACCTTGTATTGAATATCCTTTGCTTTTCCCTTTGGCACCAGAATGCTTCCGTCGGCGGCGGCAGTGGTATCCACCGTACTGCTCATACCGTTCACTACGGGAACCGGCTGAAGCGCCTCCTGCGGCAGGGCAGGCGTAGTAACCGACCAGTTGGCAAACCCGTAGTCAAGCAAAGTGGATGCCGCTGAGAACCGGTCCGCCGTACTGGAAGACCCCAGTACTACAGCAATCAGTCTTACCCCGTCACGTTCCGCGGTGGCGGAGATGCAGCTTCCCGCTTTCCCTGTCGTTCCGGTTTTCAGGCCGGTAATCCCCGTGTAGGATTTGAGCAGCTTGTTTGTATTTACAAGCTGTGTTTTCCCATCGCGAAGATAATCAATCCATGTTTTTGTATAATCAAATATTTTTTTATGCTTGCTTAATTCGCGCGTCATGACCGCGACGTCATAAGCAGAAGTCACATGGCCGTCTTCATCCAGGCCGTTGCAGTTTTTAAATGTGGTATCTTTCATTCCAAGTTCCTTGGCCTTTTCGTTCATCTGCTGCAAAAATTCATCTTCGCTGCCGGAGACAAATTCGGCCAAGGCAACCGCCGCATCATTCGCACTGGCGATTACCGTTGCTTTGAGCATATCGTCCACAGTCATGCTTTCTCCGGGCTTCAGCCATATATCGGAACCACCCATGGAAGCGGCGTGTTCACTTGCGGTTACGGTATCTGTCAGCTTTATTTTGCCCGAATCGAGCGCCTCCATCACAAGCAGTAAGGTCATTACTTTCGTAATGGACGCACAGGGGCGCTTTTCATGTGAATTTTTCTCATAAAGGACCTTTCCGGTTTGCGATTCCATCAGCAGCGCGGACGGAGCTTTCACCTCCGTGTCGGCCAGTGCGGCCGCTTGCACCGGTAAAACTGAAACAATCATCAGTACAGTCAAAAAGCATGCCGACAACTTTTTAAACTTCATATCCAGCACCTCCTATTTGTTAGTAATTCTTATGCCCAGAAGGAAGGTTCTATCCATAAAATTTCATGCAAATCGAAGCACAGCAGCACTTTTTATACAAAATACGGCATAATCATAAATTTCAAACTGTGCTATGGAGGACATATCAAATGATTCTTTCAGCCAAAAAAATAACGGAACTGATTTTTCAGCTCCGTTATTATAGAAAAAGATAAATGCAGACAAATTCACTGCCTGACGGAAATCCCCTTCTGCGCAAGATAGGACTTCAGTTCCGGAATGGAAATTTCACCAAAATGGAACAGGGATGCCGCAAGGACCGCGTCCGCCTTCCCCGCCGTAAATGCATCATAAAAATGCTCCAGTTTTCCCGCACCACCGGAAGCAATGACCGGAATGTTGACGCTCTGCGACACAGCAGCAGTCAGTTCAAGATCGTACCCGTTTTTCACTCCATCACAGTCCATGCTCGTCAGCAGGATTTCGCCCGCGCCGCGCCGCGCCGCCTCTTTTGCCCATTCCACGGCGTCTTTTCCGGTATCGACCCGGCCGCCGTTCAGGTAAACCGTCCAACTCCCCGTGTCCCTGCGTTTCGCGTCAATCGCGCATACGACGCACTGACTGCCAAACTTTTCTGCAGCCTCACTGATCATAACAGGATTAAGCAGTGCAGCCGAATTCACCGACACCTTGTCCGCACCCGCCCTTAACAGCGCGGTAAAATCATCTACAGTACGAATTCCGCCGCCGACCGTAAACGGAATAAAAATGCTGTTTGCAACCCGGCTGACAATATCCAATATAATTCCCCGGGCCTGAGCCGATGCGGTGATATCCAGCAGCACCAGCTCGTCCGCACCTTGCCTGTCATATTCGATGGCGGCCTCCACAGGATCGCCGGCATCCCTTAAGTTAATAAAGGTAGTCCCCTTTACAACCCGGCCGTTGTTCACATCAAGACAGGGAATAATTCGTTTCGCATACATAGCGATTACCTCCGCGTCAATTCTCAGCCAATCAGCCGGACAAAGTTTTTCAGCATTTGCAGCCCGGTTTTTCCACTCTTTTCAGGATGGAACTGCGTTGCAAAAAGGTTACCCTTCTGTACCGCCGCATCAACCTGAACCCCGTAAGCAGTTGTGGCGGAGACCACTTCCGGCTGTTCCGCTTTCAAATAATAGGAATGCACAAAATAAACATAGGGATTCGGTTCCAAACCCTGAAACAGGCCGCCCGGCTTCTTCACATCGAGTGAATTCCAGCCGATATGCGGTATTTTCAGCCCCGTTTCAGCCGGTATTTTCCGAATGGTTCCGTCCAGTACGCCAAGTCCGCTTACCCCGGGTGATTCCTCGCTGCCCTGAAAAAGCAGCTGAAGGCCAAGGCAAATACCCAAAAACGGTTTCCCGGTTGCAATAAAATCAAGTACCGGATTGACAAGATTTGAATTTTTCAGGCATTTCATGGAATCGCCGAACGCACCCACTCCCGGTAAAACCGCAGCAGAAGCGCTTTTCAGCTCATCGCCGCTCGATGTAACACAAACGTCACATCCTATAAAGTTAAATGCCTTTACAACACTTTGCAGATTTCCCGCACCGTAGTCAATCACAGCAATCATGATACCGTATCCTTTGCATCAAATTTTATAGCTATATTTTATCACTTTATCTTGCTAAAGGCAAATCTTTCACAGTATTATTTTAAATTCTTTGTGAAAAATACTGCTGTATCATTTTTGACTCATGATCTGGACGGTTTTAAAAACATTTACTCTTCCATTTCCCAACCGCGGCAACGCTCGACCGCTTTGTGCCAGCGAGAAAGTAATTTCTCTTTTTTGGCCTGCTCCATTGATGGATAAAACGCCGTTTGCGCTTTCCACAGGTTACCGAGCTCCTCCAAATCGTCCCAGACCCCCACCGCAATTCCGGCAAGCATCGCTGCACCCATGGCTGTTGTTTCCACACAGGAAGGCCGGCAGACCGTACAATGGATCAAATCCGACTGAAACTGCATGAGAAAGCGGCTTTTGCTGACTCCGCCGTCCACACGCAATTCTTTAATCGGCACGCCGGAATCATTCTGCATGCACTGGAACAGGTCATAACTCTCAAACGCAATGCTTTCAAGGACCGCCCTCGCAATGTGCGCGTCGGTGGTTCCCCGTGTCATGCCGATTAATATCCCGCGCGCATACATATCCCAATAGGGTGCGCCAAGGCCGGTAAACGCAGGCACAAAAACCACACCGCCGCTGTCCCCAACACTTTCCGCCATCAAATCCGCATCATGCGGCTCCTGAATGATTTTAATTCCGTCCCGCATCCAATTGATGGCAGACCCCGCATGGAAAGCGCTGCCTTCCAGCGCATAGGTCACCCGGCCGTTTACGCTCCAACCGATGGTGGTAAGCAGGCCGTTGGTGGATTTTACCGGCTGCGTGCCCGTATTCATAAGAATAAAACATCCTGTACCATACGTGTTTTTCGCCATACCCGGCTCAAAACAGCACTGACCGAACAACGCCGCGTGCTGATCACCCGCAATACCGGCAATCGGAATTTCCATTCCGAGCACCGGGCTTTGGCACATTCCTACAATTCCGCTGGATTCGACAACCTGGGGCAGAGCGCTGCGCGGAATACCAAGTTCCTGCAGCATGCGGTCATCCCACCTCAGCCTGTGAATATCAAACAGCATCGTGCGGGACGCATTGGAAACATCGGTCACATATGTTTTTCCGTCCGTCAGAGAAAATATAAGCCACGTATCAATGGTTCCGAAGCGAAGCCTCCCCTTTGCCGCAAGTTCTTTTGCCGCCGGAACATTGTCCAGAATCCATTTCATTTTGGTGCCGGAAAAATAAGCATCGATAATCAATCCTGTCGTATCATAGATATAGTCGGACATGCCCTTTTTCTTCAGCCGCTCGCATTCAGGCGCCGTGCGCCTGCACTGCCACACAATCGCATTGCAGACAGGCACACCCGTGACGGAGTCCCATGCAACAGTGGTTTCCCGCTGATTGGTAATCCCGATAGCCGCAATATCGTCCGCCTTAATCCCTGCTTGTGCCACGGCTTCGCGCATGGCGTACAGCTGTGTTTCCAGAATTTCGACCGGATCATGCTCCACATAGCCGGGCTGCGGATAATATTGCTCAAACTCCTTTTGCCCCATCCCCACAATCGCACCATATGTGTTAAAAATGATGGCGCGGGAGCTGGTCGTCCCCTGATCCAAAGCCATGATATATTTACCGATTTGCATAGCGCAGTCTCCTTCACAACGGATTTATAATGATTCCTGCTATTGAAAATAACAGGAATAAACTTGTAAAAAAATTTGACATTGGAAATCATTAAATGTATTATTATTTTTATTGTGTATTAATTCGGAGGATACTATGGATTATATTTCACTGGTCGGCATTGCGGTTGGGCTTTCGATGGATGCTTTCGCCGTAAGCATAACAAACGGCGCGATCACCAAAAAAGTCACCCTTGCTTTCGCTATGAAACTGGCGCTCTGCTTTGGTGTTTTTCAGGCCGCGATGCCGATGCTGGGCTGGATGGTCGGAAAAGCGGGCGAACATTTTATCAGCACGGTGGACCATTGGGTTGCGCTGCTACTGCTTTCCTTTATTGGAATTCAAATGATTGCAGAGTCACGAAAAAAAGCGCATTGCGGTGAATACGGCAAGCAGGACGATATCAGTCTGAGAAAATTGATTGCCCTGGCGGTTGCAACCAGCATTGACGCATTGATTACAGGAATCATCCTGCCCACTGCGGTTGGCGCTTCGACCATTCCTTTCCTGCTCCTGTCTATCGGAATTATCGGACTGATCACATTTCTGATCTGTCTTGTCGGCGTATACATCGGCCATAAATTTGGAATTTTGTGCTCTTCAAAAGCTGAGGTTATAGGAGGAATCGTTCTGGTCGGCATCGGATTGAAGATATTTATTGAACATGTGTTTCTTCAGTAATCTGATATGACGTATTCATTTGTTCAATTTGTTTTATCATCTCCAGCCGCAGCCGTTTGGGGGATTGGACGGTAATCCGGCCCCCGTACTGCAGCAGCCACTCTACCAGGCCTTCACTCACATAAACATGCGCTCTTACAGTAAACGCATTTTCATCATGGCAGGAAAATTCAGTTTCATTCCCGAATTTATCCGCCACTGCTTCCAAAATAGTATTGGAACAGCGCAGCTCAATCATCTCCTGTTCCCCGTTATACATATTAAAGGATTTTCGCAGATAATCTGCCGTATCAAAAAAATTCCGATACGGGCTGACTTCAGTAAACGGCCGGGAATCCAAACCGGTAACCACAGCGTGTTTCATACGGTCCAGACGATAATTGCTTACATTATCATACTTATTGTAATTTCCCGCAAGATAATACTTGTCATTTGCCCACAGCAGGGCATACGGGCTGATTTGAAATTCCCGCCCTTTATCAAACAGTGCTTTTTGATTGACGATAACCTTGTGATAATACAAAAATGAAATTTGTTTGTTTGCCGCAATCGCTCGGTTAATGGAATCAATTGTATAGTAGATTTCCTCATTATCAAATTTAATGCGCTGATCCACATAAATCTGTTTTACCATACTGTCAGCCTGATAACAGCTTAAAAGCTTTTGAAGCTTTCCTGTTAGCTCGGCTGTCTTTTTATTGGTAATGAAGGGCGCGGTAAGTACTGCGTCCATTAAAAGGCGAACCTCCGGTAATTCAAATTCACGCTTGGCGACAAAGAAACCCGGCCTTGGGGCGCGCGTGCTGATGATATCAATCCCAAAATCAGTTAGAACAGCGATATCGCGGTAAATGGATTTACGCTCACAGGAAACCCCAAACTTTTCCAGAAGTTCACATAATTCTCCGGAGGAAATTGGGTGCTCCTCATCGGAATATCTGTTCAGCAATTCCCGCAACAGTAAAAGCTTAAGTTTAGAATTTCCGTTATTCGCCATATCAGGTACCTTCTTGTTCATATGATAAGAATATTTTAACATATTTTATTTCAATTTTACAGTTATTTCTATTATATTATTATAATCTGATAAATATTTTGAACGGGTTTTTATCGAATTTGGTCGGTTTCGCCTTCAATTGGCTTGAATTCAATGTGAAAGAATGATATAATATTAACAAAGTTTACTTCGGAGGGTTGATGAATGGCTGTGAAAATATTAACCGCGCGCCAGGCGGCGGATTTGGTTCCCGACCATGCAAATTTTGCAACAAGCGGTTTTATTGGTGCATCTTTTCCGGAAGAAATTGCAATTGCAATTGAGGAACGTTTTTTAGAGACCGGTGCTCCCAATAATCTAACCTTACTTTTTTGTGCCGCGCAGGGCGATACCAAGGAAAAAGGATTAAATCACTTCGCTCATGAAGGTATGACCCGTCGTGCAATTGGCGGACATTGGGGCCTTGCCCCGAAACTCGGAAAGATGGCTGCCGATAATAAAATTCTTGCTTATGACTTCCCGCAGGGTGTCACAACCCACATGTTCAGGGACGCTGCGGCTCACAAACCGGGCACCATCACCCATGTCGGTTTGGGCACCTTTGTTGATCCAAGACTTTTAGGCGGCAAGTTAAATAACTTGACAGCTCAAGCGGAAGATCTTGTAAAACTGATGGAGATTGACGGAAAGGAATACCTTTTTTATAAGACACATCCTGTTGATTTCTGCATTTTATCCGGGACATATGCCGATGAGGATGGAAACATTTCACTGGAACGCTCGGGTGTAAAGGCAGAAGTCCTTGCAGTGGCACAAGCCTGTAAAAACTCCGGGGGTACTGTAGTTGTTCAGGTGGAACGCGTGGTGAAGGCCGGATCCCTGGACCCGCAGAAGGTTGAGGTCCCCGGAATACTCGTGGACGCCGTTGTCGTTGCTTCAGACATGAGAAACCACATGCAGACCTTCGGTACGCAGTACAACCCGGGCTTCTCCGGCGAGCATCAGATGGGACTTGGGGAATTTGTACCTGCTCCGCTTGGAAATAAAAAAATTATCGCCCGACGCGCCGCGATGGAATTAAAAAACAACAGCATTGTGAACCTTGGAATCGGCATTCCGGAATACATTTCTTCTGTAGCAATGGAAGAAGGGATTACCAATAAGTTTACACTGACCGTCGAATCCGGTATTACAGGCGGAAACCCGCAAAGCGGGCTGGACTTCGGTGTAAGCCTGAACCCCAGATGTATCATTTCACAGCCTTCCATGTTCGATTTCTATCAGGGCGGTGGGCTTGACCAGGCTTTCTTGGGATTTGCGGAATCTGATAAAGACGGGAATGTAAATGTTTCAAAATTCGGGCCGAAGCTCCCCGGCTGCGGCGGATTCATCGATATTTCACAAAATTCCAAACAGTTGGTCTTTTGCGGAACCTTTACCGCAAAAGGGCTGAAAACAGAAATAATCAACGGCGAATTGCACATTGTGAACGAAGGCAGCGTCAACAAATTCAGAGAAAATCTGGAACATATTACATTCAGCGCAAAGCAGGCCGTTAAGACCGGCCAGCCGGTAATGTACATTACCGAGCGGGCGGTTTTTCAGCTGACAAAGGATGGCGTAATGCTCTGCGAAATTGCTCCGGGCGTTGATATGGAAAAAGACATTTTTGCTCATATGCCGGTAAAGCCGATTGTCTCCCCCGATTTGAAAAAAATGGACGCACGTATTTTCAGGGATGAAAAAATGGGATTGAAAAAATAGAATCCCTGCCGCCCAACTGCACTTCCCATTGCTTTTGCATTTATTCCCCGGGAAACATATCAGTTTACTGTTTGAAATAAGCACAATAAAAAAGGCTCACGACTTCTGTTAAAAAGAGTTGTGAGCCTTTTCCTTTTTAATGCCGATTTAATGCCGAAATGCATAAGAAAAAGAGCCTGAAACAGCGTATTTCTACGCCGAATACAGGCTCTCATTGTGCGTTGAAGATTTGGGATTATGCGTTGCGAGCAGCCATTGCCTTTTTAACCTGTTCCGTAAACAAAGGAACAATTTTCAGTACATCCCCGACAATGCCATAATCGGCAACTTCAAAGATCGGAGCGGATTCATCTTTATTGATCGCAATAATCACGTCGGAGTCCTCCATGCCGGCCAAATGCTGAATCGCGCCTGAAATACCGCAGGCAATGTAAAGGTTCGGGCGAACCGTCTTGCCGGTCTGGCCAACCTGAAGATCCTTTTCAACCCAGCCGGCATCAACAGCCGCTCTGGAAGAACTGACTGTGCCGCCGAGCGCGTCGGCTAAATCCTGCAGAACCTTGAAATTTTCCGGGCATCCCATGCCGCGTCCGCCGGAAACAAGAATTTTCGCATCCTGAATATCCATTTTATTGGATACTTTCTTAATGATTTCCAGAATCTCAACATTCTGGTGATCTGCGCCAATCTCCAGTTCAAACTTTTCAACCGGCACCTCGGCACCGTCAATCGGCTTGATTTTTTGCATTACACCGGGACGGACAGTCGCCATTTGCGGGCGGTAGTCCGGGCACAGAATAGTGGCCATAATATTCCCGCCGAAAGCCGGACGCGTCATTCTGAGGTTCTTTGTACCGTCGTCTGCAACCTCAAGCTTGGTGCAGTCTGCAGTCAAACCGGTTTTGACTCTGGCAGAAACGCGCGGCGCAAGGTCGCGGCCGATTGCGGTGGCACCATAAAGTACGACTGCCGGCTTATATTTTTCTATGACATGATACATAGCGTGCGCATACGGCTCAGTAGTGTAGACTTCAAGCGCTTTCTCGTCCACCGTAATAATTTTATCCGCACCGTAACGTGCCAGCTCTTTGCAAAGGTCGGAAACATGATAGCCGAGCAAAACAGCCGTTACTTCTGTTTCCATATCTTTCGCGAGCTCTTTGGCCTTGCCAAGAAGTTCAAAGGAAACGCCCGCAATTTTATGATCTACCTGCTGTACAAAAATAAATACGCCTTTATATTCCTGAATATCCATCTTGCTCACCACTTTCAACTATATAATGAATTTTTCTCTGAGCTTTTCCAGCATGTAATCCGCTGATTCCTGCGGATCAAGCGTTACAAGCTGACCGGCAGCCTTCAGGCTCTTGGTGAATGTCTGCCAAACTCTGGTGGGTGAGCCCTTTAAGCCGATGTTTGCATCGTCAACATCAAGGTCCTGACGGGTAAGAATTTTCACTTCCGTATCTCTGTAAGCATCAAAAATCCCGCCGGGGGTCATATAGCGCGGTTTGTTCAGTTCGCTTAAAGCGGTAATCAGGCAGGGCATTTTAACCTTGATAATATGGTATCTGTCCTCATACTGGCGCTTTACAGTGATTTCATCGCCTTCCACCTTAATATCCTCTGCATAACTGACATTCGGGATACCAAGATGCTCCGCAATCTGCGGACCAACCTGTGCGGTGTCGCCATCAATGGCCTGACGGCCGGTCAGAATCAAATCATAGTCAAGGGTTCTGAGTGCGGCGGCAATCGTAGTAGAAGTCGCCAGCGTATCCGCGCCGCCAAAAGCTCTGTCCGTTACAAGAATTGCTTCATCCGCACCCATGGCAAGCGCCTCGCGCAGGGCTACATCAGCCTGCGGCGGCCCCATGGAGAGAACGGTAACATGAGCGCCCTGTTCATCTTTCAGACGAAGAGCCGCTTCAAGGCCGGCTTTATCATCCGGATTAATAATACTTGGCACGCCTTCTCTGATAAGGGTGCCGGTTACCGGATCCAATTTCACTTCATTGGTATTTGGAACTTGTTTTATACAAACTACAATATTCAACAATTGTCACTCCTTCTGGGCTTTTTAGCGATTAAAGTTCATTAGAGGATATTACCATACGCTGTACTTCGCTGGTTCCTTCATAAATCTCGGTGATCTTCGCGTCACGCATCATGCGCTCAACTGGATATTCTCTGGTGTAACCATAACCGCCGTGGAGCTGTACCGCTTTTGTAGTAACTTCCATTGCAACTTCA
>JAEWBE010000035.1 GCA_023391275.1 Bacillota bacterium | reverse complement strand
GCATTGTGCTCTCTGATTTTTTTATATTTGATTCAAATCAGCGTAATCCGCTGCAACTCCTCCGGACCCCATTTCCAGGGTACACAATTCGGTGTGGTTAACCTTTAACTGTCACCTCGCATTCTTTAACCTCAGATTGACAAGCTGTAAAGCAATAACATAATATATATCAGTCTATATGTATCAGTCTGTAAAAGGAGGCGGGAATTTGAGTTTATATCGTTGTTCAAACGGTCAAGAAAATAATTCGTTTTATTCGTATCCGGAAAGAGATTCTGGAGTTCGAAGCAATAGTCAGTTATCAGCCGAAGAGAATCAAGGAAATGAAATGCAAAGGCATGTCCATGAAGTCCAGGGCAGCGTTGCTATTGCGGAGCCGGAAGAAGATCCTCACAATCATCGGTTTGCAACAGTAACCGGGCAAGCGATTCCGATCGGCAGAGGCGATCATGTTCATGAGGTAAAATTCAGGACCGATTTTTATGAAAATCACTTTCATGAATTCCGTGGAAAAACCGGAGGCGCAATTCAAGTTGGGGATAGACATGTTCACTTCTTAGAATCCGTGACAACAGTGAATGATGGTCATAGGCATGCATTTAGATTGTCCACCTTTCTTGATAATCCAATCAGTGAAGATTGAAACCAAACTTGTACGAAGGAGCGGAACGGAAACGTCCCGCTTTAATAAAACCCGTTCAGCTGGATAAGCTAATCTCCGAAAGGAGATGCATTATGGATAAAAATAAACAAGATATGAATCATTTGCCTGCTTCAAACTTAGCTGCATAAACAGTCGGGCCCAGTATGACACCTAAAGAGGGAACCAAAAACCCAAATGCGAAAACGAGCGATAGCAATCCAAAGAAATAATTTCTTGCCGTCTGTAATAGGGCGGCTTTTTCTATAAAATCTCTTTTACTGGATAAACTAATCCCGTGAAGGGAGGTGTATTTATGAATAACAACGATAAGCAAAGCAGACCGTCTGGCTCAATTAAGCCAAAATCTGCAGTCACGCCGCCTATACAGCCCTTGCCTAAAAAAGAAGACGACATACGCGCCGATATCGCTCCGAATTCGAAAAAGAGTGATAGTAATCCGACACTGTAACCTTTTGCCGTCCATAGCAGGGCGGCTTTTTTATATCGAATCCGCCCTGTCTTGCAGAGGCTGATGATGAATCCCCAATTTCGCTTTCTCCGTGCCCAGCAGGTGTTTGTCGGCCCGTTGATGCATAATTTCAGCCAGAACCACATTCATGTGATTACCGTCATCTTGAAGATTAAGAGGCTATACGCCGCGCATTACTCTGGGACGGACTCGAAGTATGTTAACGATACGCATCGAGCGACTTCCTGTGTTTATACCAGAGGATTAGATCTGTTCCCAATCTGCACCGCCGTGCAAGGTATCTGTAACCACCAACGCAAAAGAAAAGAGAGTACCCAAACGGGTACTCTCTTTTCTTGGTGCGGGTGTTTATAACGACAAACTCGGGAACCCGCATACAATAAAGGTTTGCGGCATCAGGCAAACGAATATTACTCCATTGTATACGCTCATCCCACTGATAAATTGAAATATGACTGGTTCTCATTTTGCTCATAACACACAGCGGCCAAAGCAAGTTCATATCCGCCCTTTGCACCTTGGCTTGAACGGACAATTCCAGATTTTCTTGGTTTTGTAAATATTTTCGATAGATAAGCTTCAGACAGTTTATTCAACTCTGCAAGCTCCTTAATCCCTATGGTAGCGCCAACAGGCATATCAATCATATAAAATAGTGAATGCAAAGCATATTCAGTACCTTTCCCTAATTGCATAAAAACATCCTTTTGTAGATAATATATATTGCAGATAACAAATATACTAATTGGAGGTTTTTTATGTTTAGCGAATCTTTTTTAGAGGTGCTAAAGCACGAAGGTGTTGTGTCTGTAACTTCATGGGCAAATGGCAATGTTCATGTTGCCAACACTTGGAACAGCTATTTGCAAATTACTGACGATAACAGAATACTCATTCCGGCTGCTTGGTTTAACAAAACGCAGAAGAATGTGGATGTGCAAAACAAAATTATCATGACATTGGGTAGCCATGACGTTCAAGGTAAAATGGGCATGGGTACTGGTTTTGTTGTAGATGGAACCGCCAACTTTCTTACGGAAGGCAGCGATTTTGATAGGATGAAAGAAAAGTTTTCATTCTTAACTCGAGTTCTGGAAATTAAAGCAGATAGTGTCAGACAAACTATATAATATTAGTACCTGAATTTCTAACTCCCTTACCGCATTGCAGTAAGGGAGTTAATATTGCACAAAATATAAATAATCAGCAATTCACTGTCCGTCAAATCCCTGTTTAGCTCTCCGCCAAGTCGATACACCATCTATTGAATTATAGCACAAAATAAAAATCGTTCCTACAGAATGATTGCTCAATTCCTGTAGAAACGATTGTGGTGCCGGTGGCCGGACTCGAACCGGCACGGTATCGCTACCGGTGGATTTTGAGTCCACTACGTCTGCCAATTCCATCACACCGGCACAAACAACGAATGTTATTATATAATAAATTCAGGAAAAAATCAAGATAAACATAGAATAAATTTGGAGCAATAAGAAGGCGGGGTACAGTTGGCAGAGATCTTTTAAAAACAAAGCTGGCATCGCCTGAAAAACGATGCCAGCTGATGATCTCAATGCTTTATATCGGACAGTTTTTACAGGCCAGTTCCCCCGGTTTACTTTGCAGGAACAACCGCCCCGTTAAAGGTGTTTTGAATAAAGGTCTTTATTTCGTCGCTCTTAAGCACTTCGACAAGCGCCTTAATATCCTCGCGGGTTTCGTCCCCTTTGCGAACCGCAATGATATTCGCATAGGTAGTGGCGGCAAGGGAATCAGCGGCTTCTACAGCAAGGGCATCGGAAACTTTTAAACCGCCCTCAAGCGCATAGTTTCCGTTGATGACAGCCAGATCCACGTCAGGAAGGGCACGAACCAACTGGGCGGCCTCAATCTCCGTAAACTTGAGATTTTTCTTATTTTCGGTAATGTCCTTTTGAGTTGCCGTAATGCCGGCGCCGTCTTTCAGTTTGATCAAACCCTGTGTCTGTAAAAGCAGAAGAGCTCTCGCTTCATTTGAGGTATCGTTTGGAACCGCAATCTTAGCGCCGTCCTTCAAATCGGCAAGGGTCTTTGTCTTGCCGGCGTAAATTCCAAACGGCTCATAATGAATAGAACCGGCGGAAACAATGTTTGTGCCCTTTTGCTTGTTAAAGTCATCCAGATAGGGTTGGTGCTGGAAGTAGTTGGCGTCAAGCTCTTTGCTTTCCAGGGCGGTATTGGGCAGCACATAATCGGAAAATTCCTTGATTTCAAGGTCGTAGCCTTTTTCTTTCAGCAGCTTGGCTGCTTCCTTCAGAATGATGGCGTGTGGAGTCGGGGAAGCGCCGATGACGATTTTCTTTAAAGCTGCGGTGCTTGCAGCTTCACTGGCAGGGGCAGCAGCGGAAGCAGCCGGAGCGGCAGCTGCCGCTGACGAGGCGGCGGTAGTACTGGAAGTCGTGCAGCCTGTGAATGCGGCAACAGATAAGGCAGCGGCTAAAATAGCCGATAGTAGTTTTTTCATAATCGTTAACCCTCCAATAAGTTAATGTGTTAATATTTCATTATTACAAAAAATCAAAATTTTTGACGGAGAATTTATTTTCTTCTGTCATTTAGTCCCGCAGCTTTCATTCCAATCCCTTGAAGTACCTGAACAATCAGCACCAGCAAGACCACGGTGACAAACATGATGTCATTCTGGTAGCGGTAATAGCCGTAATTGATGGCAATGGTGCCAAGTCCGCCGCCGCCCACAAAACCGGCCATCGCCGAGTAACCCAGAATTGTAGTGGTTGCGATAGCGCAGCCGACAATTAAAGATGGTTTTGCTTCGGGCAGAAGAACTTTCCAAATGATTTGTCTGTCGGAAGCGCCCATGGACTGAGCGGCTTCAATCACCCCGACGTCAACCTCTTTCAGGGAGGATTCAACAATTCTCGCAATGAACGGCGCCGCCGAAAGGGTCAGCGGAACAATAGTCGCCGTGGAACCGATCGTGGTGCCGACAACCATTCTTGTGAAGGGAATGACGGCTACCAAAAGAATCAGAAATGGAATGGAACGGGTCAGGTTTACAATGATATCCAAAATCTTGAACAGCCACGCGCACGGGCGGATCCCGTCCTTTGCGCTTGTAACAAGCAGAATGCCGAGTGGCAGCCCGATGATATAGGCGCATAACGTAGAGACGAGTGTCATATACAGGGTTTCACCAACCCCCTGCGCCAGCATACTGAGCGTTGCCTCATCCCACATAACCATTCACCTCCTCAGCGGACAAACCCCTTTCGCGAACATATGCGAACATTTTCTGCGCCAGGGCCTCATCCTCCGGCAGTTGAACCACCATCTGGCCAAATGCCTTGCCATCTATATTTTTTGTATCTGCATACATAATGTTAACGGGGGCTCTGCATTCGAGCACCATGTTTGCAATCACGGGTTCAAAGGAAGAATTTCCGTCGAATACAATACGCATACATCGCTTGCTGATTGGTTTTTCCGTGTGTCTGCCTTCCGGATACACGAGTTTTTGTGCGGCCGCTGTCTGCGGCTTATGGAAAATATCCTGCACCAAACCGGTTTCGGCAATTTGGCTTTCGGCAATAATAGCGACGCGGTTGCAGATTTCCTCAATGACACTCATCTCGTGCGTAATAATTACGATGGTGATGCCAAGACGCTGATTGATGTCTTTGAGCAAAGCTAAAATGGAGCGGGTTGTAGTGGGGTCAAGCGCACTGGTCGCTTCGTCGCAAAGCAGCACCTTCGGGTTGGTCGCAAGCGCGCGGGCAATCGCGACTCTCTGTTTTTGGCCGCCGGAAAGCTGGGACGGGTAAGATTTTGCCCTGTCCGTAAGACCGACGAGCTCCAGCAGCTCGAGGGCTCTTTTTTTCGCCGCCGCACGGTCTACGCCGGTAATTTCCATCGGAAAACAGATGTTGCCCAGCGCGGTGCGCTGCATCAGCAGATTGAACTGCTGAAAAATCATTCCCATGGAGTGTCTGGCTTCGCGCAGTTGCATGTCAGAAAGGCTTGAAAGGTCGCGCCCGTCAAAAAGCACAGTGCCTTCTGTCGGTTTTTCAAGCATATTAATACAGCGCACAAGCGTACTTTTGCCGGCTCCGCTCATGCCGATAATGCCGAAAACGTCACCCTTTTCAATCGCCAGGTTAATGTTATTTAATGCGTGAACCTCGGCGCTTTTGGTCTGAAAGGTTTTACTCAGAGATTTAATCTCGATAATTGCCTGACTCAAACCAACACCCCTTTTCCTAAGCTTTGTAATATTACTAAACTTATATGAATTATATGCAAATTATATCCATTTGTCAATGCATATGAATTATTTATTTAAAAAATTGCAGATTATTTGATTTTGGCCACCAGAGCTTTGATTTTTATGCCTTTTTCCATAAACATTTTTTCGTGTTCGGTCATTACGTTTTCCGGGTCATTTTCCGCATGCAAATCATAGGTTTGGCGTAAAATTGTAAAGCCGCTTTCCCTCAGGTACCCCAGCGTATCCTCAAACAGCGGGTCGTCGTCGGTTTTAAACCAGATTTCCCCGTCTCCGGCCAAAAGCTGTTTATAGCTTTCAAGCTGGCGCGGATGGGTCAGGCGGCGTTTGTTATGCTTTGCCCTTGGCCATGGATTGCAAAAGTTGATGTAAATCCGCTCTACTGTATCATCGGAATTCATAATATTTAAAATACGCTCAATATCCTGTGCCAGAAGCACCACATTGTCCGGTGTTTTGCCTTCCTTCCGGAACGCCTGCTCAATATTGCGTTTCGCCGGGGCCAGAACCGCATCTTTTAAATCAATGCCCATATAATTAATATGAGGATTTTTTGGGGCCAGTCCCGCGATGAAAAGCCCTTTTCCGCACCCAAGCTCCAAATGGATCGGCTGCCGGCGCGGGAAGAAAGAGTGCCATTTGCCAAGATACTGCTCCGGATTTCGTACAAAAAACTGACACGCATTCAGTTCGGGTGCCGCCCACGGCTTATTGCGCATTCTCATGCTCTTATCCTTATCCTTTAGTCCAAATTATTTCTCCTGAATTTTGCAGACATCGACCCACTTGATGCTCCGCGAGATTTCATAAAGCTCGTCACAGGTCAGTTTTACACAGGAGTTTGAGCTGCCGCCCGCCGGGTAGATTTCGTTAAACCGCCGCAGCGAAACGTCGCAGTAAACCTTTGCACAACCGGGGTTGTCGAACGGGCATACACCGCCTATCCGGTAGCCTGTAAGCGGTTCCACCTCATCCGGTACAAGCATTTTTGCCTTCATTCCAAATTCCGACTTGAATTTGGAATTATCTATTTTTGTATCACCCGCTGCCACAATAATCATGCAGCCGTCGGGATCCTTTAAGGAAATCGATTTTGCAATTCGTGCAGGTTCAACATTCAGCGCCTGCGCGGCAAGTTCTACCGTGGCGCTCGAAACTGCGAATTCCCGCAGACGGTTTTCCATATGATACTGTTCCAGATAGCTTCTTACCCGTTCCGCTGACATACTCTTTGCCCCCGCATTTTTATTCATAAAATTAAGTATATCATAAAGAAAAACAGTGAAAAGAGTCTTTCCTACATTTTGTGACATAATACAAAACAAAGATAATTTAAAATAAGATTTGTGTAATTAATCACGTCTGTTTTAAAAGATGAATGTGATTTTTCTGCTTTGCTTTCCATAGTGCCGCATCGGATGCTATGGCTGAATTTTTTATAATAGCATGCGTAGGAATAGGTATGATTAAACCGTACATCCTGTCTGTACCGTGAAGGGACTGTAATAATTATGATCGAACAATTGGCTCAGGGAACCAATATCCCATTTCCGGCGGGCTTTCTGTTCCCGCTTTCCTCCACCGCCTCTGCATACGAGCCGGAGCGTGCCGGCGGTGAATACTCTGCAATTCTGGTTGCTGCGGCCGTTTTTGTATTGCTGTCCGGCGTCGCCGCTTTTTTTTATTATAAAGGTTCCGCCCTGAAAAAGGACTTCCGCCAGCTTGAGTCAATGGCGGCCAATATTCCGGGCTGCGTTCGGCAATGCAGGTGTGATGACGGGCTGACGTTCCTGTATTACAGCGAGGCCCTTCTGCGGATGACCGGATACACAAGGGATGAAATAAAGGATATTTTTAATGATCGGTTTGTAAACATGGTCTACGGGCCGGACCGCGGCGAACTAATACATAGGATGCATCAGCGCACGAAAACAGAATCGGTCGAAATTCAATATCGGTTGGTCAGAAAAGGCGGTTCACTGATCTGGATTCTGGAAAAAGGGCAATTTATTGAGGAAAGCAGAAAGGCAGCCGCATTCTGCGGGATTATCATTGATATTACAAGTCAGAAAGAAACGATGGAGGAACTGATTCTTAATAACGAACGATATAAAATCGTGATGGATCAGACGGACAGCACGATTTTTGAGTATAACATTGCCGACGGCGGCGTTACGCACCTTATTAACAGCCTGAACCTGTTCGGCGGCCAGCCTGCTGCCGCGCCGAAACTTCCCGGCGGCGTGCTTGCCATGAATATTGTACATCCGGACGATGTGGAGTCGTTTCGGGACTTGTTCCGAAAAGTACAGGAGGGCGCCCAAAATGCCGAAGGAGAGTTTCGGCTGAAAAACGAGCAGGATGAGTTCCTGTGGTATGAAATTAAAATAACAACCATTTTTGATGACAGCGGCATACCGGTCAGAGCAATCGGGTGTATGAACGATATTACTTCTCAAAAGCAGGAAACCCAGATTTTAATGCAAAAAGCGCAGCGGGACGAATTGACAGGCCTTTTGAACAGAGCAGCCACACAAAGCCTGATCGAAGACTCACTTAAGAGCGGCAGTGCCTGTGCGCTCTTTATGATCGATGTGGATCATTTCAAAAATATCAACGACAGTCTGGGGCATATGTTTGGCGACATGGTGCTGGCCGAGACAGGGAACAGCCTGAAAAACCTGTTTCGCGCTTCGGACATTGTGGGCCGTGTCGGCGGCGATGAATTTATGGTGCTTTTAAAAGACATGGATGATACCGCGCTGATCCTTGACAAGGCGCGGATGCTTCATCAGTGTATGAATAAAACGGTTTCAGGTCAGAACGACAGTTGCTCCATTTCGGGAAGTATCGGGATTTCGCTTTATCCGAAGGACGGTTCCACTTATGCCGAGCTGTATGCGAAGGCAGACGCTGCTCTCTACAGCGCAAAGCGTTCCGGGCGCAATCGGTTTGCACTGTTTCACAGCGGCATGGAAATGGAACCGAGTTTCAGAAATACGCTCCGATCTACATTATAATTCAGCGCCGTTCAGGCCAATACGGCAATAACCGATTGATCATCTGCCGGAAAACGGCAGATGATTTCATTATAAGGCCTAAACGGTTCTTTTTGTGTTCACCGGATGCAGGTAATATGCAGGCACTGTTCGCATGAAAATAAATCGAAAAATGCAATATTCCGCAGGCCCACTGGACTTTGGGGCAAATCGTGATATAATGCAAGAATACATTGTTTATTTGCATTCTTTTCTCAACTGCGGTCAATGTAAAATTGCAATTTCGGTATCTGGTACGGAGGATTTAGATGCGTAATTACAGGAAAATCGTCGTCCTTCTCAGCGCGGTGCTCATAGTAATTATCCTGTCGCTGACAGTGATCTGGGTGAAATTCGGGCAGCGGGCCCAAAAGTATGAGTGTACAAATTTTGCTATGAATACTTATGTTCAGCAAACGGTGTACGGCAGTAAACGCGTGGAAGCCGCGACCGCCGCCGCTAAGAGCGTTGGCGCTCTGGAAGATCTTATTTCCTGTACAATCGACGGTTCCGATATTGCAAAACTCAATGCCGCATCCGGAAGCGACTGGGTCCAATTAGACCCGAAAACCATAGCCATTCTTGAAACCGGGCTGGATGTTGCAAAAAAATCAGATGGCGCATTTGAACCCACGATCCTGCCAATTTCGTCCCTATGGAATTTCGGCGGGGAGAACCAGCATGTTCCTTCCGACGACGATATTAAAAAATACATAAAATTTGTAAATTACAATGACCTGCGTATCGACAAACAAAATAATTCCGCCTCGTTAAAATTTCATTATATGGCAGTTGATCTGGGTGCGATCGCCGAGGGGGCGGCCTGTGATGAGGCTGTGGCGGCTTACCGGGACGCGGGCGCGGACTGCGGCATTGTTGCGGTCGGTAACAGCACGGGCGTTTATGGTACCAAAGCGGACAAAACCGCATGGAATATCGCGGTGCGCGATTCCGGTACCGGGGCTCAGGCTGACACTGTGGGGACGGTTGATCTGACTTCCGGGTTTATTTCCACTTCCGGGATACATGAAAAATCCTTTACGGAAAACGGCATATCGTATTACCCTCTGCTGAACCCGAAGACCGGCCGCCCGGAAAACAACGGTCTGATTTCCGTAACGGTGGCGTGTAATAACGGCGCGCTGAGCGACGCACTTTCCGCTGCCTGCTTTATCCTCGGCAGGGAAAAGGGAATGGAATTGCTGAAAAAATATAATGCGGACGGAATTTTTATTGATCAGGGAAACAAAGTCTATGTGAGCGAAAATCTGAAGGACAGTTTTAAAATCGTTAACAAACAGTATACTCCGGCCGAATAATTATATGAATGCTGTGTGCGGCGAAAGACGAAGATTTTGAACTGACTGATTGCACTGGCCAGTGTATAATCAGTAACTCATACCATATTATTTCATTTGATTTCAACGCGCCGCTTTGGGCTGCCAGAGCCCGAAGCGACCGACGTTTTATAATTTTTACGCCGCCTGTTATTTGGGTTGCGGCACTCCCCGTCATTCCTGCGGGTGATATCTCCATTCCCCATCTGAAAAGAGCGGCGGTCAGAGCGGGAAAGGCAGGGAATGATATTCGCCGTTGAATATAGAGAGTGAGCCATTGAGTAAACAGTTGGAGGATGAAAAGATGGGAATTGAATTTCCGGTTAATCCATTCAAAACACATGGCGGAGCGGATGTTCCCCACAGGAAAAACACCGCGCAGGCGGAATCCGCCGTGATGCCATGCCCGGCGCAGGTGGTGCTGCCCATGCAGCAGCATGTGGGGGCGCCCTGTACGCCGCTGGTAAAAGTCGGCGACACGGTTTTGCTTGGACAAAAAATTGCGGACAGCAGCGCTTTTGTAAGCGCGCCGATTCATGCGAGCGTTTCGGGCAGGGTCAGCGCAATCAAAAAGGTGATGCTGCCCGGCGGGCAGTACACCGACGCGGTCGTCATTGATTCGGACGGGGAAATGACCGTTTCGCCCGAGGTCAGGCCGCCGGTTGTGCAAACAGCGGAGGACTTTGTCAAAGCGGCCAGGGAATCCGGGCTGGTCGGGCTGGGGGGAGCCGGGTTCCCCGCGCATGTGAAGCTGAATGTGCCGAAGGATAAACATATCGATACGCTGATTGTCAATGTGGCCGAATGCGAGCCCTACATCACCGCGGACCACCGCGAAGCCCTGGAAGATTCCTGGGCGGTATTTTCCGGCGTGTACGCCATCCGTGACCTGCTGAAGGTGGACAGGGTCATCATCGCCGTGGAAGACAATAAGCCCGACGTCATCGAAGTGCTGAGTAAAATTGCAGACAATAAAACCAATGACCCGGAAGACAGGGTCCGTGTGCTGCCGCTTCATGCGCGGTATCCTCAGGGCGCGGAAAAAGTGCTGGTGAAGGCCTGTACAAACCGCGAAATTCCAATGGGTAAACTGCCGGCGGATGTGGGATGCCTTGTAATGAATGTTACTTCCGTGGCATTCCTTGCAAATTACATGAAAACAGGCATGCCCCTTGTCACCAAACGGGTTACCATCGACGGCTCCGCAATTCGAAACCCGCAGAATGTGATTGTGCCGATTGGGACCAGAATTGCAGATGTCGTCGCCTTTACGGGGGGCTACAAAACGGAGCCGAGAAAGATGCTGATGGGCGGGCCGATGATGGGTCTGGCGCTTGCAAGCGACGAATTGCCGATTCTGAAGCAGAACAACGGCATTCTTGCGTTTGGTGAACAGGAGGCGCATTTGAACGAGCCTTCCGCCTGCATTCGCTGCGGGCGTTGCGTTTACGGATGCCCGATGAATTTGATTCCGACGCAGCTGGAACAGTATTCCAATGCCGGAAATGTGGAAAAGCTTGAAGAGTTTGACGTAATGGACTGCATGGAATGCGGAACCTGCGTTTTTAACTGCCCGGCGGGCAGGCCGCTCGTTCAGGCAATCCGCCTTGGCAAAGCAATGGTAAAAGCAGGAGGTAAAAAATAATGGCGGATAAATTGATTGTTTCCTCTTCGCCGCATCAAAGGAGCGGAATCACCACCCGCAAAATCATGCTTGATGTGATTATTGCGCTGGTTCCGGCGGCGATTGCTTCGGTCATTATTTTCGGGCCGCAGGCGCTGCTGCTGATTGCCGTTTCGGTCGGAACCTGCGTTTTGAGCGAATACGCCGCCCGCAGAGTCATGAAACGCGAGAGCACCATTAGTGACCTGAGCGCCGTGGTGACCGGCATCCTGCTTGCATTTAATGTTCCGGTCGGAATCAACCCGGTCGCGCTTGCCTTCGGCGGGGTGGTCGCCATTGTTGTGGTGAAGCAGATGTTCGGCGGAATCGGCCAGAACTTTGTCAATCCCGCGCTTACGGCGCGTATCATACTGATGTCTTCTTTCCCTTCCCAAATGAGCACGTGGGCGACCCCGTTCTATTATTTACATAAGACGGACGCCATGACCTCCGCTTCGCCGCTGAATGTTCTGAAAACCGGAGCGGAAGGGACTATGCCCACTCTGCTGAACCTGTTTGCGGGCGTGCGCGCCGGCTCCCTTGGCGAAACCTGCGCGGTTGCGCTGATTCTGGGCGGCATTTATCTGGTCGTGCGTAAAGTAATCAGCCCGACCATTCCGCTGTGCTACCTTGGCACGGCTGCTGTGATCTCCCTGATTGCGGGCCGTAATGTCGCGTTTGACCTTTTGGCGGGCGGCCTGCTGCTCGGCGCCATCTTTATGGCCACTGATTATTCCACTTCACCGATTAACGAAAAGGGAAGGATTGTTTACGCGGTCGGCGCGGGGGTGATCACTATGCTGATCCGTATTTTCGGCGCGCTGCCGGAAGGCGTTTCCTTTTCCATCATCCTGATGAACATTCTGGTTCCTCATATCGAGCGCCTGACACGCCCGAGGGCATTTGGGAAGGAGCGTGTCAAAAATGAAAATTAACACAAAAGAAATCGCCAGACCCGCTCTTACCCTGTTTGTAATCTGCCTTGTCACGACCTTCCTTCTTGCCCTGACAAATACAATGACACGGGACAAGATTGCGGAAATGAACAAGCAGTCCGAGGCGGCCTCCCGTCAGGTGGTCCTTCCGGGTGCAACGTCTTTTGAAAATTCAGAGGACGGCACTTATGCCGTCGGCTTAAAGGAAAAAGATATTCTGGGCTATGTGTTTACCACAAAAACAAAAAGCTACGGCGGCGACCTGAGCGTCATGACCGGCGTCGGCAAAGACGGTAAAGTAACCGGCGTGGTTATTCTTTCCATCAGCGATACCCCCGGCCTGGGCCTGAACGCGCAAAAGGAAAGCTTCCGGGATCAGTACAAACAAGCCGCCCCGGAAAACGGCTTCACCGTAATCAAGTCCGGCGCCGTGAAAGACGGGGAAATTGAGGCGATGACGGGCGCTACCATTACGAGCAGGGCCGTTACAGCCTGCGTAAACGAAGCGGTTGAAGCTTATGGTAAAGTTTCGAAAGACAGTTATGCCGCAGTGCGCGAAGATTCTTCCGCGGCAGATGATATTAATTCAAAAGGCGGTGAGTGAAATGACGAAAAGCAGTTTATGGAAGGAATTCAGTAAAGGAATTGTAAAGGAAAACCCGGTGCTCCGCCTTGTGCTCGGCACCTGCGCAACCCTTGCGCTGAGTACCTCGGCAAACAACGCGATCGGCATGGGTCTTGCCACTACGTTCGTTCTGGTCGGCTCCAACGCCGTTATCTCATTGCTTCGCAATGTAATTCCGGACAAGGTGCGCATTCCATGCTATATCACGCTGATTGCGGGATTTGTCACCATCGTGCAAATGCTGATCGGGGCGTATTCCCCCGGCCTGAAAGCGGCGCTGGGCATTTATCTGCCCCTCATCGTGGTGAACTGCATCATTCTTGGCCGTGCCGAGATGTTTGCGAACAAAAATAAAATTCTGCCCTCCGTTCTGGATGCGCTCGGCATGGGCGCGGGCTTCACCGCAACTCTGCTGATCATGGGCATCATCCGCGAACTGCTGGGTGCGGGTACTGTTTTCGGCCTGCCGGTTACGGCGGGATTTATGGACCCGGTTATCATCTTCCTGCTGCCTCCGGGAGGCTTCTTTGTGTTTGGCATGATGATTGCCGCCGCAAACAAGCTGGCCGAAAAAGGTGGGGAAGCGCCGGCGGAGCTGGGCTGCTGCCAAAGCTGCCCGTACAGCGCGGCCTGCTCCGGCTTGCAGGGCAATGAAAAGGAGGATGCTAAGGAATGATAAAGGGTTTAATCGCAATCTTCCTGGCGGCAATACTGACTGAAAACTATATCCTGAATAAATTCCTCGGCATCTGCCCATTCCTCGGCGTTTCCAAAAAGCTGGACACCGCCACCGGGATGAGTATTGCCGTTACGGTCGTTATGGTCATTTCCACCGCCGCAACCTGGCCTATTTATACTTTCGTGCTGGTTCCGCTGAATCTTGCGTATCTGCAGACAATCGTATTTATTCTGATCATCGCGGCGCTGGTGCAGTTTATTGAGACCGTGCTGAAAAAGTATATTCCCGCCCTGTACAACGCGCTTGGCATTTACCTCCCTTTGATCACCACAAACTGCGCGGTGCTGGGTGTTACCATGCTGGT
>JAEWBE010000104.1 GCA_023391275.1 Bacillota bacterium | reverse complement strand
TTTTTCATTGGCAGCCGGGAGGATAAAAACTGAATAAATCTTCGGGGCGGGGGGTGATTCCCCACCGGCGGTAATGCGGTGTGACCCGACAAGTCCGCGAGCGATTGATGATCGCAGATTTTGGTGTGATTCCAAAGCCGACGGTATAGTCCGGATGGAAGAAGATAGAAATAAAAGCCTCGATCTTCATGATTGGGCTTTTTTTATTTAACTCATTTTATAAAGGAGCAAAAGGAGAAATATGAATATGATATCGAACACGCAAAAGAGAACCGGCGTTTTCAGCGCGAAAGGAATTGCGCAAATCGGGGTGCTGACCGCAATATCAACCGTCTTAATGCTGGTGGAAATTCCTCTTTGGTTTGCCCCAAGCTTTTACAAGATTGATCTGAGCGAGATTCCGATTCTGATCGGCAGCTTTGCCATTGGGCCGCTTGCCGGCGTCATTATGGAGCTGCTTAAAAATCTGCTTAATCTGGTGATCAATGGAACAACCACGGGTGGAATCGGTGAGCTTTCCAATTTTATTATCGGATGTGCCATGGTGGTGCCGGGCGCAATCCTTTATAAGCGCGGTAAATCCAGAAAGCATGCCATTATGGGTCTGACGGCCGGTACAGTAACCCTGGTGATCGCCGGATGCCTGCTGAACTACTTTGTTTTGCTTCCTGTGTATGCGACAGTATTTCATATGCCGCTAAGTGCTCTTGTGCAAATGGGCAGCGTAATCAATCCTGCAATTACGAATCTGGAAACTTTTGTCCTGTTTGCTGTAGCACCGTTCAATTTGCTGAAGGGCGTTATGGTTTCTGTAATTACTTTACTGGTTTACAAAAGAGTCAGTCCGATTTTGCACAAATAATGCTGAAATAACGCTCTGTTTGTAATAGAATCCAGTTTCTCAGTCAGGGAATGCTACACTTTGACGATTTTGTATATTTACTTATTTTCGGCTGCATGCTATAATCAGTTCGAAAATTAAATATGTCCTTATCAAGAGTGACGGAGGGAACAGGCCCTGTGATGTCCGGCAACCTGCCAAGAGGCAAGGTGCCAAATCCTGCGGTAAAGCCGATAGATGAGGTAGTTATACACGCTGTTCGGACTTTCCGGACAGCGTTTTTTCAGTTTTATTTTAGGAGGATTTATATGTCAAAACATTTTTTTACTTCAGAATCTGTAACGGAAGGTCATCCGGACAAGCTCTGTGACCAAATTGCGGATGCGGTGCTCGATGAAATTATTGCCAGGGATCCGCAGGCTCACGTTGCCTGTGAGGTGACCGCGACCACGGGAGTGATCCATGTAATGGGTGAAATTTCAACCGAGTGCTATGTGGACATTGCATCGGTTGCCCGTGAAGTGGTGAAGGATATTGGCTACGACGACCCGGCCTGCGGGTTTGACGGCAATACCTGCGGTGTAATCACTTCCATTGACATTCAGTCGCCCGATATTGCAATGGGCGTGAATGAATCGCTGGAGGCTAAAAACGGCGCGACCGACGCGAATGATCTGATTGGCGCGGGCGATCAGGGAATGATGTTCGGCTACGCCTGCGACGAGACACCGGAACTTATGCCGCTTGCCATTTCGCTTTCGCACAAACTTTCAAAGCGCCTGAGCCAGGTGAGGAAGGACGGCACGCTTTCCTACCTGAGGCCGGACGGCAAAACGCAGGTTACGGTTGAGTATGACGGGGATCGTCCCGTCCGCGTCGACACCATTGTCGTATCGGCTCAGCATGATCCGGATGTTACGCTGGAACAAATCAGAAAAGATATTATTGCAACGGTGATTCAGGCGGTTATTCCGGCGCAGTGGCTGGATGAGAAAACGAAATACTATGTGAATCCTACCGGGCGGTTTGTAATCGGCGGTCCCGTGAGCGACAGCGGGCTAACCGGCAGGAAAATTATTGTTGATACCTATGGCGGCTACGGAAGGCACGGAGGCGGTTCTTTTTCCGGGAAGGATCCTACCAAGGTTGACCGTTCCGCCGCGTACGCGGCGCGCCACGTGGCAAAAAACATTGTTGCCGCGGGCCTTGCGAAAAAATGTGAGGTTCAGCTTGCCTACGCTATCGGGGTGGCAAGACCGGTGTCCATTATGGTGGAAACCTTCGGAACTTCCTCTTACAGTCAGGAAGAACTGGCAGGCGCTGTTTCCAAGGTGTTCGACCTGCGTCCCACTGCGATTATCCGTGACCTTGACCTTCGCAAACCCATTTATCGTGCGGTTTCCAATTACGGTCACATGGGCCGGGAAGATTTGAATGTCTCGTGGGAAAAACGTGATAAAATTGAAGCGTTAAAATCGGCTTTAAAGAAATAAGCTTAGCACTTTATTACCTCATCACATAAACTGTGGTGAGGTGATTTTTATGCTCGAAACGTTGGCTACCATTGCATTTGTCCTTTTGGCGGTCGCGGGCACCGCGGACCTTGTGCGCTACCTTGCTCACTGGATGCTGAAATCCGGCAATCCGGGGAAGCTCTATCTTGTCATACCGATTCACGGCCACGAGGAAGGTGCGGAAATGATGCTGACCAGTGCGATTGAAAGGCTTCAGTGGATTGCCGGAGAAGATAAAAAAGTAATTTGTATCGATTGCAATATGGACGAGGAAACAAGAAAAATATGCCGGATTATTGCTGCGCGGAACCCCGGGGTGGAAGTTTGCGCGCCGGAGGAACTGCATGAAATATTAGGGCAGCAGGTTTACAATACATAACATATGTATTATACTGAGACTATCAAAAAGTAACGTTGAGGATGTAAAATGCAGGAAAATACGCTCCTTGAAATGACCGGCTCCGTGGAGCAGGTCATTTTTCGAAATGAAAAAAATGGATATTCCATTATAGAAATCAACAACGGAGAGGAACTCGTGACCACGGTAGGAATCATGCCGTGGGTCAGCGCGGGGGAAGAACTGCGCGTTGTGGGGAACTGGGTCAACAATGCGAACTATGGTACGCAGTTCAAAGTGGAGGCTTTTGAGCGCTCAAAGCCCGCCACTTCCGCCGCAATGTTAAAATATCTGTCCTCCGGTGCGGTAAAGGGAATCGGCCCGGGCACCGCTGCTAAAATAGTGGACGCTTTTGGCGAAAATACGCTCAATGTTTTGGAAAACGAGCCGGAGCGCCTGTGCGTGATTAAAGGGATTACCAAGGCGAAGGCGCAGAAAATGAGCGATGAGTTTAAAAAAATACACGGGATTAAAGAAATTATGCTTTACCTCGGCAGTTTTGGAATTACACCGGAGGAGGCCGTCAGAGTCTGGAAGCTGTTTGGGGCTCAATCGGCGGAACGGGTTCAGGAAGACCCCTATTGCCTGTGTGACGACGGCCTGGAAATCGGTTTTGATCGCGCCGACGGAATCGCCGCATCGCTGGAACGACCGCAGGACGACAATTGCAGGATACGCGCGGGTCTTGTGTACGTATTGAAGCACAATATCAATAATGGCCACACCTGCCTGCCGGCCGATAAACTGCTGGCCGCGGCGGCCCGCAGGCTTGAAGTGGAAGAAACGCTTGTGGTGGAAACGCTGGAGGCGCTCAAGGCGGAAGGCTCGGTTGTTTCTGCTGTTTTCAGCGGCCGGGAATACATTTTTACACCCAAGCTGTACCGCTCCGAAATTTATGCGGCGGGGCGGCTGAACATGATGCTGCGCTACCCCGCTCAGTCAATTATCGGTATCGAAAATTACATTACGGGAATAGAGGAAGCGTTTCAAATCGAGTATGCCGACGGGCAGAAGCAGGCGATACGGGAAGCGCTTTCGAAAGGTATGCTGATTTTAACAGGGGGGCCGGGCACGGGCAAAACCACCACCCTGAACGCGATCATAAAAATTCTGGAACAAAAAGGCGAAAAGGTACTGCTTGCGGCGCCCACGGGAAGAGCCGCCAAGCGGATGTCGGAGCTGACCGGGCAGGAGGCGAAAACCATTCACCGCCTTCTTCAGGTGGAATGGGACGAAAACGACCTTCCCGTGTTTGCGAAGAATGAGAAAAATCTCCTGGAATGCGACGCGCTGGTGATAGATGAGCTGTCCATGGTTGACACCACCGTTTTTGAAGCCGTTCTGCGGGCGCTGCCCCTTGGGTGCCGGCTGATTCTGGTGGGTGACTGCGACCAGCTTCCCTCTGTTGGCCCGGGCAAT
>JAEWBE010000092.1 GCA_023391275.1 Bacillota bacterium | reverse complement strand
TAGCAATCCCGCTCAGATTCAGGAAGGATTTTGCATTTGCCGGATAATTTTTCATTTCAATAAACGAGCAGACCGTCAGAATACTTTGCACTTCATCCGTAACTTCCGGTTTATCCTGCCAGTGCCTGACAAGCCAGGAATAAAGCTTCATCTGGAAGTTCGCCATCACGCCGCTGTATCCCGCCGCGCCAAGCTTCAGGCTTTCCACCAGTGTTGCAGTGTTTGCATTGTATAAACGCATGTCGGAGCCCTTGAGAAGCGACAGCTTATTTGCGATCTGGGCAATATCACAGCACGTATCCTTTAGAAAGGAAAAGCGGCCGGATGAGGTACAGTACTTGATTACTTGCGGAGTAAGCAGCCTTTTATATGGGTAGGGGCATTCATAAAAGCCAAGCGGAATTTCCTTAGGAAGTGCATTTACGATTTTATCCAGCCTTTCCAGCAGAACCCCGTCCGGTTCATCCGGGGCGGCAAGCCGATTGCTGATCAGGACTAAAGCGTCCACACCGCATTCGGCAATCGCATTCAACTCTTTAATCTGATCCTCTATATCGTAAGATATATGTCCTGAAGCAATAACGGGAACTTTACCCCCCGAATGTCTTTTGACAAACCGGGTAAGCTGAATTCGTTCATCAAGCGACAAGAAAAATATCTCACTTGACTGACAGGTTGAAAACAGGCCGTCCGCACCATTGGCTATGTACCACTCTGTCAGATTTGCCAGCGCATCATAATCAATTGATCCATTCGATTTAAATGGGGTCACCATAGTCGGCCACGCGCCGTTAGAAAAGCAATAACTCATATTCGTTCCTCCAGATTGTAATTCCTCTAAAAGGATTGTTCATTATAATTGAACACAGGTTATATTTTTATTCATTAATAATGAACGCTGTTCTGTATTTATATAGTACACGATTTGCAATTATATGTCAATAGTATTCTTGGAATTTACATTAAAATGTTTAAGATGTATATTATGCCAGCGGTTTAACCGGATTTCACATGTTTTTCGGCATTAACAGCCATAAATCCGCTTGATTTTCTGCATAAAAAAAGCACACAGGTTTCCCTGTGTGCTAGTGGATAAATTCAGATGCGATCCCTGATTCGCCGAGCCCGGTCAATCAGCAAATTCGCATACTCCGCAATTTGTTCATCATTAAAGCGGAGAGACGGCCCTGAAAGACTGATGGCGCCAATCACCTGTTCATTTCCGTTTTTAATGGGAACACCCACGCATTTAATTCCGTATTCATGTTCCATATTATCAATAGAATAACCCTGTTTTCGAATTTTTTCCACTTCCTCACGGAATGCCTGCGGGTCGGTAATTGTATAAGGAGTAAAGGATTCCATCCCTTCGGCAATAACCTGTTCAATGTGCTGCGCATCCATACAGGAAAGAATCGCCTTTCCTAGACTGGTGCAATACATTGGAGCGACCACACCTTTAATGGCCCGAACAGAAATACTGTGGTTGGGAAAGGCGGCTTCCCGGTAAATAATATTGTTGCCGTAAGGGGTCGCGAGAAAAACAGTTTCTCCGGTTTGCTCACTGAGTTCTTCCATGTACGGCCGTATGATTTCCCAGAAAACATCATCCTGACTCAGCACATTGCTTAAAGCCAAAATTTTAAGTCCAAGACGGTACTGACTTGTTTTTGGGTTTTTTTCAATGATTCCGCAGGCTTCGTATGTGCTCATAACATTGTACACACTGCTCTTAAGCATACCGCTCAATTCAGCCAGTTCGCTTACGCCCCGCTCAGGATGGCTGCTGTTAAAAAAATCAAGCAGCTTTATTGCCTTGTAAAGTGATTTTACTTTTACGCCCTCAGGGAAGGTTTCTTTTTGTTCCATAATAATTCTCCTAAACGCATAAAATAATGCAGTCTTCGTTCTCTAATGATTAACAGTTTTCATCTATTATAACCATTTTACCATCATGATGTCAATCACAGCATAATACAACAAATTCAGGCTGCTTATAGTCACTTTTGCCAAGGATCAGGGCAGATAAAATTTTTACCGGGCTTCCGAGTTGCCCGCGGCCTTGCTGGTATCATACAAAGCGATATTTTCCTTATTTACGATCTTTAACGGTAAATATAATGTTTTCGGAATCGTCGAACCATTTAAGTAACCGACGCCTGACAGAATACTTAAATATCCCTGAGAGAACGGGTCCTGATTGCCGGTTGCATAAATCTCCCCGTTTTTAACAGCCGTAACCACATCATCATCCATGTCGAACGTGATAAACTTAATATCTTTTTCACGCCCGACTGCCTTGGCCGCTTCCAGTGCGCCCATGGTCATGTCCTTATTTGCCGAACCGCAGGCATCGATTTCTTTATGCTTTTGCAGCAGATTTTCCATTAACGTCATACCCGCTTCTCTTGAAAAATCAGCCGGCTGGGAGTCAACAATCTTTACGTTGGGGTACTCGGCAATTGCCTTCTTATAGCCTTCAATGCGCTCCTCGCTTGTGGAATTGCCCGGTTTGCCTTCCAATAAAACGACATTTCCCTTTTCGCTGATGCTTTGGCACAACTGTTTGCCCAATTCATACCCCACCTCTACATTATCCACGCCTACCCATGTTACAACGTTTCCACCATTGGATTTTGTATTGGGTGTGATAACCGGGATTCCGGCATTATTACATTTTTCAACCGCAGTCTTAATTGCTTCGCTGTCAGCTGGGACAATACAAACCATGTCAACTTTGTCTGTAATTGCCTGTTCAACCAATTGAATCTGCTCTTCCACGCTGTACGGTGTTGTCGGTCCCTGGCCGACAACATCTATTCCAAGATCCTTACCGGCCGCTTTCGCGCCTTCAATCATATCCAGCATAAAACTCAACTGCATGCTTTTGACGATGAACACCATTTTGTACATTTTTGCTGAAGCCGTCGCTGCACTTCCCGACCCGCCGGCGCCCGTTTTACTTTTGTCCCCCTGGAACTGATTTAGTGCCGCGCACCCTGTTGTGCTGAGAATCAAAGCGAATGTCAATATGGCTGCAATCGCCTTTTTCATCGAAAACTCCTCCTAACAATATTGATTATCAACCCTGCGCAACGCCGATTTGCTTTTCAGAAACTTTCCGATTCGATAAATTTTTCTGTTTCTCAATTAAAATCTGATTGATATAGACAGACAGGATCATTAAAACGCCTAACACCAAAGTCTGTAATTCCGATGGTATCTGGATCGTGTTCATACCGCTTGTTATGGAGGAAATGACCAGTGCGCCTAAAACACAATTCCACACATTGCCGTAACCGCCGGACATCGCCACCCCACCGATCAGCGCAACGGATATCGCATCAAAATGTGACGTGGTGTACATGCTGGCCTCACAGGCATTTACTCTTGCCGCGTACATTAAACCTGCAAAGCCTGCGATTGCTCCTCCGAGAATATGAATGATCATCACAATCTGTTTGACCTTGATTCCGGAGAACCCGGCCGCATTTGGATTGGAACCCACAAAGTACACTTTCCTGCCAAATGTGGTTCCTTTCAGCATGAAGCTGACGCAGGCAACCAAAGCAGCGCAAATCAGCATGGGCACTGTAACAGTAAACGTTCCGACCGTGAAAATCTTTCCCTGTGCCAGATTACGCAGCGGGCCTGAAATTCCGTAGGATACATTTTTCCCCATTATAATCCAACTAAGACCTCTGAAAATATACATAGACGCAAATGTCGCCATAAAGGTGGACATTTTTAACCGGATGACCATTAAGCCGTTTATAATCCCGATTAATGCTCCGATTGCCACCATATAGACAATGGAAATCCAGATTGGATAGTGATTGGCCTCCAGTAAATAGGGGCCAACCCAAATGGATGCAAAAACCATAATCGATCCGATGGACAGGTTGACGTCACCAAGCGCCAGTATAACCAGCATCTGGCTGACACCGATTAATGTCAAAAATGACGCCTGATTAATAATATTGGACATGTTTTGCATGTTCATAAAGGAATAATGCGTGAAGCCGCTTGCCGCGGTAAAAAACATCAGTACAAAAATCAGAATAAATAATGTGGAGAAACTGTAAAGCCTCGATTTGATTTTTACAGCAGCGGCTCCGCTTATTCTGCCGTTTTTCTTCAATGTACTTCACCTTCTCCCCAAGCCACGCCTTTGTTCCCGTTCATTTTCCGTTTGCCCACCGCAGATTCAACAGTCATATTCACCATCATGCCGAAAATCAGAGCCAACCCCGTGGCAACCATAACGGCAAAAGTAGTGAACCCGGCTAAGACCATGGCGTTCCTGATAGCATAAATCACAAAAGCGCCCATGATTGTTCCCGGAATACTTCCCTTTCCCCCGGTCAGCACATTCCCGCCCAGTACGGATGCAACAACAGCGTAAAATTCCAGTCCTTCCCCCATTGTAGGTTGTACACATTCTGTGCGAATCATCAGCAGGCACCCGGCAACTCCGGCCAGCAGGCCTGATAAGACAAAAATACCGATTTTAACTCGATTCACATTAATTCCTGCCAGTCTGGCTGTCTCCTGATTATGGCCTACCGCATAAACATAAGTCCCCAAGACAGTCTTTTGAAACGCACTCAGAATAAGCGCAACAATTACAATGCATACAACAGGGATGACCGACAAAGAAAGCACATCCACAGTCCTGCTGCCCAACTTTAGAGCAACAATATTTTGGTTCATTAAATCAATTGCAGCATTATCAGGCGATGGATCCCAATACACTGTCCTTTTTCCCGACAGCGTATTGGCCAGGCTTTGCGCAATTCCCATCGAGCCAAAAGTCGCAATAAACGCGGATACTTTCATCTTATGTACAACAAGTCCATTGAACAGGCCATAGACAAGACCGATACCCAGCGCGCCTAAAATTGCGATTGCCCAATGAGCTCCCGTCCTTAAAATCATTGCCGCAGCCACACCGGACATTGAAATAATTCCGCCCACGGATAGATCCAGTTCACCCGACATAATCACAAGCGACATCCCCACACTGATTATAATAAGGGGCGTGGCCTGCAAAATCAGATTGGAAAGGTTTGCTGCAGTAAAAAAATTCTTGACAGCCAGCGACAGAAAAACAAACATAATAATAAAAATATAGGTGGAATTAGGCAATGATGTAAGCCGGATTTTCTTCTGCTTTTTTTCTCTTTTCATGACACCTTCCCCAAATGCTCCCTTCACTCTTTATCGGTAAGTCCAAATGTGCTCTCATGGATTTAAACTGCCTGCTGAATCTGCCGGCCAAAAGCATATTTCATGATAAGATTCTGCGAAGCTTCGGATGCGGCAACTTCACCGGCAACGAGTCCTTTATGAAGAACATAGATCCTGTCACTCATGCCTAAAACCTCCGGAAGATCCGAGGATATCATAATAATACCGGCTCCCTGCGCGACCAGAGAATCCATTAATTTATAAATTTCTGTTTTTGCCCCCACATCAATGCCTCTGGTAGGTTCGTCAAAAATAAATACCTTTGATTCAGACATAAGCCATTTTGCGATAACAACCTTTTGCTGAGTCCCGCCGCTGAGAAAGTGCACCAGTTTTTCAATTGTCGGCGTGGCGATGGACAGCGAGTCAACATACTCCATCACCATACCGTTTATCTTTTTTTCATTGGTGATATATCTGGTAAATACATTATTTAAAGAGGATATGATGATATTATCTTTCACATTCAGCGGCAACGCGAGCCCGTCATTCTTTCGGTCCTCCGGCAGCAGACAAAGCCCTGACTGAACCGCTTTTGCAGGATTATTTTTAGGGATTTTTTTACCCTGGATCCACACTTCTCCCCCGATATAAGGATCGATTCCAAAAGCAGCCCTGGCAATTTCCGTTCTGCCCGCCCCCACTAAACCGGAGAGCCCGACAATCTCACCCGCATTCACATGAATATTAATGTCCCTGAACTTTTTACCGGTAAGATGTTTTATTTCGAACAAAACATCTCCGATTTTCTGAGGAACATGGGGATATAAAACATTGATCACCCTGCCCGCAATTCCTTCTATAATCTGCTCCATATTGATATCTTCGATCAATTCCGTTCTGATCAGCCTGCCATCCCGCATAATGGAAACCCGGGTCCCTATTTCAAAAGTCTCCTCAAGGCGGTGCGAAATGTAGAACATCCCCACACCTTTCTTTTTAAGGGTGGCAATAATTTTGAATAATTCATTTATTTCCGTGCCGGCTAACGAACTGGTTGGCTCATCAAGCACCAGAATTTTTGTGTTTTTTGACAGCGCTTTTGCGATTTCAACCATTTGCTGTGTTCCGACCCCCAGGTTTTTAACCAAGGTGTTCGGGTCTTCCTGAATTCCCAGCTCGTCCAGTAATTCCTGCGTTTTCCGCCGCATGGATTTGCTGTCCCTGAAAAATCCCTTCTTCGGCTCGCTACCCAAGAATATGTTTTCCTGAATCGAAAGTTCCGGTACAAGATTAAGCTCCTGATATATCATCTGAATTCCCAATCTATCCGAAACAGCAGGACTGTTCTTCTCAATTTTTTTGCCTTCTAAAAACATTTCCCCTTCATCAGACTGATAAGCTCCTGAAAGGATTTTCATCAATGTGGATTTTCCGGCACCATTTTCACCAAGTATAACATGTACCTCTGCCGGGAACAAATCCATATTTATGTTTTCCAGCGCGACAACACCTGGAAAGCGTTTCGTAATCCCCTTGAGCTCAAGCAGTTTTTCCATCAATGATTCCTCCATTATATATAACATCCATGGCAGAACCCGCACGATCAAACAGCGTCAAACCCTCCCCGCGGATGAATGCGAAGCCTGTGCGGCCCGAACCCGTTGCGGCACAAATTTGAACCCCTTTCTTTATTAATTATGATAAAACAAAACAACAGGCAAAAAAATATATCAAAACTTCTTTCATAAGTAAAAATATTTGATAATTTAAATTCCGCTGTGCCGGCTGAATACCGATTTGACCATGTAAGCAATGTGAATTTAACACGGCCGCTGAAACGCCGGATAAAAATCAGTCGGTCACAGGGTTTATTAAACAAAAGTTTATGTTGACATCTCGGCAAAGAATAGTAATAATAGCTAATGTATTGATATAAGAGAGCCAACGATTGCCGCCCTGCGTCATAACAAAAATAATTCTTTTATGTAAAAGAGGATTCGACACAATGAAAATTTTAATAGTGGATGATGAGATTATCACCAGAAAAGGGTTAATTAACCATGTACATTGGGAAGATCTTCACATTACTGAAATCAAAGACGCATCGGACGGGAAAGAAGCGCTTGAAATTGCCAAAACGTTTGAACCGGATATTATATTGTCGGATATCCGAATGCCCAATATGGACGGCGTTACTTTTTGCAGGAATATAAATAAAATTTTGCCTCATTCCAGAATCATCTTCTTAAGCGGATATTCGGACAAAGAATACCTGAAAGCCGCCATCGAATTAGGGGTTGTCAGTTATGTGGAAAAGCCCGTCAATATCGCAGAGATAGAGCAGTCCGTTTTAAAAGCGACTGAAGAAATCAAGCAGTACCATAAAGTGCGAAAAGCAAACAAAGCTTACCGGATATTCGAAGAAAACACAGATATGATTAAACAAAAGTTTATGAACGACCTGATAAAGGGTCATAAGGCCGACAGCACTATCCTGAGTAGTTTAATCGAAATGGGTCTCAATATAAACGCGAATGATGCTTTCCGTATCATGATATTGAAAACGCCGAAAAAAATGGATGAGAATGAAACAGACCTCGGCGTGAAGCAAAAACTGATTTACAACAAGGTGGCACAGTGGCCTGTCAGTTCACAAATCTTATACAGTATAAAAGACGAAGAGCACATTCTCTTTTTGTTTTGGAGTAATGATCCATATGCTGTGAGCGACAGGGGCGCCACCATGAATGTGTTTTGTGATTTGCTGCGAAATGAGTTAATGCGGGATAAGGAAAAAATATTCTGCGCTTTCGGGAATGTTGTGCACGGGATGAATTCCATTAAAATTTCCTACCAAAACGCAGTGGTAGAGCTTCGCACATTATTTCTTAAGGGATATAACAATATTGTCTTTTATGCAAAGGAAGTAGAAAAGGAAATCAGTTTTGGCGAAAATCCGGAGGAACAATTCCGCGAATATCTTTTTTATCAAAAAAAGGATGAAGCAGTTCAATTAGTTTGCAGCCTCTGCGATCAGGCGAAAAAGAATAAGAATACATCAATAAGCTATTTAAAGAATCTGTTTTTTAATATCATCCGAGATATTTTACAGGCAAGAGAAAAATGGACAGCCCTCGATACGATGGGGGATGCAAAGGAAAAAGATTATGTGTGGGAATTAATCCTATTTTTTGAAACGGTAGATCAGATTAAAGAGTACATCTTACTGAAGATTGAAGAACTGTTTGAAATCGCGACGATATTTACATCCAATAATAAAACGGTCTGTGAAGTCATTAAGATTATTAATTCGGAGTATCAGGATGAAAACTTATCTGTAATTGGAATCGCGGAAAAAGTTTATGTGACACCGACCTACTTGTCTACTCTATTTAAAAAAAATATGTGCACCACCATCGGCGAGTACATCACCTTGGTACGCATTGAACAGTCCAAGGCCTTATTAAAACAGAAAAAAATTAAACTGTATGAGGTAGCAAAGCTCGTAGGCTATAACGACGAAAATTATTTTTCCAAAGCATTTAAGAAAAGGGAACGGATGACTCCGTCAGAATACAGGGGGAAATATTTGGCATGAGGAAACTGTTCGCAAAAACAAGGTATCGGTACTCAAATAAACCGATTCATTATAAACTCATGCTGTCTTACATCGCCATCATACTGATTTCGCTCGGAACCGCCATCGGCATCATCATATACAACACCACAGATAATATAAAGGAAAGCATGGAAAATACGGCTCAAAAAAGTTTTGAGCAAGCAATCACTTTTTTGGAATATAAAATCAATTTAATTGTTTATGAAACAGATGACATTATCAACAATAAAGACGTGAAAACGATTTTATCCAGAAACATATTGGTCTATAAAGATGATTTATCGCAACAGGCAAAGGATAAAACAGCGCTGGGAAAAATTTTAGATAATAACAAAAACCAAAAAAACGGAATTTTATATAACAGCTTGTACATACCGGCATGGTATTCCTACGCCCATACCGGAACATTCTTCGAAAGCCTGGACAAATTTCAAAGAAGCGGATTATACAGCAGGCTGATGTTTGTGGATAACAATACAAAGAACGGAATGTTCTGGACCGGAGAGCGAACAGTGAAAAACCTGATGCAGCCGGGAAAAACGATGCCCGTAATTGAATTTTATCGAAAAATCAGCACGGATGACACACACGATACTCTTCTTGGTATTCAAAAAGCGACAATCGACGCAAAAAGTCTGCAGGATATTCTTACAAAATCCAATATGACCCATGCCGGGGTGGTTTATCTTCAAAATTCATACGGAGAATTAATTTTATGCTCCGATACCGACAATTTTAATAAAATCGCCGTTGGGCATAAAGATCGTATCATATTAAACAGTAAGATGTATGACTGGGGTAAATATCAATTAAACGGTAAGATGTACCTGGTTAAAAATGAAATTGTCAGCAATACGGACTGGACCATGGTAGCCCTGATCCCTTACAGTGAAATTTACGCCCCCGGAATAAGGACCGGCGGTATCCTTCTGTTGATCACATGTATCATCGGGCTGCTGGCTTACTACATTGCTCATTTTATCTCCAAAGGAATCACCCGTCGAATTAAGTTGCTCGTTGATTCGATGAAAAATGTAAAAGATAAAAATTTGGATATCTCGATCAAATCAGATTCCAAGGACGAAATAGGAGTTCTGTTTCAAAGCTTTAACGAAATGCTGGTCAGAATTAATGTTTTAGTGGACCAGGAATATAAAAATGGAATAGAGCTGAAAAAATATGAACTGAACGCATTGCAGGCACAAATAAACCCTCATTTTTTATATAATACATTGGATTTAATCAATTGGGAGGCTTTGGATGCCAATGCGCCCCGTATTTCAGAAATTGTTCAGGAATTGGCCCGGTTTTACAAGCTGTCTTTAAATAAGGGAAAATACATTGTACCAATCAAGGATGAAATCTCCCATGCCGTTTCTTATGTAAAAATTCAGAATTTCAGGTTTGAGAATAAAATAGAACTGATCACCAATGTTGATGATGCCATTATGAATTATAATATTTTAAAGCTTTCATTGCAGCCAATCATCGAAAATTCTATTTTGCATGGAATTTTACAAAAAGAGAACAAAGCGGGGTTTATTAAAATCAGTGGGAGTATCTCAGGAGACAGCATTGTTATTACCATACAGGACAATGGGGTCGGGATGACGGAAGAAGAATTAAAAAACATTGTAAATTCGAAAAACAATCAGAAAGACGGATACGGAATCAGCAATATTGACCAGCGCATAAAATTATATTATGGAGAAAACTATGGTTTGAGTTATAGAAGCCGGGTGGGTGCGGGCACTTCTGTCGATATTAAAATTCCCATTATCGAGCCCTGACTGAAGGCTTCAATATACCGAACAGCCATAAAAACAACGAAGCCGCCTTTTTCAAGGCGGCTTCTGTTTGTATCACGGATATCATCAAAGGAATGGCAAACATATATTTATTTGAATTTGCAAACAGCTGCTCGCAGCCTTGGGGGAATTTTGTCATATATTTTAATGGCCGTCACACCACACAGAAAGCCTAAGACCGCTCCTGCCAGAATGTCCGTTGGATAGTGAACAAAAAGGTATAATCTGGAGGATGCGATAAGAAGCGCAAGCAAAAACGCAGCTATGCCGAATTTTTTATTTGCTCTCCATATTACAGTCATTGCGGCAAAAGACGCCGATGTATGGCCGGATGGGAACGAGAAATCCTGCGGCCTCGGAATCAGCATTGAAACCCAAGGATATAAGTTACAGGGTCGTACCCTTTCCACCAGATGCTTCAGAATCAATTCGCCGGATAAAGCTGCGAGCAAAACACCAAGCACAACCATTACACCATATTTTTTATATTTCGGAATAAAGAAAAGTATTACTGCAATCGCAATCCAAATCATGCCAAGGTCGCCAATCCTGCTGATAAAAGGCATGATTCCGTCCAGAATGGGGCGGTGCCAATTGGCCTGTATGAAAAAAACCACCTGATTGTCAATATTCTGAATCCATTGAAGCATTTCAAAGTTCCTCCCCATGGGATGGATCTTCTGCCTCATCCGATTGAGTATTCGGTCTGATTCTCTTTTTATAAAACAGGATGCCAATAATAACTGCAAGGATTGCAAAAACTACAACGGCTGCCAGCGAATAAAGATTGACATATCCCGCGACTGTTTCCCAGGAAGCACCGAAAAACACGCCGAGATATACCAGAACAATGTTCCACACAGCGGTCCCAAACGCGGTAAGCAGCAGGAAAACGCCCATATTCATGTGTGCTATGCCCGCCGGGATTGAAATCAGGCTGCGCACAATCGGAATAAAGCGGCAAAAAAACACGGTTGACTTTCCGCGGCGGGAAAACCACTTTTCCGCTTTACCGACATCTTGTTTTTTCAAATGAAGAATTCTGCCGATCCGTCCGTCCAGCCAGCGTTCCAAACGCTGAGGGTTCAGCCAGCGGCCAACCCCATACAGCACAACCGCCCCTGACACTGAGCCAATTGTAGCCGATAAAATAACACCCCATATTTTCATGCTGGTAAATGTTGTCAAAAAGCCACCGAACGTTAATATTACTTCAGACGGAATCGGGGGGAAAATATTTTCAACTGCTATCAGCAGCGCAACACCAAAGTATCCAAATTGATTGATAATTGCAATGACCATGTTCTGCATTTCTTTATCCTCCGTAAAAGTGAAACTAAATTATGTTTTTAGTTTAACCTACAGTTCTTAACAATTTCTAAACTCCGGATAAAGAAAGCGATAATAATCAACCCGGTCATTCAGCGCGGAACCGATAGCCCGCGCCCCAAACTGTTTCGATATACCGCGGGTTGTCAGTATCCTTTTCAATTTTTTCGCGGATACGGTTAATATGCACAGTGACGGTTGAGGTTTCCCCCATGGAGTCCAGACCCCAGATGCGGTCAAACAATGTACTTTTACTGAACACAATATTGGGATTCTGCGCTAAAAACAGCAGAAGGTCGAACTCTTTATTTGTCAGACTGACTTCTTTTTCTTCAACAGAAGTACGGCGCGCATCAATATCAATTTCAAGGCCGTTAACGGAAATGCAGCTGTGGCGGGGTGTTCCCTCTTTTGCTGTAAGGCGTTCATACCTTGCCATGTGTGCTTTTACTCTGGCAACCAATTCTGAGGGGCTGAACGGTTTCACCACATAGTCATCCGCACCCAATCCCAATCCTCTTATCTTATCTATATCATCCCGCCGGGCGGAAACCATTAGAATCGGGGTATCGATTGTTTCACGAATAGAACGGCATATGGAAAAGCCATCCATTCCGGGGAGCATCAAGTCCAGAAGAATCAGGTCATAAACATTGCCAAGCGCCTCATGAAGCCCTTCTTTCCCGGTATTGACAATCTTCGCGGCATATCCGTTGGCTTCCAGATAGTCCCGTTCCAGTTCGGCAATATTTTTATCATCTTCAATAATCAAAATCTGTTTCATTTTTCGTCACCTTCTGCTTTCGGAAGTTTAATACTGATGGTAAGCCCCCGGTCTGCATGTCCCCGTGCCCGAACGGTTCCGCCCATTCGCTCTACAATCTGTTTTACAATGGCAAGTCCAAGCCCGCTGCCCTTTACGGCGCTGCTCCTCGCCGGGTCTGCCCGGTAAAAACTGTCGAAAATTTTATCCGCGTCCTTTTCATCTATACCGCTGCCATCATCGGAAAATTCAATTTCGACCTCTTTACCGGTATTGTATAAAGCAATTTCAATTTTTCCACGACCGGGCTGTTTGTATTTTACGCTGTTGTCAATCAGATTGGATAAAACGCGGGAAAATTGGAGACGGTCGATTTTCACCTTTGCCGTTTCTTTACAATAGTCTGAAAATATTAAATGCATGTCCTGTTCATTCAAACGCGGACGCATCTGCTCACAGTAATCTTGAAAATATTCCGTAAGACAGACTGATTCCATCTCGAATGATACTCTGCCCAAATCCAGCTTGGAAAACCAGAACAGGCTGTCAACCAGCTTGTCCATGTCGCAGGCGGTATCATAAATCGTGTGAAGATAATGCTCCTGTTTTTCCGGAGTATTTGCAATACCGTCCATTAATCCGCTGACATAACCCTTGATGGAAGTAAGGGGTGTGGAAAGATCATGCGAGATCCCGGCAATCAATTCTTTGCGACCCTCTTCATATTTTTGCTGCAGCTGCACCGATTCTTTCAACCTGAGGCGCATACTGTCAAAATCTTTGCAGACCTGGCCAAGCTCATCCCCGGAGGAGGCCTCAACCGCATTCTCCAAATTACCGTTTTGAATTTCATTTGCGGCTTTGCGAAGCCGGCTGATTGGCGTGACAATTTGTTTCGAGAGGATTTCTGCCAATATGATTCCGGTCAGAAGAATTACAATAACTGCAAAACCGCCGGCCAATACAGCGCCCAGTTTTACATACCGTTCCACCGAATTCAAAAAACCTCCCGGTGCGCCTCCGTCAGCCAATTGTTTGGAAACGACCAGAAGATGAACCGGTTTCCCATCTTTGTTCGGCACTTCGGTTTGATACACAAGACCGCTCCCACTTCTGTAGAACAATGTGCCCTTTGCCGAGCCGCCGCTGATACCGCGCGCTGAGGAAATCAATTCCTCTGCCGCTGCGCCGTTAGTGCGATAAACGACATCGGAGCCACTGCCGATTAAAATTTCTGCTCCCGCCTGCTCCAATTCAGAGCAGGTGTCCGACAGCTTTCTGTCGCCTTTCAGACTGTTTTTATCATTGATCGCGCTGCACAGGGAATCGAAAGCCAGCTGCAGCTGATAATTGGATATTGTGCCATTGCTGCTCATTAACAGACCGGAAGGACCGTTTCCGCCGGCCAATATAAAAAATCCCAGAACGATACTTGAAAGAATCGCAATAATGATGAATACCGGAATAACAACCATCATGGCATTGGATAAAATTAATTTTTTTCGTACCGATAAATCCCGCAGCCTCATCAATACCACCCTACTTCTTTGTATTTTCTCAACCCTGTAATTTATACTTCTATTATTATACATAGAAAATCTGTGATTTTCATAACAAATTGATAAACAAAATATAACATCTCTTCAAGGCTATTGAAAGAAAATTACAGGTCAGGCAGTTAATAAAATAATCTCAAGATGCTCATGATCGCTGTTTTGACAACCGTTATTGTAATATTTCTGTTTTTCTTGTTTCGCTGCCCAGTATGATTGCTACTGCAACGGCTGAAATAATTCCCAGCGTGCCGCCGAACAGGAAGGGCGCGGAAGAATTCATATGATCCCACATCAGACCGGCAATAATTGAAGACAGCAGCAAACCAATTCCCTGCAGCATACCGTAAATTCCCAGAACAGTTCCTTTAAATTCAAAAGGCGCATTTTCCACAATAAACGCCCGCTCTGCGCCGCTTATAAACGCATTATAAGCACCGTAAGCGATAAAGAGGAACAGAATGGCCGGTTTAGCGGATAATAGTGCAAATCCAAGATATACGAGGCCGTAAATCAGATATCCCGGCACAAGGATTTTGCTTCTGCCAATTCGGTCGGACAGTTTTCCGGAAGGGATTGCAAGCACGGACGTGGCGATGTTAAAAGCAAGGTACAGCAAAATGACCTGCGGCTCCGAAAATCCACGCTCCTGCGCTTTCAAAAGTAAAAATGTATTTGATGAATTCCCCAGACAGAAAACAAAAACGGTTGCCAGGTACCATTTCAGCCTTCCATCCAGCCTGAAACCATCCAGGTTGAGCTTTTGGCGGGGCTTTTCAGGACTCTTGTCTTCCCTGACTGCAAAAATAAGAAGAATTCCGATAATCGACGGAATGATGGAAAACAGAAACGCTTTATGAAATCCAAAATCAGTCGCCACAAAAATATAGGCGAAAATCACACCGAGGGAAGATCCCGCCATATCGAGCATTTTGTGTAACCCGAATGACCCCCCGAGCTTTTTTCCCTCACTGGACTGGGCGACAAGCGCGTCGCGCGGAGCGGTGCGAATGCCCTTCCCCGTACGGTCGATGACTCTGGCTGCTAAAACTCCAAGCCATGAACCGGCCAGAAGAAGAAAAACCTTGTAAATAACCGACGCCGAATATCCGGCAAAGGCCAGCCGTTTTTTATTGTGGTATACGTCCCCGATATAACCGCTGAACACCTTCAGGAGCGAGGCAATGCTCTCTGCAATCCCTTCGATCACTCCTACAATTGCGGGCGATGCCCCAAGGGAAGCCGTCAAAAACAGGGGAACAAGCGGGTATACCATTTCCGTACTCATATCCGCGAACAGGCTGACTAACCCCAGCAATACAATATTGGACACAAGCTTTCGCTTCATTCTGCGCTCCCCCCGTCGTTGAACTCATATACCCAGTCACAGAAATCATCAAGAGTCTCCATGCATTTTGACAGCGTCGACGCTGCCTTTTCTTTCAGCGGCGCATCAAAAAAGTCCCTTGCGGATATCTTAGCGAACCATTCCTGCAACTTGCTCAACTCTTCCTCGTTTTCCTCAATTTCAGCAAACGAGAAATTTTTTCTTGTGATTTCCTTATCGATTTCCCTGAAAAAGTCCTCGCATTGTTCCAGAAGTTCCCCATATTCCTCATTCCTTGCCGCATTGAACCGGTCAACAATGATTTTTTTACCGTCTTCTTCTACAGCGGCTGTCATAACAAAGGCTTCGCCGCTGTCTTGAAGGACTTCACGTTTAATCTCATACAACAAACTATAGTTTTCATCGCTCAACGGCAGAATCCACATCGACTGCTGAATGCTGACCGCTCCAATTTTTTTCAGTTTTCTCCATATGGAAACGCGTGCTCTTGACGGTTCCCTCGGTAAAGTATAATTAATTACGGCCCATTCCTGCTGATCCATAAAATCATCCCTCTGTAATAATGTAACACTGGTTACATTAATAATATCACAAAGTAACACTGGTTACAATATTTCGGCTGTGATTTATTATTTTTGGTTACCCTGATTTTCGGACATAAGTTTCTCAAAATTTCCAATAATTTCTAATTTAGCAGTCTGTTTTCTTGTATTTTTCGAACTAATATTTTATAATAAAAAGAAATTGGGTTTTATATGCGCATGAAAACAGCTTAAATTAGCCTTAGTTTGACATTTGACTAAAGCGGAAAACGGAATGCTTATGAAACTGATTCGTAAAATTAAAAATTACATTTGCCTGTCAGACCTGCGATGTGCGTACTATGATTACCAGCTGACCGCTTATCATAAGTACATTGGCCGGGTTGCTTTTGCATTCGGTGTGTTTAACATCATATTATTGATTCCTGACTTAATTTTTGTCCATGGTGTGTCAAAAAAGCTGGCCATAATCGTATTTCGGACAGTATTTTCCGGTTTGCTTTTTTTGCTTTCCCTGAAATCCAAAAAAATAAAGGAAATGCTCGTTTTTTTTAGAATAGGAACCGCCTTTGAACTATTCGCCATTGTGGAATTCCTGTTTGTCTTGAATCTGTATGATCAGCCAAGTTTCATGATACAGTCAATGGGAATACTGATTATCAATATAGCTGTCTTTTTAATTCCAAACAGATGGCTCCATATGCTCGGCGTTTCCGTACTTGGCACAGCGGGGTTTTTGCTTTATTCACTTTTTGCGATAAAACCTTTAAACCACCAAGAATTTTTGGCCAGTACGGTATATTGTTCACTTGCGATTTTTCTTTGCTTACTGTTTGCTCTTGAAATGGATAAACATCAGTTTAATGAATTTGTTGCAAAAAAGAAATTGATTGATTTATGTGCAACAGATCAGCTGACCCAGGCATGGAATCGAAATAAGCTTTTTGACGAGTTTAATAAACTGCAAAAATATTACCGTGAATCTCGTTTGCCGCTTACTCTTGCACTGTTGGATATAGATAAATTCAAAGCTATTAACGATGAAAACGGGCATTCCGTCGCAGATGCCGTACTTGTAGAATTAGTTAAGCTAATCAATTGCAACCTGCGAAGCACTGACATTTTGATCCGCTGGGGGGGAGATGAATTTATTTTACTGTTCCCCAATACCCATCTGAGTGATGCGGCAATTATTATTGAAAGAATAAGAAAGATCATTGAGAAATCCATTTTCGCAGATTTTATAAAAATCACCTGCAGTTTTGGAGTCGTAGAAAAAACGAATGACTTCGACCCGGACATTATGATTGATCAGGCTGATAATTTAATGTATAAAGCAAAGCAGCTTGGCGGAAATCATGTGCTATATAACAATTAAATTATATTGAACTGGGCATAAAAATGCACAAATACCGCCTTGGCTGAGTATCCGAATCAATATGCATGTCATCTGTTCCTCTAATACCAAAAGGGCTTATCCTTTGTCTGAAGGGATAAGCCCTTTCCCTTTTATGCGCTTCCATCCATTTTTCAGTATTTCGTCGTGTTTATGGGTATTACATACATTAGAAAAATGATTTCAACCTGCATATAATACAAATCCGAACAATTTTTATATTTAACATGTATATACAACTTTAAGTTGTATTGCCTAAAAATAATTTAATATTAATAATATAACTGGAATTATTGACAATTAGCTCGACGGGTGATACAATTTTAGCTGGTATTATTATATTTATAATCATTATTTTTTTAATTGTACGTATCAATTTACCAGCTTCTGAAATCACGGCCTTCAGTTTATCGTGTTCAAGAATTTTACGAAAGTTCAAGCCCTTTGAACCTGTCTCAGCTGATTTACCCATCAAAACTACATGCTTAATTTTGGAGCATCTGGTCGAATTTGTATTTATAAGTTAATCTTTGACGAAGTATGATTAAAAAATATCAAACCATAGAGGAGATTCACTGTATGACGGAAATACCAAAGTATATGGCGCTCATAAACTGGATAAAAAATAAGATTGAAACAAACGAACTGAAATATGGTGAAAAACTATTTTCAGAGAATGAACTGAGCTCCATGTTCGGCATCAGCCGCCAGACGGTTCGCCAGGCGGTCAATATTCTTGCTCAGGAAAAGTATATCGAAAGCAGGCAGGGCAGCGGTACCTACATCACCTACAATGCATCGGCAAAGCATCAGCCTAACATGGTCATCGGCGTCGTCACAACTTATGTCGGCGCCTACATCTTTCCAAATATAATCCGTGGAATTGAAACTGTACTGACGGAACATAATTACTCCATGCAGCTTGCCTTTACCCATAACAAAGTGAACAACGAGAGCCGGGTGTTGCGTTCCATGCTGGAAAAGGGGGTTGACGGGATGATTATAGAGCCCACCCAAAGCGGGCTGCCAAATCCAAACATCGAAATTTATAATGAGATTGAACGGCAGAGAATTCCGGTTCTGTTTATCAACAGTTTCTACCCGAGCGTTAAAATCCCTCATGTGGCACTGAATGATCGCTCTGTGGGTTTTCTTGCAACAGAATACCTGATTCGGGCGGGCCACAAAAGAATTGCCGGTATTTTTAAGTCGGACGATAATCAGGGCCATCTGCGCTATGCCGGTTATTTGGAAGCACTGTTAAAATCAGGAGCTGAAATCCATGATGAAAATGTTTTATGGTATTCCACGGAGGATTTAACGGACCTGTCGCTTGATTCAAAGCGGGTTCTTCGCCGGATCAAGGACTGCACCGGTCTTGTCTGTTACAACGACGAGGTAGCGCTGGAAATTGTGGATCTTTTGAAGAAGAACCAGATTTTTGTCCCGAACGACATCTCACTGGTCAGTGTTGACAATTCCGACTTGGCGGGGCTTTGTGAGGTTCCTCTCACCTCGGTAGCGCATCCAATGGATTTACTGGGTTTAACCGCGGCGCGAAATATGCTCAATTTGATTCATGACAGATCATTTAAAGCTACCGTAGATTTCGAGCCAAAAATTGTCGAACGCGAATCGGTCAGAATTATCAGTGGGAATTGACTGGAACGAATAAGGAATTTTATTTCTGAAGCAAGTGGTATGTCTGATGATATTCTAATTGGGAGGTTATTATGGTGTCGAAATATGTAGTCGGTGTTGACTTTGGTACGCTTTCGGGGCGGGCTGTTCTGGTCAACGCGAAAACCGGTGAGGAACTTGCTTCATCTGTGTATGACTATCCTCACGCAGTAATGGAAAAAACTTTGCCGGACGGAACTTTGCTTGGGCACGACTGGGCGCTGCAGGATCCGCAGGATTATATTGATGTGCTTTCGCACACAATCCCGGCAATTTTAAAGGAATCCGGAGTTTCTAAAGAAGATGTTATTGGCATTGGTACGGATTTTACAGCCTGCACGGTAATGCCGGTGAAAGCGGACGGTACGCCGATGTGCTTTCTGCCGGAATACCGCAACCGCCCGCATGCTTATGTTAAGTTGTGGAAGCACCATGCCGCACAGGATAAAGCAAACCGGCTGAACCAGATTGCCGCAAAACGCGGTGAGGCGTGGCTGAAAAACTACGGCGGAAAGATTTCTTCCGAATGGACGATTCCGAAAATCTGGCAGATTGTCGACGAGGATCCGGAGCTGTATGCCGCAATGGACCGCTTTATTGAAGCAGCCGACTGGATTATCTGGCAGCTGTGCGGAAAGGAAACGCGCAACTCCTGCACGGCGGGCTACAAAGAAATCTGGAACAAGAAAACCGGATTCCCTTCGAACGAATTTTTTAAATCACTTGACCCCAGATTGGAGCATGTGGTCGATGAAAAACTGTCGCGCCATATTACTCCGCTGGGCGACCGGGCCGGAACTCTTACGGCGCAAGCCGCGAGGCTGACTGGGCTGAGTGAACAAACAGCGGTTGCAGTCGGCAATGTGGACGCACATGTGTGCGTTTCCGCTGTCGGAATCGACGGTCCCGCCAAGATGCTGGCGATTATGGGGACTTCAACCTGCCACATTATGATGGGAACCGAAGAACATCAGGTTCCGGGCATGTGCGGGATTGTCGAGGACGGCGTAATGCCGGGTTTCTTCGGCTATGAGGCCGGGCAGTCCTGCGTGGGGGATCACTTCGCATGGTTTATCGACAATTGCCTGCCCGCGTCTTATTATGAGGAAGCAAAGCGGCAAAATAAAAATATTCATCAATTTTTGCGTGAAAAAGCGGAAAAACAAAAGCCGGGTGAAAGCGGCCTGCTGGCCCTTGACTGGTGGAACGGCAACCGCTCCGTTTTGGTGGACGTGGACTTGACCGGCATGATGCTCGGCATGACCCTTCAAACAAAGCCGGAGGAAATTTACCGCGCATTGATTGAAGCAACCGCTTACGGCACCAGAATGATCATTGAAAATTACCGTGATCACGGCGTTCCGGTCGAAGAATTTTTTGCATCGGGCGGTATTTCACAAAAAGACCCGATGACAATGCAGATTTACGCCGACGTGATTAAATTACCGGTAAAAATTGCCGGGTCGCTCCAGGGACCCGCGCTGGGTTCCGCAATTTTCGCTTCGGTTGCGGCGGGCAAATCGGCCGGCGGCTATGATAATGTATTCGAGGCCACACGGGTTATGGGGAAAATCAAAGATACCGTCTATTACCCGATTCCGGGCAATACCGTTGTTTATGATAAGCTTTTTGATGAATACCGCATATTGCACGATTATTTCGGGCGAGGCGCCAACGACGTGATGAAGCGCTTAAAAGAAATCAGGAAAAAAAGCGGCTCCGCCTGATTCCCGCCCCCGTTCCGGAGATGTTTTCATCTTGTCTGCGGCAAACATCTCCGGAGTGCTTATACCCTGAATTATTCAAAATATAAAGGAGGAATCCGCATGCCATCATTGAAAAAATATGAGTTCTGGTTTATTGTCGGCAGCCAGGATTTATACGGTGAAGATGTACTGAATACCGTCAACCGGCATTCTAAAATTATGGTGGACGACTTTAACAACGACCCCGCCATCCCATGCACTCTTATTTTTAAACCCGTCGTCCGCAATTCGGACGAGATTTACAAGCTCATCATGGAAGCCAACAATGACAGCAGCTGCGCCGGAATTATCACATGGATGCACACCTTCTCCCCCTCCAAAATGTGGATTCGAGGATTCAGCGCACTGCAAAAACCGCTTCTGCACATTAATACCCAGTTCAACCGAGATATCCCGTGGGACAGCATCGACATGGATTTTATGAATCTGAACCAGTCTGCGCACGGCGACAGAGAACATGGTTTTATTATTGCGCGGATGAGATTGCAGCAAAAGGTGATCTGCGGCTATTGGAAAGACGGTGTGATGCGTTCCCGTATGGGCGGCTGGATGCGCGCCGCCGTGGGCACTTACGAAAGCCGCAGGCTCCGTGTGCTCCGTATCAGCGATAACATGCGTGAGGTTGCCGTCACAGAGGGCGACAAGGTAGAAGCACATATCAAATTCGGCTGGCAGGTTGATCACTACGGTGTGGAAGACATCATCAAAATGGTGGATTCCGTGACTGAAGAAGAAATCGACACACAAATGGAGGAATACGCCGAGCTGTATGATATGGCCACAGACAACATCCAATCGGTGCGTTATCAGGCGCGCGAAGAAGTCGCCATAAAAAGATTTTTGGAACGGGAAAAGTTCGGAGCGTTCCACACTAATTTTCAGGATTTGCAGCAGCTTCGCCAGCTGCCCGGTTTGGCCGCTCAGGATTTGATGCGGCAGGGCTACGGTTTTGCCGGCGAAGGCGACTGGAAAACTGCGGCACTTTGCAGAATTATGAAATTGATGACCGCGGACTGCGAAGGCGGCACGGCATTTATGGAGGACTATACCTACAATTTTGACCCGGAGTGCGGCATGAACATGGGCGCGCATATGCTTGAAGTATGCCCGACCGTTGCGTGCGGAAGGCCGAAAATCAAGGTTGTGCCGCTCGGAATCGGTGACCGGGAAGACCCGGCCCGCCTTACCTTTAAAGCTGCTTCCGGCCCCGCGGTGCTGGTCACTATTGTGGACATGGGCGACCGCTTCCGCATGATTGCAAACGACGTGATCTGTCAGGAGCAAAAAAACGACATGCCCAAGCTCCCGGTTGCGGGCGTTTTGTGGAAGCCTCTTCCCAGCCTTGAGACTTCCGCAGAAGCGTGGATTTACGCGGGCGGCGCACATCATTCAGTCATCAGCTACGCCCTGACAGCTGACGAAATGCGTGACTTTGCTGAAATCATGGATCTTGAATTTATTCATATTGGAAAAAATACTGATATTAACGAACTGCGCAAAGAGCTTACCTGGAATGACCTGATCTGGAAATTGAAAAAATAAGCAAAGCGTCAATTTATTGAATAAATTATAACAGCACAGTCCCCTTCCCTCGCCTGTGGCAGAGGAAGGGGACTGTGTTGTTACCGGCAGTTATTACTGCGCAAAATCAACTGATATTCAGTATTATTGAGAGGGTCCCGAAAATTCGTATCACTTGCAAGGCTCAATGAAACGGTATCTTCACATTTTCCGCATATCTACAGCGCGAACGCGTTCCAGTTTTTCAGCACGTTTTCGGCGAGCTTTGCAAAATAGGAAGCGGTGACGATCAGCGCATCCTCATTCAGCCCGAACAGCGGGCTGTGCCACTCCTGCGGGCCGTCCACACCCATCCACACAAAAAAGCCCGGCACTTTTTCCTGAAAGCAGGCAAAGTCTTCGCCGCCAAACATCCGCTCACCCTCAACGACAGTCAAGCCCTGCTCCCGCGCGGTGGCTGTTACAACATCCGTGAAGCGTGCAGAGTTGTTCACCACGGGCACACGCTCATCCCACACAAGCGCTGCTTGTGCGCCCATGGCGGACGCAATCCCTTCGGAGATTTGCTTCATGAGCCGCGGCACTTCCGCACGGGCCTCCTGCTGGAATGTACGCACAGTACCTTCCAGTTCGGCCTTATCTGGAATCACATTCCACGTATTGCCGGACGTGAAGCGCGTAACGCTGACGACTACATTGTCAAAGGAATTGAGGCGGCGGCTAACAATGGACTGCAACGCCACAACGATCTGGCTTGCGGCGACGGTTGGGTCGACGCAGTTTTGGGGCATTCCGGCGTGGCCGCCCACGCCGGTCACAGTAATAAGGAACCGGTCGACGCTCGCCATGAGTGCGCCGGGCCGCACTCCGATAGTGCCCACCGGCAGGTTGGGACGGTTATGACAGCCGAAAACAGCCTGCACTCCGTCAAGCAGGCCGTGCTGCACCGCCCACCGCGCTCCGGCGGCATTCTCTTCGGCAGGCTGAAACAATACCCGCACGGTTCCATTCAGCTGCGCCTTGCGTTCGTTCAGCAGAACAGCCGCGCCAATCATGCCCGCGGTATGGAAATCGTGACCGCACGCGTGCATGACACCCTCATTCTGCGACTGATATGGCAAATCCGTCAGTTCCTTGACGGGCAGTGCGTCAATATCGGCGCGCAGCATGATGACGGGGCCCGGCCGTGCACCCGCAATCTCCGCGACCAGGCCCGTCTTGATGGGCAGATTCAGAATCTTCACCCCAGCCTCGGCAAGCCATTTTTTAATACGCTTTGTTGTTTCAAACTCCTGCATAGAGAGCTCCGGGTGTTCATGAAGCTCCCGGCGGTACGCGACGAGTTTGTTCTGTAAGGCTTCGGATGATATCGGCATAATGATTCCTCCAGTTACTCTCTGATCCATATAATATATACATTATAGAACAAATCAATCCACTGTAAAACCCCAATCCAGGAAATGTGTGTCAGCCTCTGCTGCCGGCATTTCTTTTATCGCCGATAGATGCCTTCCCATGCGTATATTAACCCTTTGCGGAAATTGTATTTTTCTGTGATTGTGGATCTGTCATTATCCGTTTCTCCCAGCTCAATCCGGTAAATTCGGCGCGGGGATTTATCAGATTCATGGCGTTTATCAGGCGCTTTGTATCTGCAGTAACATAAACGACGAAATGCGAATATGCTATTATCATTGAAGGTGATTATATGGGATACTATATTACAGTGGAACCCAACGTAAATGTATACGTTGAAGATTTAAATCCGTCGGGCGATAAGACCATTTTCCTGATCCACGGTTGGCCCGGGAATCATAATCTGTTCGAATATCAGCTAAACCAGCTGCCAAAGCTGGGCTATCGCTGCATTGCGATGGACTGCCGCGGCTTTGGTCTTTCCGATAAACCCTGGAGCGGATATGATTATGATCGCCTGGCGGATGACGTACGTACTGTCATCGACGCATTGCAGTTAAAAAACATCACACTCGGCGGGCATTCAACAGGCGGGGCAATTTGTATCCGTTATATGGCAAGGCATAATGGTTACGGAGTATCAAAATTGGCTCTTTTCGCCGCCGCAGCACCCAGCCTGATTCAGCGCCCCTATTTTCCATATGGTCTGCAAAAGCAGGCCGTACTGGATATTATACAGGGCACTTACAAAGACCGGCCTAAAATGCTGCGAACTTTTGGCGGCACGATCTTCTACCACCAGGTCAGCGTTCCGCTCTCTGATTGGATCTTTCAATTGGGATTACAGGCGGCAAGCTGGTCAACCGCAGCCATCGCGAACGCATGGCTGGACGAGGAATTATTTACTGACATGACAAAAATCAACGTCCCGACATTAATTCTGCATGGGTTGAATGATCAGGTTTGCCTGTTCCCTCTTGCAGTCGCACAGAATCAAGGCATACAAAACTCTAAACTTGTCCCGTTCAAACAATGCGGCCATTTCCTTTTCTATGATCAGATGGAACAATTCAACAAAGAACTTGTGGCATTCACTCAGGAATAAGCGAATCAGAAAAAGCGGAACCCTCAATCTAAAAAGCCGCATCGGGCAGCCATTTGGGGCTGCCCGATGCGGCTTTTATCTGCCTGAAAACTATAGTCCCGATATAATTCAAAACTTCCATGACCTCTTCTTATCTAATTCAAATCATTAATCCAACTTATTATCGATAAAACAATGCCCATTATCAGCATAAATACAGGCATCACCCACGGATAATTTATCATAACCTGTGAATCCCAAGGAAATATATACTTCTCCATATTTTAGCTCCGTTTCTTATAAAAGGCCGACATCAAAATCAGGAACGTGCATCTTTACTCTTTAGTGATTTCAAACCGGTCTTAGCGATTGTAACAATAAATAATAGAATGGGTAAAACATAAAATAATGGAATCCATAAATTAAAAGGAAGTATTTTGAGCCCTACTTCACTGTGCTCCAGTACGCTGTCAGCCATCGTCATCCCAAGGTAACTGACTGCCGCTGCAACCGGTATGATAAAAATTCTATAACTTTTTGCCTTTAATAGCTTTTGCATCCCGTATACAGCAGAGAATATATGAAGACTTATTTTAAAGAATGCGGTTGTTAAGAATAGAATAACACTGATGGAATCAAGATTTTCTATAAAATCAGCTACATCAATTTGTTGTATCAATGTGTAAATCGGATAGATACTGTCTGAAAAATATTTTTCAGACAAAACCAATATTGCAATAAAGTCAACTGAACATATTAATAAACCTGATGCTAACGTAGCAATAAGCGTAACTTTCACGATTTTTTGCTCTTCTTTTACAAGCGGCCATATCATAGCGAATTCAATGGTTTCTCCAAAAGTCTGCGTAATTCCCAATGGCCATACAGCCCCCATAATATTCCCCCAGCCTTTATTGACAATGGGTTGTGTGTTTTTAAAGTCAATGATCCCTGATGCCGCAATTAAGCCCACAACAATTAAATACAGGAATACAATAATCGGCATCCATATTCCACTTATCCTGCCTATATTCTCTATCCCACTATATACAGTATAAGTAATAACGGAAAGAAAAGAAAGAACGATAACGATTTGCGGGGTCAGCGGTAAAATGGTTGTTGGAATTAAATCTTTTATATCTCCTGTTGCTCGGCCGGCATCATAAAGAAACAGTAACGGGTACATCCATGCAATCGGAGTTCCGATCCACTTTCCGAACTGAGTGGGAAACCATTCTACAAGGGTTAACCCCGGCTGCAGTTTCATCAGAAAAAGATATACTGAAACAATCAAAACCCCAATAGCCGTCGATATCAGCGAAGCAATCCAGGCGTCTCTTCCGGCTGATGATGAAAATCCAAAAATAATTGTCGTTCCAATTTGAAACAGCATTGTCATCGAGAACAGTTGATATGATGAAATTCTTTCCATAAAAACTCCCTATTTAAGCAGCTCTTTTTCATCTACGCCGAGAGATTTAGTCAAAAAACCTACACGTGCAATTGTGATATCATAATGAAGATTTATAGTTAGATTTGGAAAGATTTCATCCCAATGCGCATGCATTCCAGCGTCCCACTGATCACGATATTTTTTATGAAAAGCCGCTCCAAATCCATAAATATCCGAGTCAAAATCCTTTTGCAGCTTATTGAGCAATGGCTCTATTTCCTGATTCAATGTGCCTTTGAATAAATCCTCAATATAATGAAGTACTTCGGGATCACTTAAATCCAGCTTTGATTCATTCTCAAAAATTCTGCCCTCGATTTTGATGTTTACATCAGCTTCTAACTTATTGTCTTTGATAACCGGCGATATGTTTGTATTTGACTTTGGTACTCTTAATGATACGAAACCTCCTCCCTTTTCTTTCGGAACAGGAACCAAAACGCAACCCAGCTCTGTGCTACCGGAAAGGTTCACAACTCCCTTGAGTTTCTGATCATCCAAAAAACCCAATAGCTTGTCATTTTTAAATACTGCAGTTCCTTTGTAAACAACGGCTGTATTCTCTTTCCCCGCACCCTTGCTTTCATTATTGGCTTCAAATGGCCCCGTTTCGAATTCGGGTGCTTGCGCTTCAATCCCTTCCTCTGTTATATTACTGAAAAAAGTCAGCAAAGTGCTTTTTGAACCAAGGACCAATGCTGTTTTCTCCCGTATACTTTCTGACGGAAGTTTTTCATATTCGGTATTTATTTTAAATAAATCAACTGCTTTATTATTAGTAACAACTATCTCAGCTCTCAGATGAGATTCCCTGTATCTTGTAAAAAAATCCAAAATATCGGCAACTCCACCGCTTGCCAGCTTTTGGCTTAAAACAATTACCCGTAGGTGTGATAAATACAGTTCCTTCGGTACTTTTGCCTGAATCTTTTGATAGATGTCTAATATTCCGGTTCCTTTTTCGGAAAGGAGAATGGTAGCTTGCCCGGTGCTTGATCCTTGTCCCGATCCGGAACCCGAACCCGCACTTGACATTTTTACCGGGTTAACAATAAGCATACTCATGAGTATTTGCCCATCATCCGCTCTGTCCAAAGCTACAGCTGATACGATTGCTATTTGATTGATTTCCCTGCTGTCCCAGCACCCTGTGAGAAGCAAGCTCAAAGCGCACATGAGTAAACAGCAAAGCTTTTTTTTCCCTCCTTTCATAGCTTGTGATTTTCCTTCCCTTGAGAATTATTGTGTATTTTTAGTATTTCCTACACGTTTAACATTTTCTTTTGATATAAATTCCGGCCGATTTGCCATATCCCATTTTGGAGCTCGAATAAATACGTCTTTCAGGCTTGATAATTTTAAAGGTCCCAAAGGTGCAAGATACGGGACACCAAATGAACGAAGGTTGGATAAGTGAATCATTATAATTAAAACACCAAGAAACACGCCAAATAATCCAAGCGTACCAGCCAAAATCATCAAAAGGAAACGCAGCAAGCGAATAGAGAGAGCTAAATTATATTTTGGGAAAACAAATGATGCAATGCCTGTCACGGAAACAATAATCACCATGGGAGCGGATACGATTCCCGCCTGGACAGCCGCCTGACCAATGACTAACGCTCCGACAATACTGACGGACTGCCCTACCGCCTTTGGCAGACGAATCCCTGCCTCACGTAAACCTTCAAAGGTTATTTCCATAATAAAAGCCTCTATAAGCGCCGGAAAAGGGACACTGGCCCTGGCAGCAGCCATGCTGTAAAGCAGGGATGTCGGAATCATTCCCTGATGAAACGTTGAAAAAGCGATATAAAGCGAAGGCAAGGTCAATGCGATTCCGTAGTACAGGTACCGAATCATCCTTATAAAAGATGCCTCAGTATGCCGTTCATAATAATCATCCGGGGCTTGCAGCATTTGTACTAAAGTCTGTGGAGCAATAAGAACAAACGGGGTGTTGTCAATCATGATTCCTATTTGCCCTTCCAAAAGACAGCTGACCAGTTTATCGGGACGCTCCGTATTGGAAATCTGAGGGAAGAAAGACGACGGGGAGTCCTCAATAAATTCCTCTATATTTCCGCTTTCAAGTATTGCGTCGACATCTATTTTCGAAATACGGTTTCGCGCTTCAGCGACAATTGCTTCATCCGCGATCCCCTGCAGGTATGTTATAACTGTTTTTGTTTTCGATATTTTACCGACTTTCATTTCTTCAAACCTTAAATTTGGAGTTTTGAGCCGTCTTCTGATCAGTGACATATTTGTTGATAAATCTTCCGTGAACCCATCTCTTGGGCCCCGAATCGCAGGGTCTGTTAAAGGCTCCTCAATGCTTCTCTTCTCCAATTTTTGCAAACCTATATAGATTGCATCAGAAAGGCCATCTACTAATAAGATTGTTTCTCCTGTAAAAATACGTTCAGTAATTTCTTTTAAGGCATTACCGAATTCAACCTGCGTCGCCGTTATGACTTGATTGATTAGAACTTCCTTCAGCATTTTCGGATCCAATACGTCAAGGACTTTTCCAAATTGATATAAGGGTCCGAGAATATCTGCATTAATTGATTTGGTATCAACTAGAACTTTTATGAAAATAATTATTGCGTTGCGGTTCCCGCCAATTTTGAATTCTCTGTAAACAATATCTGTACAATCATTCAATCTTGTTTTCAGTAACTGAATATTTTCATCTAAATTATTGCATAGTTCAATATTTTCGTTCCATTCCGCCTTGTCTTCGGGTCGCTTTTGATCTGTTTCCATATCATCTGTAACTTCCTAATATTAGAATAATTAACGTTTATAATTTCCAGATTTATTAAAATTATTAAGAGCGAACCAGCGCTATTTGAAAACATATTTACAAGAGGAAATATATCAGCAATCTCCCGAGGGGTGGAATTTAAAATACCAAACCTTACGGGAAATTTGTACTGTAACCTGAGCGCAAACAACAACCAGCAGAGCTGGCGGATTTTATTTCATCTGAAAAGCCGCATCAGGCAGCCCAAAACGGCTATCTGATGCGGCTTCTATTTATATTATTCGCTTAATTTACATGTGGGCCTTGATTGAGCAAAACACAATAATCCGAGTCGGTTACCCCTTTTGAATAAAACATTTTATCGCCTGCTCTCCACAATTCCTGCTTGATGGCAGCATCTTCAAGAACTTCCATAGTCCCTGTCAGCATTGCCCCCTCATATTTAAGAAGGCCTTTATGATAGAAGTAAATGCTTGCCTTAGAATTAGTACGATACTGAGCAACACGCATGGATGATGTATCTGTGGAAAAATAAAAAACGTTCAGCCCCTTAATCTTCCGTGGTTTAAGCATTGCTTTCTGATTCGGAAAACCATTTCCGTCAATAGAAGCAATAAAGGTAATTTTTTGTTTTTTGATAAACCTTATGATTTGTTCGAGTGATTTCATTTATATCATTCCTTTACGAAAGGCCATATAAATAATCCTGCCATAATTATACTATTCAAAAATAAAGAAAGCAACATGCAGGTTCAAGTCCTTACATGTTGCTTATTTGTGGAGCGGAAGACGGGAATCGAACCCGCGTATTTAGCTTGGGAAGCTAATATTCTGCCATTGAACTACTTCCGCACATCGTGTTTTCATATTTTAACACAAACTTTTTACAGATTCAAGTACTAATTTTTTATTTTAAAATATCGTTAAATATTTTTGCGTCCGCCGTAGCATTGCTTCCGACGGAAACAAGCACATATTTGCCGTTTTGAGTGACCGAGGCATTTTTCAACGCATTATACTGCGTTGGGTTTAAACTTTTAAAGCCGGCCGCTTTCGAATTAATATGGTCGGTCACCGCTGTTTGCAGTTGGGCAAATTTAGATTTGTCCGTAAGCTGAAAACAGGCAAGCTCAGAAGCGCTGTCGGACGATTTGCTCATGTAAAGCGAACTGTCGGCAATCACACCGTCCGGAATACTGTAATGTTTTGAAAGCTGCGTCGGGCTGACTTCAGTTAAGTCGGTATAATTCATCTCTTCAATAATCTGCGCTGCGATCTGAGCAGGTAAAGGCCCGGCTGCATTTGCCGTACGGCTGCGAATCAGCAAAAAGCTGCCCGCAAAAATCGCCAGAGCAGCCACAAGCGCAATAATCGAAAAAACGACCCAATTCTTTTGAGTTATCCTTTCTTTTTCCACACCCCCACCCCTCCTTATATGTAATTACATTCCCTGTATTTTACAATATTTAAAGGTAATTTTAATTATAAATAAGAATATTGTTAAATGTATCTACAATTTTCAACAGTATAAAATTGATTTTGTGCAGATAGAGGAATAAACGGCACCTCTTTCGAATTGCTTTACATAATTACAATATTTATTTTTAGGCAACGGCCTAAAATATATATTCTTCAACACTTTCCACTGACTTTTCAACAGTCGTATCCCCTAAAGACCAACTGTTCCGACAACTTTCAACAGGCTTTGCCTCCCGTTGACAAAGCGGCGGTGGAATAAAAACCGCAGAATTAAGTTTACATAATGTTTTATAAAATTCAGTGCAGCCAAGGATCCTATTTTTGCCAATTATCCGGAACATGACAGTAAAACAAAATTTTATATTATTATAAAGACCGGCCGGATCGCTGCACGATCCGGCCGGTAAAATCTGAATTAATATTTTACTTTTCTGGCAACCTCATCGGAAGCCTTCGCGATGAACGCATCCAGTGTCATGGTGCCTACATCACCGTCTTTGCGGCTGCGTACCGCAACGGTTCCGTTTTCAACTTCTTTGTCGCCTACAATCAGCATATACGGAATTTTCTGAAGCTGGGCCTCGCGGATTTTATAGCCGATTTTTTCGCTTCGGGTGTCGCAGGTAACCCGGAGTCCGGCAGCGCGCAGCTTTGAAACAAGCTGGTCGGCATCGCCCTGCAGACGGTCACTGATCGGCAGCACCCTGACCTGCTCCGGCATCAGCCACATTGGCAGCGCTCCGGCGTATTTCTCAATCAGCAGGGCAAGCGTGCGCTCATAACAGCCGATGGAAGTGCGGTGAATAACATAAGGATATTTTTCCTTGCCGTCCGCATCGGTGTAAACCATGCCGAAACGTGACGCAAGCTGGAAGTCAATTTGAATCGTAATCAGGGTATCCTCTTTGCCATGCACGTTTTTAATCTGAACGTCAAGTTTCGGGCCATAGAACGCCGCCTCGCCGTCGGCTTCGGTATAATCAATTTTGAGGTCATTTAAGATGACTCTCATCCGGTTCTGAACGCTCTCCCACTCTTCGGGCGAGCCAATATATTTGCTCTTGTCGTTTTCATCCCACTTCGAGAACCGGTACGATACGTCGTCATCAAGCCCCAGTGTTTCGAGCATGAACCGCGCAAGATCAAGACAGCCCTTAAACTCGTCTTCCAGCTGATCGGGACGCACCGCAAGGTGGCCTTCCGAAATAGTAAACTGGCGCACGCGGATCAAGCCGTGCATCTCCCCCGAAGCTTCGTTGCGGAACAGGGTGGATGTTTCATTCAGACGGATCGGCAAATCGCGGTAACTGCGCTTTTTCGCAAGGTAAACCTGAAACTGGAACGGGCAGGTCATCGGCCGCAGCGCAAATACTTCCTTGTCCTTCTCTTCATCGCCCAGAATAAACATGCCGTCCTTATAATGATCCCAGTGCCCGGAAATTTTATAAAGATCGCTTTTGGCCATAAACGGCGTCTTAGTCAGCCAATATCCCCGCTTTTCCTCTTCATCTTCCACAAAGCGCTCCAAAAGCTGAACAACCCTCGCGCCGTTTGGCATAAGAATGGGCAAGCCCTGGCCAATATAATCAACGGTAGTGAAGTATTCAAGCTGGCGGCCTAAAATATTGTGGTCGCGCTTTTTGGCTTCCTCCACATTTGCCAGGTATTCTTCCAGCTCACTGTTTTTCGGAAAGGAAATGCCGTAAATCCGCTGGAGCATCTTGCTCTTGGAATCCCCGCGCCAATAAGCGGCGGTCGCGGCGGTCAGCTTCACCGCCTTTACGCGGCCTGTGCTCATAAGATGAGGGCCGGCGCAAAGGTCGGTATAATCCCCCTGCCTGTAAAAGCTGATTTTCTCGCCTTTGCCGGAATGTTCTCCGATCAATTCAACCTTGTAAGTCTGATGATCTTTTTGCATCAGCTCTTCGGCAGCCTGCGGGTCCAGCTCAAAGCGTTCAAGCGGAATATCTTCTTTGATGATTTTCTTCATTTCAGCTTCGATTCCGGCCAGATCTTCCGGCACAAGAGTGCGGGTCAGGTCAAAATCATAATAAAAGCCGTCGTCAATCGCCGGGCCAATGGCAAAGCGGGCATCCGGGAACAGGCGTTTGACCGCCTGCGCCATGATGTGCGAAGTGGTGTGCCAGTAGGCTTTTTTTCCGTCAGCCTGGTCAAACGTCAGAATCTCAAGGTCACAGTCCTGTGTGACAGGGGTGCGCAAATCAACAACCGCTCCGTTTATTTTCCCTGCACAGGCGGCTTTATACAGACCCGCCCCAATGCTTTTGGCAATTTCGGCAACCGTTATGCCGCTGTCAAACTCTTTGACCTCGCCTTTCAAACTTACTTTTACCATATCTTTCACTCCTTAAATTAAAAAAAGCCCTGCCCCAATAAAAGGGGCAAGACAAAGCTTACGGTTCCACCCAGATTCAGTGATAAAATCACTCTCATTGCAGCGGATAACGGTGCGGGCCGGCACACCTTTGGCAGAAGCGTTCGGTGCGCATTCAGAGGCGGTAGCCCTTGTATTCAACCCAGCCGCGCACGCTTGCAGCTTTTGCGCACGCTCTCTGTTGCGGACGGAAATACGGCTTCCTCATCAACATTTTATTATATTCTGTTAGTGTTATCCTAGCACCGGTGAAGAAACTTGTCAATAGCAAACAGTCATCGGCAGACGACTTTTGCAGCATTTCGGAATTTTCTCGCCGTTATTTATCATATTATCTTTTCTTATGATTAAAATCAACAAAACCTGTTTTATAAATTGTATGCCTGATTATACCGATTGTAAACAATATTTCTTGACATTAGGGTGCAAAAAGTAATACAATTACTGATATGATGCATTAATATGCATTAATGGGATTAACGCACCCATTCATAATGATTAAAAACTAAAATATTAAAAAAGTAAGAAAACAAGGAGGTGCCAACATTTGAATTCTGTAAGTTTAACAACTTGTATTATCATTGCGCTCATCTGCGCAATTATTACCGGCGTGATAGCTTTTTTGGCTGGAATCAATCACCGTAAAAAACAAGCTGAATTTACAATCGGCTCAGCAGAACAGGAAGCCAAACGCATCGTCAGCGACGCCATAAAATCTTCGGAAGCAAAGAAAAAAGAAGCGGTTCTGGAAGGCAAGGATGAAATTCACCGTCTGAGAAACGAATCCGAGCGGGAACTGAACGAGCGCCGAAAAGAAGTACAGCGGCAGGAACGCCGCATTCAGCAAAAAGAAGAAACACTTGACAAAAAGATGGAAAGTCTGGAAGCCAAGGAGGAAATTCTCACCAACAAAAACAAACAGGCTGAGGAACGCCTTTCCGAAGCCGAGGCAGTCAAAAAGAGTCAATTTGACATGTTGGAGCGCATTTCAGGATTTACAGTTGATCAGGCAAAAGATTATCTGCTCAAGAATCTGGAAAATGAGCTGATCCACGAAAAAGCAGTCAAATTAATGGAAATTGACCAGCAGACCCGTGAGGAAGCCGATAAATCCGCCAGAGAGATCATTTCGATGGCGATTCAGCGCTGTGCTGCCGCCCATGTGTCAGAAGCTACCATTTCGGTGGTTCCGCTGCCAAACGATGAAATGAAGGGCCGCATCATAGGCCGTGAGGGTCGGAATATCCGCACTATAGAAACCTTGACCGGCGTTGATCTGATTATTGACGATACCCCGGAAGCGATTACCCTCTCCTGCTTTGAGCCTGTGCGCCGCGAGGTAGCCAGAATCGCCCTGGAGCATCTGATTTCGGATGGAAGAATTCATCCCGCAAGAATTGAGGAAATGATCGAAAAAGCGCGCCGTGAGGTGGATGCCACCATCAAACAGGAAGGCGAGCGTGCCGTAATTGAGGCCGGAGTGAATGGAATTCATCCGGAACTTGTTAAATTGCTGGGTCGTTTGCGTTATCGTACCAGCTACGGACAAAATGTTTTAGACCACTCACTTGAAGTTGCATATTTATCCGGCGTGATGGCTTCGGAGCTGGGACTGGACCCGACAATCGCACGCAGGGCGGGTTTGCTGCATGATATCGGTAAATCCCTTGACCATGAAATGGAAGGTTCCCATGTTGACATCGGTGTTGACGTGGCTCGCAAATACAAAGAAAGCGAAACGGTAATTCACGCGATTCAGGCTCACCACGGTGATGTGGAAGCCAAGACGGTAATTGCCTGCCTGGTTCAGGCGGCTGATGCAATTTCCGCCGCAAGGCCGGGAGCAAGGCGTGAAAATCTGGAAAATTACATTAAGCGTCTGGAAAAACTGGAAGAGGTTGCTTCATCCTTTGATGGCGTTGAGCGCTGCTTTGCGATTCAAGCGGGCAGAGAAATCCGCGTAATCGTGAAACCGGATCTGATCAGCGACGACAAAATGGCGCTGCTCGCCCGGGACATCTGCAATAAAATTGAGAGTGACCTTGAATATCCGGGGCAGATTAAGGTCAACATTATTCGTGAAAGCCGTGCGATTGAGTACGCAAAGTAAGCAGGACAATATAAAACCTGCGTTTGGCCGTATAAACGGCAAATCTTCCGTAATTTTCGGGGAACGGCTGTGCTGTTCCCCGTTTTATTTTAAAAGAGGTTTGGTATGAACATTCTGACAATTGGGGATATTGTCGGCAGTATTGGCTGCCGGTTTCTGCGGGAACATCTTCCTTCTCTGAAAAAAATACAGGGGGTCGATCTGGTGATCGCCAACGGGGAAAACTCTGCGGACGGAAACGGAGTTACTCCTGCTTCAGCGCAATTTCTGTTTGACAGCGGCGTGGATGTGATTACTTCAGGCAACCACTGCTTCCGGCGCAAGGAAAGCTACGAAACTTATGATTCCTGCGATGCGCTGCTGCGCCCTGCAAATTTTCCATCCTCTGCGCCCGGCAAAGGCTTCTGCATTGTGGATATGGGGCGAATTCAGGTGGGCGTAATTAATCTGATGGGCGTTGTTTACATGGAAAGCATGGACTCTCCGTTTGACACTGCCGACAGGCTGCTTGCGGGCGGTGTGCCGAAAATTACGCTGGTGGATTTTCATGCGGAGGCCACCGGTGAAAAGCGTTCGCTCGCATATTATCTTGACGGCCGGGTTTCGGCAGTGTTTGGCACCCACACCCATGTGCAGACGGCCGACAACTGCGTGCTGCCGGGCGGCACAGGGTATCTTTCCGACCTGGGAATGACCGGGCCGATTCATTCCGTGCTGGGCGTAAAGCCCGAACTGGTCATTCAAAAAATGCGAACCAAAATGCCGGTTCGCTTTGATCTTGCTGACGGCGCGTGCCAAATGGAATGCGCTGTTTTCCGGATTAATGAAAAGACGGGAAAAACCACTTCGGTCGAACGACTTCAGATACAATAAATATTTGTTGGTTTTTACAGTATTATTTTCATATCTTAATGTTTTTTGGCAAATAATACTTGCAAATCTTTCCAATTCGATTTATGATGATACTGTAAATATGCTGTGGTCTGGAGGATAGCCTATGGAAATATTAAAAGTATCGTCGAAATCAGCGCCCAATTCCGTTGCAGGTGCAATTGCAGGAGTCATTCGTGAAACAGGAACGGTAGAATTGCAGGCTGTCGGCGCAGGAGCCGCCAACCAGGCCATTAAGGCTGTCGCAATTGCCCGGGGCTACCTCGCGCCGGCCGGTACCGATATTATCTGTATTCCGGCTTTTGCCAGCATCACCATCGACGGGGAAGATCGCACCGCAATCAAACTGATTGTGGAACCAAGGTAAATGAATACTTACCAAATATCCTCACGGTTTCGTGGGGATTTTTTGTTGCCGGACTCCCGTGCCCGCACGTAATTTTACGATTGAATCTCGCATGACTCTATGATATAATGATAGAATGAAAATTATGGGATTACATCACATACTGTTTTACTACTAATGTTGAAATCGAGGAGTGCTGACAAGTGATTAACGGATCTGACCTGAGAAATGCAATTATTTCAGGCGCTAACAATATGTTAAAGCACAAAACTTCTGTTGATGAATTAAACATTTTTCCTGTGCCGGATGGCGATACGGGAACAAATATGTCCATGACAATGAGCGCTGCGGCAGCCGAGCTTGCCAAGGCACAGGGCGGTGCCGCCGGGGACGTTGCCCATACTGCCGCTTCCGCGCTGCTGCGCGGCGCAAGGGGGAATTCCGGCGTTATTCTTTCCCTTCTGTTCCGCGGCTTTTCAAAGGGAATTGAGGGAATGAACGAAGTGGGCGGCGTAGACTTGGCAAATGCTCTGGGTTTGGGTGTGGAAGCTGCCTATAAAGCCGTAATGAAGCCGACGGAGGGAACCATTTTAACCGTTTCCCGCGTGGCAAGCGAAAAAGGAAAGGCTGCGGCTGCCATTGATGACGACGTGGTCTATGTTTGGAGCGCAATCTGCAAGGGCGCGGCAGAATCACTGGAAGAGACTCCGGAGCTTTTGCCCGTGCTGAAAAAAGCAGGTGTTGTTGACGCAGGCGGTCAGGGATTGTGCTATATTTTCGACGGCATGATGAGCGTCTTTAAGGATCATGTGATCATTGCAAACGATATCGATCCGGCGGAACAAAAATCAGGCGGGGACGACTTTTTCAGAAATGCCGCCGCTGAGTTTGACCAGGTGATTCACTTCACCTACTGCACCGAGTTTATCGTTGGGCGTGACCCTGAATGCCAGAAAGATTCACAGGAACTTCGCGCTTATCTGGAAACAATGGGTGACTGTGTGGTTCTTGTGGATGACGACGAGATTATCAAGGTTCACGTTCATACTGAGGATCCCGGCAACGCGCTGCAGGCTGCGCTGACTTACGGCCAGCTGCTGACTGTGAAGATTGAAAACATGAAGGAACAGCACCGGAAGGCAGCGGAGGCGAATGCAGAAGCCAAAGCCAAGGCCGGCGTCCCTTTTGTTCCCGCTGACCCTGTTGAAGAAATAGGGTTTGTTGCAGTTGCCGCCGGCGACGGGCTTAAAACCCTGTTTACCGACCTTGGCTGCACACATGTGGTTAGCGGCGGGCAGACCATGAACCCGAGCACGCAGGATATTATGGCCGCGGTGATGGCAACTCCGGCCAAAACCGTACTTGTGCTGCCGAATAATAAAAATATTATTATGGCTGCCGAGCAGACCATTCCGCTTGTAACCGACCGTAAGGTAATCGTACTGCCAACCCGCACGATTCCGCAGGGCCTGTCCGCAATGCTGGCGTACGACCCGGATTCCACAACTGAAGTGAATACGGTAAATATGATGGAAGCAGCCAGCGGCGTTGCAACAGGCTCAGTAACCTTTGCCGCGCGTGATTCCGAGTTTGGCGGCCATAAAATTAAAGAGGGCGACATTCTCGGCCTGAATAACGGAAAACTGGAGTTCATCGATAAGGATATTACCCATATCTGCAACAAGCTGGTTCGTTCCATGATCAACCGCAGCACCTCGTTTATCACGATTATTTATGGTGAAGATGTTACCGAGGCGCAGGCGAACGACATTTACAACCGCATCAAGAGCAGGGTCAGCAATGATATTGAGGTGACCCTTGTTAACGGCGGCCAGCCGGTCTATTATTTTATTATTTCAGTAGAGTGATCCTCCCCCTCCCTGCACAGCGGCTGTGCCCGGGGAAGGGCGGGTGTGAATGATATATGAGTTCTTTATTTGATCAGAATATTCAAAATTTAAAAGGCGTCGGTGAGAAGCGCGCCAAGCTCTTTCAAAAGCTTGGCGCGCCGACTATCGGCGCTTTGCTGCGTCTGTATCCCCGCGCTTATGAGGATTACAGCCATCCTTACCTGATTCAGGAAGCGCCGCTGAACGAACCCTGCGCAATTCGCGCAACGGTGACCGCGCGCCCGAAAGAAACCCGGATTCGCAGCGGGATGACCCTGTATAAAGTGATGGTGACCGACGGGGCAAGCGATATGGAACTTACCTATTACAATAACCCCTATATTATGACCATGCTGAAAGAGGAAGAGGAATACCTTTTCTACGGCAGAGTAAGCGCAAATTTTTTAAAGCGGGAAATGAACGTACCCGAATTTACACGCGCCGCAATCTGTCCCCCCGTGCGCCCGATTTATCGGCAGACACAGGGACTTTCGAGCAAAATGGTGGAAAACGCGGTAAAAAGCGCGCTTGAACTGCTGCCGGATGCGATGCGTGATCCTATCCCCGAGAATATCCGTATGGAATACGCGCTTTGTCATCTTCGCTTTGCGCTGGAAAATATTCACTTCCCAAAAAGCATGGAAAATCTTGAAATCGCACGCAAACGGCTGATTTTTGAAGAACTGCTGGTGCTTCAGCTTGGTCTGCTCCGTCTGAAAGGGCGTTGCCGCACGGAAAGCCACTTAAAATTAAAGCGGGATGTCTCCACAGAATTCTATTCCCTGCTCCCCTTTACGCCGACAAACGCACAAAAGCGGGCCGTCAAAGAAGCCGCCGCCGATATGATGAGCGGATATCCGATGAGCCGCCTGATTCAGGGCGATGTCGGTTCCGGCAAGACCGCGGTGGCGGCTGCGCTATGCTATTCCACAATCAAAAGCGGAATGCAGGCGGTTCTGATGGCCCCAACCGAAATTCTGGCACAACAGCACTACGCCTCGCTTTCCCAATTACTGGAAGGCACGGGAATCCGTGTCGCGGTTCTGACGGGGTCGATTGCCGCAGCAAAAAAGCGGCTGATTTTAGCGGCGCTGCAATCCGGCGAGATTCAGCTGATCATCGGCACCCATGCGCTGATTTCCGACGGTGTGGAGTTCCTGCGACTCGGCCTCGTAATTACCGATGAGCAGCACCGTTTCGGAGTGGCGCAGCGCGCAGCGCTTTCCGCCAAAGGTGACAACCCCCACATGCTGGTCATGAGCGCTACGCCGATTCCGCGTACGCTTGCATTGATGATTTACGGTGATCTGGATATTTCCATTCTGGATGAGCTTCCCCCGGGCCGGCTGCCGGTTGCCACATACGCCGTTTCCAGTGAAAAGCGGCAACGAGCGTTCCGCTTTATCCGCAAACATATTGACGCGGGGCGTCAGTGCTATATTATCTGCCCGATGATTGACGAAAGCGACAATGATATGGCAAGCGTGACACAATACGCGGAAAAGCTGAAAAGCGAATGGATGCCCGGCTGCCGTATCGGGGTTCTGCACGGAAGAATGAAACCAAGAGAAAAAGAAGCCGTCATGACGGAATTTGCGGCGGGAAGGCTTTCCGTTTTGGTTTCCACCACAGTGGTTGAGGTTGGCGTGGATGTGCCGAACGCAGTCATCATGATGATTGAAAACGCGGAGCGCTACGGCCTTTCCCAGCTGCATCAGCTCCGCGGGCGGGTCGGGCGCGGGAAGGAGAAATCCACCTGCATCCTGATTTCCGACGCACAGAACGAGGAATCGGTTGCCCGGCTGAAAGTCATGTGCGAAACAAGTGATGGATTTAAAATTGCGGATCAGGATCTGAAACTGCGCGGTCCGGGTGACTTTTTTGGCCAAAAGCAGCATGGACTACCTGATTTGAAAATAGCAGACATGATAAACGACATGAACGTGCTGAAACAGGCACAAGCCATCGCAAAAGCAATGATTGCAGAGGATCGGGAGCTGGAACATCCGGAGCACCGCGGATTGCGTGCGGAAGTAAAACAGCTTTTTAGAAACAAGGCGGATTGAATAGCGCAGCGGCGTGGAACTTTCTGTTCCACGCCGCTTTTTATATTCAGGAATCAACAGAATACACGTCGGCTCTGCTGCCGCCGTCCGCAGCTTTGGAAACAACAATCTGTGCTGCAATGCGGGTTTTCAGTTCGCTGACATGTGAAATAATGCCGATGGTTCGTCCACTCTGCTGAATTTGCAGCAAAGCCCTCATCGCGGTGTCAAGCGTTTCCTGATCCAGTGAGCCAAAGCCCTCATCAATAAAAATTGAGTCAAGATGCACACTGCCGGAGTAGTTCTGTACCACATCGGAAAGACCGAACGCAAGCGAAAGCGAAGCCAGAAACAACTCGCCGCCGGAAAGCGTCTCCACACTGCGCACACCGCCACTGTAGGCGTCAAACACCTGTAAATCAAGCCCGCCGAACGCATTCCCGCCCGAGGCCCCGGTAATACGGCTCAGGCTGTACCGCCCGCTGCTGAAGGTGGAAAAAAAGGTGTTCGCGCAGGAAAGAATATCGTCAAGCATAATACCGAGCACAAACTGCTGCAGCGGGATTTTAGGGCCTGTTTTGCCGGAAAGCAGCGTGGCAAGGCGGCTGGTACGGGAGAATTTCTCTTCCAGTCCGGTACTCTGTTTCGCAAGCTCTGTCAGCTTCTTCAGTGATTTATGCGCGGAATCCGCGCGCTGGGTCAGGCTGCCGGTCAGCTGGGCTATCTCGTTGTTTTTCTGCTGCGCGTCGCTTTGGAGCGATCTTGCAAGCGGAAGATCCGGCTTTTCCTTCCCCTGAAGCTCCTGTTCCAGTTCGTCCAGCTGCTCCTGCTTTGATTTGCGGGAAACAGAATAATCGTTGAGTTCCCTCTCAAGTTCCGCTTCCTTCTGCGGAGAAAACACAATCGTCGAAAAGTCCAAATCCGGCTTTAGTTTTGCCGCGGCAGCTTCGGCTTCGAGCCGCGCTTTGCTTTCCCGTACCGAACGTTCCGCTTCCCGAAAGGATTTCCCCGCCGCTTCGTCCGCAGCGGCCGCAGCAGCCAAAGCGCTTTGCGCCGCGGCCACACGTGCTTCAATTTGGTCGGCAAGCAGGGTATTTTCTTTAATTTCCTTCTGGATGGACGCCATCTCCCTGTCCACCTGTTCCAGACTCCTGTATTCCCCCAGCGTAACGGAAACCTCGGCGGCAGCGGCTTTCAGGGCAGCGCTTTCCTTCTCAAGCTGAGAAAGAACGGTTTGGCCTTCGTCCAATTTTTTTTGCGCCTGTTCCTGAATCTGCTCCAGCTCCCTCAGGCGTTTTTCACATTTGGCCAGCATCTCGCCGGCCTGCTTTGCCTGTTCCAGCTCCTTTTGTACCAGGTTCAGCTTTTCACTCTGTTTCGCCGGGGCGGGGTGGTGAACCGCACCGCAAACCGGGCACGGTGCGCCTTCCTGCAACCCGGCGGCAAGCCCGGCGGCGGCATTACTTTTGATCAGTCTTTCCACTTCAGCCATAAGCTCCGGGAGCATCCTGTTTTTGTCCTGCATGCTCCGCATATATTCCAGCCCGGTTCGGTAACGCTCCTGCGCATCCTTCAGTGCGGCGGCAAGTTTTGCATGCTCCGCGTTCTGCGCCGCGAGCAGTCCTTCCTTTTGCTTAAGATCGGTTTGTATTTTATCAAAGCGCTGTGCACCGCCGCGTACGGTTTCAAGTTTGCTGTACCGCTGTGCAAGCGCTGTAACCGCTTCACGGCAGCGCTTGGCCACTGGTGCCTGCCCAGCGGCGGCTTCCCGCTCCTGTGCCGCGTGGGCACGGTTTTTCTGCGCTCTCCCCTGTTCCTCTGCCTTTACAGTAAAATCACGCTGTGCGGCCTGACAGGCAGTATAATAGGGATATATATTTTTAGCAAGACGGCTTGTTTTCAGGCTGCCGCTCTTTTGCTCCATGATTGTTTCGTTCTTTTTCAGTATTTTCAGCTCCATACGCAGGGATTCCGCATTTTCAAACCTGCGGCCCAGCGCAAGTGCGGCGTTCAGTTCCGTATTGCGTTTTGCAAGTTCCTGCTCCAGCAAAACAAGCTGCGCTTTCGCGGCTTCCAGCTGCTGGCCCATCCCCGTGCATTTCTGCTCCAATTCCTCGGCGGTGGCAATCTCTTCCCGCTCCAGAATCAGTTTCTGAGCCGAGACGAGTTCGTTTTCCTGCTGCTGAATTTCATCGGCCATTTGCCTGAGCTTTTGCGTAACCTGCGCCCAGCGCCCGGTTGCGAACAGAGTTTGAAACATCTGCGCCTTGTCGCGCGAATTGGAAAGCAGCAGCTTTAAAAAATCGCCCTGGGGCAGTACCATCACCTGTGAAAACTGCTCGCAGTTCAGCCCAAGCAGCTGCTCCGCCTGCTCCCGTATCCTGGATTCCGCGCCGGTCATCATCAGTTCCCATTCGGAACCGGAACGGCGGTAGCAGCTGTGTTCCTCCTTTGTTTTGATCGCGCCCGAACCCCTTGCTGCGTACCTTTGCTGGGAGCGGTAAAAACGGTAGGTTTCACCGCCCAGTGCAAACACAAAGTCGACCAGTGTTTCCGCATCCTGCGGCGCGGCGGTGCTGATCATACTGCCCCAGCTTCGCCGGCCCCCGGTCGCTTTGCAGTAAAGCGCAAAGCACATAGCGTCAAGAATGGTCGTCTTTCCGCCGCCTGTTGCGCCGGTAATTAAAAAGATGGGGTTTTCCCCCAGTTTGGTAAAGTCCACAGTGGTGCGGCCAAGGTACGAACCAAAAGCCTGCATTGTAATCTGAATCGCCTTCATAGGTCATTCTCTTCCCTGCATGAATTCAGAGCCTGTAAAAACAGCGCGCGGTCGGCGTTGTCCGCCTCTGTGGCACAGACCTGGCTTAGAAACTGCTCAAAGATATAGAGGTCGTCCGTTTTGCGGTGCATCAGCTGATCACGCAGGTCGTTCCGTGCACCCCCGCTCCCGGCGGAAAGCCAGTCACTGCTGAGGCCGAGCAGATTTGGATAATACGGCCGCAGCTGGTCCATGGGCATGTAAACGGGAGCTCTGTCCTTCAGATTGGCATAAAGATAATCCGTGTCGGGCTTGTCCTTCCCCTGCTGCAGCAGATCGGCAAACAGGCCGGAAAGCACACGCATATCGTGCAGCGGCGGACGGCTGAATTCGCTGACCTCTGCCAGTCCTTTATGTATATCCAATATTGTGAAGGATTTGCGCTGACCGGCCTCGTCAAAGGAATATTTCAGCGGAGAACCGCAATAGCGTCCGTTTTTCCCCGCCCGCTGCGGCCCGTGCAAATGCCCGAGCGCCACATAGTCGAAGCCTTCAAACACCGAAGGGTTTACTTCCGAGCTTCCGCCCACAAAGGTGGGGCTTTCCGAAGCGGACACCGCACCGCCCATAACAAAGCAGTGCGCAAGCAGGATATTTATCACGCTGTCATCCATCTGCGCACGCACACGGCCAAGCAGTGCATCGTATGCTTCCTGAAAACTTTTAATCTCCTCTTTTTTCAGGAACTGACGCACCGCGGCGGGCTCGCAGTAAGGAAGCAGATAAACATGCGCCGTTTCCTTCCCCGCCGTGATCACGGCGGGCTGAAACACATCGGCAATGCTGCTGCCAATGTAAATCCCACTCTGCCGCAGCAGGCCGGTGCCAATGGCAATTCGCTCGGCCCCGTCGTGGTTACCGGAAATCAGGACAAGCGGAACATGCAGCGCACTCACTTCGGACAGAAAGCGGTCAAAAAGCCGGATTGCCTCCACAGGCGCAATCTGGCGGTCAAACAAGTCCCCCGCAATCACTACCAGATCCGGGTGTTCGGTACGAATCGCGGGAAGAAACACTTCCTCAATAAAATACTCCTGATCCGGCAGAAGGGAATGCCCGTAAATCATTTTGCCAAGGTGCCAGTCGGAGGTATGAAATACTTTCATGGCCGCCGCCTTTTACCCTGCGGCTCCTCAACGGGAAGCACATCGTTAAACACCGCGAAATTTTTCGCAGTTATTTTTCGGTCAACATGAATTGCGCCAAAGTACCATTTGCTGAACTGAACCTGCCTGACCAGCTGATCAAAAAAAGCTTCAAGCTGATTTGTATTTTCCTTTGGATTCACAGAGTGGTACGTTACCCGGGGAGCGGGCTCATGCGTAATAATATAATCGACCTTCATATCCACAGCGTGCAGGTTTTTCACGCCTTCCCGCATTTCGTCAATGTTGGGCATTTCCTGCTCCCACCATTTTCCGGCCTCGATTCTCATCTGCTTCTCGCTGCTTTCCCCCCCGCCGAAAGTAAAAAATCTTTTGCCTTCAATCGTAAAAACCTGACCGCGCATCAGATGGTACAAAGTACCGCAGATATGCCGCGCCCGGCCGCCGTTCCACTCGGTTGCGGGGTACTGTTCGAGCAGGTCGAAGTTTTCATGCGTACCGTCCACAAACAG
>JAEWBE010000029.1 GCA_023391275.1 Bacillota bacterium | reverse complement strand
AGCGCAAGCTGAAGCACCTGTTGAAAGGAATTGCATGCATTCTCAAGTTCACTCTTCTTATTTTGTAAAAACAGCAAAAGTTCGCCTGGCAGTTGAGCGCAAATAAGCCGCACCCATGCTTCAGTTTCTTTTTTGACCTGATATGCGACGCAGCTGCACACCATAAGCTGATAAAATCGGTTGGCTGCATTTTTGCTTGAATGTACCGGGGTAAAGGTATAGTCCTCATCTTTGTTAATTTCCTGATAGATTTTTTCGCAAAAGCGTGTTTGGAAAGTAAAGTCATCGATCAGGATGGTTTGCAGCTTTTCCTCGTCGCCTTTCCATCGGTCAATATGCTCATCGTGTCCAATCGGTGAATGAAACAAAGCATTGTACAGAACGATTTCCATGCCCGGAAAATAACGAACCGATTTGGGAAGCTGTAATTGATTCTCCAAAACTCTTTTAGCAATATTCGGAGAAGTTCTAAGGATTCCGGCAAACAAAAAGGCATGGGAAATTCTAAGATTCCGTAAATTGGAGTCATTTTTTTTCGGGTATGTAAGCTGGGCCAACTCGGTTTCATCATTGTCATTCACGGCTAAAGCAATTGATTCACGGACTGAATATCCGCATCCCTTATAGAATTTTGCCTGATAGGATACTCCCTTTTCTGCTTTGAGATCAGTCTCATTCATCATTTTTGCAATTTCAAGACGGTCGTCTCCCATAACCATTCCGCAGGTTATGTTCAGATTATCTTTTGACCTGGGCTCCTGATAGAGAGATTGTAAGCATTCGCACAGGGATGCGAATGTAAAACATCTATCAATATTTTCATTTTCCAAAATTCCACCCCTTTTTTAATTATATTCCAGGTCCCTTAAGATGGAAAGGCGTTTTTTTAGGACTTTGCATATTTATTTTAGCATATTTACTGCTAAAATAATAAATTTAGTATTATCTTTATAACGTCAGATATTGTACAATAAAGTCAAGGAAAAGAACTGCCGGTAAAATGGAACCGAAGTGCAAAATACAATTTGCACAGCCCGGAAATGCGGCTAAACGAACTGGTTTCAGAGCTTTTTCTAATATTCTAATCAAAAGGAGAAATTGAAATGTTGCGTTCAAAACTGTTAAAGCTCGAAGATGATGCAATGGAAAGCATCGACAGAATTATCCGTGAAAACATGGATATCAGAGAGCCGAAGTATTCTTTGGTTTATGCAAATTCCTGCCCGTGCGGCGGAACCTGTTCCGGCGACTGCGGAGGAACCTGTGAATATGAGTCTCTGAAATCCGACTGCACCCTGTTGTTTTAAGGAAATGCGCGGCGGGCTTTCCGCCCGCCGCCATTAAGAAAACTGAATTGCGCAAGGAGTGAACCCTATGAGCATGCCGGCACGTTTGAATGTTCGTAAAAACGTTATGATTATTGTAAGCAACAGCTGTCCTCTGAACTGCACTTATTGTTATGAGGGCAGTAAAAACAGTAGTAAAATGGACTGGCAAACCATAAAAAATATCATTGACGACGAGTTCTCCGCTGATGACGGCTATTCGGAAATCGTTTTTGATTTCTTCGGAGGAGAACCCTTTACAAATTTTCCTTTGATACAGCAAGCCTACGAATACCTGCACAGCCAAAAATGGCCAAAGAAGTTCATTTGCTTTGCTACTACGAATGGCGTACTGGTGCAGGGAGAAATAAAAAATTGGTTAGAGAAGCACAAACAGGACTTCTGGTGCAGTTTGAGTGTGGACGGAACCAGAGAAATGCACAACCTGAACCGAAGTAATTCCTTTGACAGCATTGACACCCATTTTTTTCAGAGATGCTGGCCGAAACAACCGATCAAAATGACGATCAGCAGGGAAACACTCGCCTCGCTTGCAGAAGGGATTATCTTTTTACAGGAGCAGGATTTTCTTGTAACGTCAACTTTCGCGCAGGGAATCGACTGGAGCAATCCTGCATTTCTGGACGTACTGAATGAGCAGCTTGCAATTCTTGCCCGGTATTATCTCAGCCACCCGGAAAAACCTCTTTGTACTCTCTTTAGTTACCAAATTGAACGATTGTGCTTTGAAGACGCAGGTGCAAATTCAAAATGGTGTGGGTGCGGAGAATCCATGAAAACATATACCACTGAAGGAAAACTTTATCCGTGCCAATGTTTTACTCCGCTCGCCGCCGGCAAAGACAACGCGGCGCAATATACGGATCTGGATTTTAAACGCACGGATGCTTTTGAAGACGCTGACTGTAAAGACTGCCCAGTTCTTTCCATCTGCCCTACCTGCTATGGTTCCAATTACCTTACCAGAGGACAAATGAATTCCAGGGACAAAAGCCTCTGCAAACTATATCGTTCCTGCATTGTTGCCTCCGCATATTTGAAAAGTCATCTGATTTTAAAAAATACAGACGGCCATCAACTAACCGACGAGCAATATCTTGTTCTTTGCGCCGCAAAAAAGATACAGCAATTAACAGCCGCCATGTGAACCCGTACTTTTAACAAGGCAATCTATTTTTATCCCATGCAGACATGAACCATATGCTTTTTGCCGTCACTTGGAACAGGCAGGATATTCCCGTCGATTGGCTCGCCATCAAACAGGATGCTTCTTACGCCTTTTTGTACGCCCGCTTCGTTATTCACTTCAATTACATAGGCGGAACCGCGGAATCGGCGTTCCACAGTATACCCGCCGCATTGTGCAGGAATGCAGGGATCAATCTGAAGGCCGTCAAACTGCGGACGGACTCCCAGAATAAACTGGGAAACATTATAGAAGCTCCAGGCAGCCGTACCGGTCAGCCAGGAGTTTTTAGCTTCCCCGTACCTCGGCGCGTCGCGCCCGGCGATCATCTGGGAGTAAACATACGGCTCGGTGCGGTGTATTTCGCTGATTTCCTCCAAATAGGCGGGGCAGGTCTTGCGGTACACGGAAAAAGCTTTGTCGCCGCGGCCAATGACCGTCTCCGCAATGGAAATCCAGGGATTATTATGGCAGAAGATACCGCCGTTCTCTTTATATCCCGGTGGATAGGAGGAAATTTCACCTAAATTAAGATGATAGGCAGTGTAGGATGGCCAGTTCAGCACAATTCCATATTTTGTGTCAAGATGCTGATGCACGGAATCGAGCGCGCGTTCCGCCAGTCCTTCTTTTACTCCGATCCCCCCCATCACGCAAAAGCCCTGTGATTCAATAAACAGCTTTCCTTCGGCGCAGTCCTTACTTCCCACCTTATTGCCGAATGCGTCGTATGCGCGCAGGAACCATTCCCCGTCCCACCCGTCTTTTAAAATTGCCTCGGTCATATTCTGCACTTCGTGCGCCGCGCGCTGTGCCTCATCGGGAAAGCCCTCCCGGCGGAAGATTTCGGCATATGCCGGCCCGATTGCTACAAACATACCGGCGATAAAAACAGACTCGGCAACATCGCTCTCAAAATTCATACAGGTTTGAAAAGATTCACCCGGCGTTTTGGAAAAACAGTTCAGGTTCAGGCAGTCGTTCCAGTCGGCGCGCCCAATCAGAGGAAGCTTGTGCGGGCCAAGGTGACTGAGCAAAAAATCAAAAGAGCGTTTTAAATGTTCCAGTAATGGAGCGGCTTTGGCTTCATCGTTGTCAAAAGGAATCGGCTGTTTTAAAATCGGCCAGTCGCCGGTCTCTTTCAGGTATGCGTCAACCCCGAAGATCAGCCAAAGCGGATCATCGTTGAAGCCGCTGCCCACATCCAGATTGCCCCGTTTGGTCAGCGGCTGGTACTGATGGTAGGCGCTTCCATCTTCCATTTGCGTCGCGGCGATATCCAGAATCCGCTGCTTTGCGCGCGAAGGAATCAGATGTACAAATCCAAGCAAATCCTGCGTGGAATCACGGAAACCCATGCCCCTGCCGATTCCGGATTCGAAGTAGGAGGCGGAACGGGACATGTTGAAGGTTACCATACACTGGTATTGGTTCCAGATATTCACCATGCGATTCAGTTTTTTATCTTCGCTTTCCACATGATAAACAGAAAGCAGATCATCCCAATAAAGCTTCAGCCGATTCAACGCAGCGTCAACCTGCTCATCGGTCGCAAATGCGCTTAAAAGTTTTTCAGCCGGTGCTTTATTGATCACATTCGGCGCTTCCCATTTTTGATCCTCCGGATTTTCACAGTAGCCAAGAACAAAGATCAGGCTTTGCTCCTCGCCTGGAGCAAGCGCCACTTTTATGCAGTGTGAACCGATGGGGGCCCAGCCGCTTGCAACGGAATTGCGGGAGCCGCCGATCACCGCATCCGGTTTATCAAATCCGTTATACATGCCAAGGAAGGATTCGCGGTCGGTGTCAAAGCCATTAATTGGTGCATTTACGTTAAACACCGCATAATGATTGCGGCGTTCACGGTACTCCGTTTTATGATAAATTGCACTTCCGATAACCTCCACTTCACCAAGGTTATAGTTGCGCTGAAAGTTTGTCATATCGTCGAACGCGTTCCATAGGCAGAATTCTACAAAGGAGAAAACTTGAAAGCTCTTCATCCGACCAGTCGTGTTCTTAAAAGTAAGGCGATGTACTTCACAATCCGACCCAATCGGGACAAAGGAAGTCTGTACCGCTTCAAGACCGTTCCTGCCCGAATGAAAGATACTGTAGCCCAGCCCGTGCCGGCACTCATAACGGTCCAGTTCCGTTTTTGAAGGCGCCCAGCCGGGATTCCAGACAGTGTCGCCGTCATTTATGTAAAAATAGCGCCCGCCCGCGTCGGTCGGCACACTGTTGTATCGATAGCGCGTAAGGCGGAGCAGCCGTGCGTCCTTATAAAAGCAATATCCACCGGACGTGTTCGAGATAAGCGAAAAAAAGTTTTCGTTTCCCAGATAATTAATCCATGGGTACGGAGTATCCGGTCGGGTGATTACATATTCCCTGCGCGCGTCATCAAAATGTCCGAACTTCATAAACAGTTCCTCCTGATGCTTTGTTTCCAGCTAATTACGAAAACGTTTTAGAAATTAAAACAAAACATTAAACCAGTATTCTCTATTGTTATAGTAAGGCATAATTCAAATAAAATCAAGTACTATTTTAGATTCAGCAGATAAAATAAACTAAAAAAGACGCTTTTGTTGTAACATTTTATAAATAAATCAACTTTATATCAAAATAAATTATTTAATTTTAATTCGTTGCAATATCTAAATAATTTTATGCGATTCCTGTGTATTAACGTTTTGGTAAAGTTTGATTCTAATTATTTACGAAAATATTTTCGTAAATAATTAGAGCTAAAATAGTTTTTGTACTAAACGAGCATTTATTAGTCATATATGAAAAATTAAAAATAATATTATCCATTAATTTTAAAAAAACACTTGAAAAATTGTTAATAACAGATTATACTAATGTCACGAAAACGATTTAGAGATTTTATGAACGGGGGTATCCCAATGGCAAATATAAAGGACATCGCAGAAAAATGCGGTTTATCCATTTCAACAGTCAGCAAAGCATTGAACAGCTACAGTGATATCAGTCAGGAAACGCGGCAGCGCGTTTTGGAAACGGCGGAAGAATGTGGTTACTTTCCAAATTCCATCGCACGGGCGCTGAAAACAAACCGCACGTATAATATCGGCATGCTGTTTGTTGACGATGCCCAAAGCGGGCTAAAACACGATTACTTCGCCGCCGTATTGGACAGCTTTAAAGTGGAAGCGGAAAAACATTATTACGATATAACGTTTATCAATCACAATATTAATATTGGAAACCGACCAATGACTTTTTTGGAACACTGCAAATACCGCAATTTTGACGGCGTGTGTATCGCATGCATCGACTTCCAGCAGCCGGAAGTGGTTGAACTGGTAAACAGCAGTTTGCCGGTTGTTACAATTGATCACCTGTTCAACAATCACACCAGCATTAACTCGGCCAATGTGCAGGGGATGCATGATCTTGTTCAGTACATATTCAGCAGAGGACACCGAAAAATTGCATATGTCCACGGCGAAAAGTCGGCGGTTTCGGAGCAGCGCCTCGCCAGCTTTTGCAGGGCACTCATGGATTTGGGGGTTAACACTCCCCCGGAGTATTTGGTATGCGCCGCTTTCCATGATCCTGCTGCGACCAGGCAAAGCGTCAATCAGCTTTTAAATCTTCCGGAGCGGCCAACCTGCATTATTATGCCGGATGATTATGCCGCGCTTGGGGGAATTGAAGCCATTGAAGCGGCAGGGCTGAGAATCCCCGAGGATATTTCCATTGCCGGCTATGATGGTATTGCACTTTCACAGGTAATCAAACCGCGGCTCACCACATTGAAGCAGGATACGGAAG
>JAEWBE010000133.1 GCA_023391275.1 Bacillota bacterium | reverse complement strand
GTGCTGCGCAGCTGCTATTTAAACGTCAACAGCCGTGGGGAATATTTGCTGGATCTGAGCCCGAAGGTCTTTGAAAAGCTGAAGGAATGGGATTTGGGAACGTATTATGTTTGTGACGGGCGATTTGAAAATGAGAAAATCCTGATATTAAACAAACAGTATTTTACGAAATTTCGTCAGTCCCTGGAGGACTACGGAGAACAAAGAAGAGGGCTCGCCTATTTTACATGTATCTATGATACGCTGAACACGCGCCCGGAGGGCCTGAAAGATGTAATTTTGCAATTATACCATATGTTGGATCAGCATATTGTGGTTGGGAAAACAGCTGTTTTCCATGGCGGTTCCTTTGAGGAAAAATCATATGCCGGAATTGACAGCAAATTGCGGGGCAGGCTGATTACCATATTGAAAGGGCAGCAATGGGAGGAATTTAAAAACGAGCTGATTTTGCTGTTTGACCAGTGGGAAAAGGAAAATGCGCCGCTGAACTGGATGAACCGCTGTATTGTGGAGATACTGAGCCTGGTGGCGGGCAATGCTTCCATAAAACGGGAGAATTTTTTGCAGGAGGCGATTGACCAGACGGAGGAACTGTATATTTATGCCAGAAGTATCAGTGAAATATTATTTGGCTTATGCGATTATCTGGCAGATTTCCTGAATAATAAAAGTAATTACCGGGTGGAATCCAAAAACTTATTCCTGAATATCGAGGACTACATTTATAAAAATATCGGGGAAAATATCCGGTTGCGGGATATTACGGATAATTTTTATATTTCCCAGACTTATGTAAATCGCCTGTTTCGTAAATACGCCGACACTTCCTTTTACAATTTTGTGCTGGAGTGCAAAATTCAGGAGGCACAGAAGATTTATCAAAAGTCCCCGCAGGTTCTGACAAAGGATGTGGCGTTGATGCTGGGATTCAGCGATTCCGGATATTTCAGTAAAGTATTTAAAGCGCGAACGGATTTATCGCCTTCAGAATATGCTAAAAAGTTCCATATATAAGCCAAAGAAAATATGAAAAAGTAAAAGGTAGAATGTGAGCATAGTGTCATTATTTACACATGACTATGTCACATTCTACCTTCCTTTTTATTTAATGCGAATGCTATAATGTTAATCGAAATGACACGGAACACGAAAACAAACGTGTCGGAATCAGCAATATCGGTACAAATTAAAATGGAGAAGGAGAAGAAGAATGAGAAGAAGATTATTGGCTGCATTATTGGCAATCTGTATGATCGGGGCGTTCACAGGGTGTGGAAGCAAGGCGTCAGATGCCGGTGAAAGTGCGGCGGCTACATCGGAGAGCGCCAAAAATGCCTCGGGTGCCGGGGCGGCGGAACAGAAGGTCAGTTGGACCGATACTTTAACGGTACCAATGCTGGTGGGCCCATTGATTAATGACGGTGTTCGGAATCAAATAGCGGCATTTGAAAAAAAGTATAACGTATCGTTTGAGGTTGAAGAGGTATCTGATGATAATTTTGAGACGTTAATCACGGCGCGGGCCGCCACCGGGGAGCTGAACGGACTGGTTGACTGGCATTCCGGGGCACAGTTAAACAATCTTTCCCCGGCAGACAATCTGATGCCTGTTACCGGTGAAAAGTTCCTTGATAATCTGGAAGACATTTACCGCAACAGCGTAACTTTGAACGGTCAAACATACGGAGTGCCCGAAATGCCGGTGTATGCCGGCGGTATGGCATACAATAAAAAAATATATTCCAAATTGGGCTTGTCCGTACCAAAGACCTGGGCGGAATTTATTTCAAATTGCAATGCAATTAAAAAAGCGGGTTATACAGCGGTCCTGGGTTCTTTCGATATAAAATCCACGGCTCAGATGATCTGGCTGACAGATTTCTATAATGTTCATACAACATATCCGAATTTCGAAAAGGAATATACCGCCAATAAAGTAAGGCTCATCAACATTCCGAGCTACGTCAACTCCTTTAAGAAAATGGCGGACATTGCAACAAATAAATATTACAACGAGGATTATCTTTCCACTAACCGCGATCAGGCAATTCAAATGCTTGCAGAAGGAAAAGGCGCCCACTATTGCCTGCTGACAAGAGAACTGGTCAATGTTCTGGCCGCAAACTATCCGGAAGCGGTTGAGGATATCGGGTTCTTCGCGACTCCCGGTGATGATCCGGCGAAAACAGGAATCACAGTCTGGATGCCGCACAGCTGGTATATTGCTAAAAATGCAGATGATCAGGTAAAAGAAGCAGGTAAACTCTGGATGGCTTATGTAACCTCGCAGGAGGGGCTTGACGTATACTTTGCAAAGCAGTCCATGGCCGGACCTGTCATGGTTAAGAATGCCAAGTATCCTTCGAATGTCGCTACCAGTATTAAAGAAGCGATTGATTATTATTCCAAGGGGAACTGGTATCCGGCACAGGAGTTCGTAACTCCGGTCAAAGGCTCCAATACGCCTAATATCTGTGTCGAGGCTGCCAGCGGTGCAATTAAACCGGAGGACGCAGTACAGCAGATTGACAAGGACAATGCAAAGGTCGCAATCCAGCTCGGCCTGGATGGATGGAAATAATTCGGTACCTGTGAATTTCTGACAGTTGATTTTTCAAGGGAATCAAGGATTCATATTGGTTAATGTAACAAAAGGTTCTGTTGTCGATAAGAGAATAGAACCTTTTGTTTAAAATAGTAACAGAAAGGGGAATGCATATGAGATTATCAAGGTCTAAGAAAAGAATGTATCCATTATATTTTATCATCCCGGCATTGCTTGTTTATTTTACAATTTTTATCGTTCCGACTTTTTCATCGTTTTTCTATAGTTTTACAAGATGGACACTGACTGATTGGGAATTTATAGGATGGGATAATTATAAGGCGTTTTTTGCAGAACCATCTTTAAGGATAGGGCTAAGAAATACTCTTGTTTATGGATTTGGCACGAGCTTGGGAAAAGTAGTCATTTCATTGCTTTTGGCGGTTCTCTTAACAAAGGGCTTAAAAGTTCAGGGATACTTGAGAACAGTTATTTTTTTCCCAACATTACTTAGCGCATTAGCGGTCGGTTTTACTTTTAAGAGCTTAATGCATCCAACGACAGGCTTGATTAATAAATTTCTGGAAGTATTCGGTATTCCGGGAGTTCATTGGCTGACAGATGGGAAAATCGCTCTTTTTTCCGTTATGGGGATCGACATATGGAAAGGTCTTGGCGTTGCGACCTTAATCTACATAACAGGGATTCAGTCGATTTCCAAGGACTACTATGAGGCCGCGAGAATTGACGGCGCTAACTCCCGCCAGCAGTTTTGGTTTATCACGCTTCCGCTGATCCGTACATCAATGAATTCGGTAATTACACTTTCACTAATCGGCGGTCTTAGGAATTTTGATTTGGTATACTCAACAACAGGCGGCGGCCCCGGCTTTACCACAGAGCTGATGACAACGGTTACCTACCGGATGTTCGCGGCCGGTCTATACGGGCTGTCAACGGTTGGTAACGTAATCCTGTTCCTGATTATAACGGCAATCGCGTTCCCGCTGTATGGATACCTTGGGAAAAAGGAGGCCGAGCTGTAATGAGTAAAAGCAACAAAAGTTTAAGCAGCGTTGTATGGCAAATAGTAGCAGTGTGCATTACGGTTGTCATATATTTAATTCCCTTCTATTTTGTTATTGTCAACTCATTGAAAACAAAGAAGGAAGCAGGGTTAATGTCGGTTAATTTTCCGGCGCAGCTTCAGTTTTCACAGATTGCCGAAAATTACACGAAAGTATTAACAACAAGCAAATATTTGGTATTGCGCGCTTTTGCAAACAGCATTTTATTGACGGTGATCAGTGTTTGTATCGTTATTTTGTTCACCTCAATGCTCGCATATATCATTCAAAGACGTAAAGATAAATTATCCTCGGTATTGAATTTTTTTATTCTGGCGGGCCTGATTATACCGGTGTCAATCGTACCTACCTATCGGCTGCTTCAGTCGCTTAACATAAACGGCACTTTGTTTGGATTAATCATGGTGGAAGTGGCGACACAGACCAGTTTTGCAACAATTTTGTTCAGGGGATATTTTCCGTCCATCCCGAAGGAAATAGATGAGGCGGGTATTATTGATGGATGTGGGCCGATCAGACTGTTTTTTAATATCATTCTCCCTTTGGCAAAACCGGTTATTTCTACTGTGATTGTACTGGTGTCGTTGCATGTTTACAATGACTTTACGAATCCTTTATATTTCTTTCCAGGTAGCAAGAATGTGACTGTCCAACTGTCGATTTATACTTTCTACGGGATGTTTGAAAGTTCATGGAACTTGATATTTGCAGATGTCGTGTTGATTTCCATCCCCGTTTTAATCTTGTACATTGTATTTAACAAAAGAATTGAAGCTGGTATGGTGTCGGGCGCAGTGAAAGGATAAGTGTGAGAACATGGCGCTATATTCAGAAAAATCTAAAGAATTCAAGGAAGAGTTGTTTCAGAATCCCACATCAGAATACAGGGAGGCACCGTTTTGGGCCTGGAACTGTAAGCTTGACATAGAAGAATTGAAACAGCAGATTACATATTTAAAAAAAATGGGGATGGGCGGCTTCTTTTCTCATTCCAGAACGGGCATGGCGACAGAGTACTTGAGTGAAAAGTTCATGGAACTGGTTAAGGAATGTGACCGGACGGCGGAAGAGGAAGGAATGCTGTGCTACCTGTACGATGAAGACCGCTGGCCTTCAGGCGCGGCAGGCGGAATTGTGACAAAAGAGATTCGTTACCGGGCAAGGTCCATGGTGGTTTCTCCCTGCAAACTGCCGGGTTTTGAGAAAAACCGCCAGGTATTCGAAGAAAAGGCAGCCAGGCATATTCCGGGTGAACCCAGTACTTTAAAAGGATACGTTTTAGGCTCTTTTAAAATCAATCTTCAGGAAGGATTTTTAAAAGACTATGTCTGTTCCCCCACCGATGAATTATCCGGGGAAAATGTCTGGTACGCTTACCTTCAGATCAGTGAGGAAAGTCCATGGTACAATGGACAGACTTATTTGGATACTTTAAATAAGCAAGCGGTGGAAAGATTTATTGAAGTTACTTACGAAAATTATTATCGCCATATGGGGGATAAATTTGGCGCGTCGATTCCGGCTATTTTTACGGATGAACCGCAGTTTACAAGAAAAGATTCCCTTGTGTCGCCGGATGATCGGGAGTGTGTCAATTTTCCGTATACCGATGATTTCGACCAGACCTTTTATCAAACATATGGATATCATATTTTAGAGAAAATTCCGGAACTTGTCTGGAATCTGACTGACTCAAGAGTGTCTCAGGCAAGATACCATTATCACGACCATGTCTGCGAGCGGTTTGTAACCGCATTTTCCGACACAATCGGGGAATGGTGTAAGAATCATAACATTGTATTTACCGGTCATGTATTCTGGGAGGATTCTTTGTACCTGCAAACGCGCGCGGTTGGGGAAACCATGCGTTTCTACCGTGGTTTTCAGCTTCCCGGCGTTGATATGCTGCGGGATGACCACTATTTTAATACATTGAAACAGTGTCAGAGCGTAGCGCATCAGCAGGCCTGCCCGGGCATTATGTCGGAGCTTTACGGCGTGACTAACTGGCATTTTGATTTCAAGGGCTATAAGGTACAGGGCGACTGGCAGGCGGCGCTGGGCGTAACTTTCCGCGTTCCGCATTTATCCCTGGTTTCCATGGAAGGGGAGGCAAAAAGGGACTTTCCCTCCAGTTTCAATTACCAATCCCCATGGTATGAAGAATACCCACTGATATCCGATCATTTTGCCCGGTTAAATACCGCATTGACCAGAGGCGTGCCAAATGTAAAAATCGGAATTATTCATCCGATTGAGTCTTATTGGCTGTTCTGGGGTGTGAACACGCAAAATGATGCAATCCGTAAGGGATTGGATCAGCAATTTTCCGATTTAGCGGACTGGATGCTGTTTGGCTTACTGGAATATGATTATATTTCGGAATCGCTGCTGGCGGATGAACCGGATTTGGGCGACCATAAACCGGTATTCCGTGTTGGAGCCATGGCATATGATGTGATCATAGTACCCGGCTGCGTAACTCTTCGCAGCACTACACTGCATAAGTTAGAGGAGTTTCAGAAAAAAGGCGGCAATGTTGTTTTTATGGGGCAGATTCCGTCCCATCTGGACGCGCTCCCTTCAGAGGAACCGAAACAGTTGGCAAAGCAGTGTAAAACGATTGCATATACAAAATATGATTTGATGGAGGCTTTGCAGGAATACCGGTTTATGGATGCGACGCTGATTTCCAGGAATCTTCCGGACGATTACCGCGTATTCTACTGTGACATCCTTCCGGGAGCAAGGCTGAATTACTTACTGCACCAGGAAAGACTGGACGGCAACAAAATGTGGGTCTTTCTGGCTCACGCCTACAGTCAGGCACAGGATACGGAGTGGCCGGATGTGGCGAACCTCTCCTTTAACGGGAATTGGGAAATTCATTTATATGATACCCTGAGCGGCAAGATTAAAAAAATGGAAAGCACCTGTCAGGGCGGGAAAACTTATCTGCGTATGGAAATATTCAAACAGGACAGCTTCCTCTTCCAATTGGTTCCTTTGCAGAATGCGGACAAATCCCCAGAGAAGCAGCAAGAAATCCACAGCGTTGAAAAAGAAAAAATATATCTTTCCAAACCGGTAAATGTCCGTCCTCAGGAACCGAATGTGTACCTGCTGGATAAGGCGCAGTGGAGCTTCTGTGAAGAAGACTGGCAGCCGCTGGAGAATATCCTGCGCATTGATACCTATATCAGGAACAAGTTGGGCTGGCCAGTCCGCTCTTTTAAAACAGTTAAACAGCCGTGGGCGATGGCGGAGGAAGAACTGGAAAAATATCCGCTGAAGCTGCGTTATGTAATCCATTCAGAAACAGATTGTGACGCTGTGCTTGCAATTGAAAGACCGCAGGATCTGACGATTGTTTTAAACGGAAATCCGGTGCCTTCTGATAATATTTTAGGATACTATGTGGATAAGTCCATCAAGAAATTAAAAATTCCGGGTATTGCAAAAGGTGAAAATTATCTGGAACTGCAAATGCAGTATACGAACTTAACAAATTTGGAATCGCTTTATTTATTGGGAGACTTTCAGGTAAAGCTGCACGGCGATGAAGCGGTGATTATTCAGGGCGGGGATATTCCTCAAATCGGGGACGTCACTTATCAGGGATATCCATTTTATAGCGGGAATCTGGTTTATGAATTTACAATATCAGTGGAAACGGACAAATCCTATGAATTATTTCTTCCAAGGTACGAAGGCCATGTGGTCGCTGTCTGGCTGGATGGGGTAAAGATGGGAAGAATCGCTTTCGCTCCTCATAAATTGGATTTGGGTGTGGTTTCCAAAGGGGATCACAAGCTGGAAATCGTGGTTTATGGGAATCGGTTCAACACCTTCGGGCAGGTCCATCTTCCGGATATCAAGTGGACCTATTGGGGGCCCGATTCGTGGAGAAGCCACGGGTCAAACTGGCTTCAGTCCTATCACGTAAAGCCTTTTGGTCTTGTAACATATCCGGAGTTATTAAGCAAGGAATAATAACGATGTTCGCATAATTGGATCAAGGAAAAAAGCGTTGCAGCCCAAGGGCCTGATTAAGAATAGCTGCTGGCAAGCCGACTGAGATATTTTATTACCCGGATCTCAGCCGGATGCCGGCCGCAAATCCAAACTACCGCCTTTTAGACGATGGTGATTGGTAAACTTATGCTTTTTTTCTTGTTTATTAAAAAGAATTAAAAATGAACAGGGAGAATTTGTATGGAGTTAAACATCGGTTATGGAAATACCACTCAAAAAATTTCCATCCCGGATTCAAATGTGATAGACGTGCTGATGGCAAATTCCGTGAAAATACAGGGGAAGGGTTCCGAAGTGGTCAGGAAGGCGTTGGATCATCCCATCGGCACCGGCAGGCTGGCCGATATTGTTCGGGGCAAACACCGTATTGTGGTTATTACCAGTGATATTACCAGACCAATGCCCACTTACGCGGTAATGCCAATATTGCTGGAAGAATTTTTGCAGGCAAATGTAAATTTGTCGGAGGTAACAGTAGTGTTTGCCGTGGGAAGCCACCGTACTCATACGGCGGAAGAAATGAAGCATTTGGTTGGAGAAGAAGTTTACGGCAAGGTCACCTGTGTAGATGCAGACGGCAATGATTTTGTCCATATGGGGACGACCGCCCATGGGACGCCGGTTGATGTGACGCGTGTCGTGGCGGAGGCGGATTGCCGGATCTGTTTGGGCAATATTGAATACCACTGGTTTGTGGGATACAGCGGCGGGGCAAAAGCCATTATGCCCGGAGTTTCCTCCAGAGCGGCTATCCAGATCAATCACAGTCTGCTGACTGACAGCGCGGCTGTGGTCGCAAATGTAAACAGTCCTGTCAGGGCGGACCTGGAAGATGCCATCCACTATTGCCCGATTGATTTTATTGTAAATGTGGTATTAAACGAACATAAAGAAATAATTTACGCAGTCGCGGGCGACTATATTGAGGCACACCGCGTAGGGTGCCGCTTCCTTGACCAGACCTACTCAAAGCCAATTCCGGAACTGGCCGATATTGTAGTCGTTTCTCAGGGCGGCATGCCCAAGGACCTGAATCTTTATCAGATGCAGAAAGCCCTGGATAATGCGAGACACGCGGTGAAAAAAGGCGGAATCATTATTTGGGTAGGATCCGCGAAAGAAGGACTGGGCGAAAAAGTATTTGAAGAATGGATGCTTAGCGCGAAATCGCCGGAAGATATTCTGCAACGGATTAAAAAAGATTTCAGGCTGGGGGGACACAAGGCGGCAGGAATTGCTTTAACGTTAGAAACCGCTCAAATTTATCTTGTTTCGGAATTAGATGCTGATTTGGCCAGTCGAATTTTTATGACGCCTTTTGACCATACACAGCATGCACTGGATCAGGCATTTAAAGTGATGGGCGAAAGCGCCAGAGTTCTGGTGATGCCGTATGGCGGTTCTACCCTGCCTGTGCTGAGTAAAAAGCAGTAAAAGACCGGAATTACATAAAGAAAAATAAGAATAAGAATAAGAAAATCAAAGAAACCACGTTAGTTAAAACAGAATAGGGGGCTTTTTAATGCATGCGTTAGAAAAGATTTTAGCAAAGGCATGTGGAAAAAAATCAGTGAACACCGGTGAAATCGTAATGGCGAAAATTGATTTCGCTGAAATCAATGATTTGTACTTACAGACAATTTATTCATTCCGGGAAATGAAAGGGACAAAAGTATGGGATAAGGAAAGGGTTGCATTTGTATTTGACCATTATGCGCCCTGCCCTACCATAAAAGCTGCGCAAAATCACAAAGCAATGAGGGAATTTGTCGAAGAGCAGGAGCTGAAATTCCATTTTGACATTAATATGGGTGTATGTCATCAGGTGATGCCGGAAGCGGGTTTGGTTTATCCCGGTATGATTATGGTTGCGACGGATTCGCATACAACCACTCACGGTGCGTTCGGTGCAATGGGTACCGGCGTGGGGGCCACGGATCTGGCAACCATTATGATAACCGGGGAATTGTGGATGCGCGTCCCGGAAATTATTGAAATCCGCATTGACGGGACTCCAAAACCGGGAGTAATGCCGAAAGATGTCATCCTGTATATTCTCGGCAAGATGAAAGCAGACGGGGCGGTTTATAAGGCAATTGATTTTACCGGCAGCTATGTGGAAAATCTGGATGTTCCCGGCAGAATGGTGGTCTGCAACATGGCGGTGGAAATGGGAGCAAAAACGGCATATATGCAGCCGAATGACAAGGTGATGGAGTATGTCACGGCCAGGGCTGTCCGGCCGTTTGAAGTTGTCCATACCGATAAAGATTATGTTTATGCAGAAAGTCATATATTTAATGTGGACGGATTGGGTCCCCAGGTTGCCCGGCCGTCCAGCGTTGACAATGTTGTTCCCATTGAACAGGTGGGAAAAGTGAAAATCAATCAGGCGCTGATCGGAACCTGCACGGGCGGGCGTGTAGCCGACATCGAAGTGGCCGCAAACATTCTGCGGGGCAAAAAAATTCCCAAAGAAGTCCGGTTGCTTGTCATTCCGGCCTCCGCCGAAGTTATGAAGGAGTGCGTTGCCAAGGGATATATTCAGGATTTAATGGAGGCCGGGGCCACCATTTCCACACCGGGCTGCGGCCCGTGCCTTGGCGCCCATGAAGGCGTTTTGGCTCCGGGGGAAGTCTGCATTACCGCTTCCAACCGTAATTTCCCCGGAAGAATGGGCAGCGGCGAATCATCCCTTTATCTCGCGTCTCCGGCTACGGTGGCGGTGTCGGCCTTGAACGGCTTTATTACAGACCCGACTTTGTAATACGATTTTTTGAGGAGAAAAATAAGATGAATACAAATTATGAAGGAAATGTTTTAGTATTAGGAAATAATATTGACACAGATCAAATTTATCCGGGAAGATTTCTGGATATTTCAGATCCAAAAGAAATAGGGAGCCACTGCCTGAGCGGGGTGAACCCTCAGATTGCTTCCAAATTTGTAAAAGGCGGTATTGTCGTAGCAGGGACGAACTTTGGGTGTGGTTCCAGCAGGGAACACGCGCCCATTGCATTGATTAATATGGGAGCAAGCGTGATTCTGGCGGACTCCTTTGCAAGGATTTTTTTCCGCAATGCAATTAATCTTGGCCTTCCGCTGATTGTGTGCAAGGGAATCAGTAAAAAAGTAAAAGACGGCCAAAAAATAGCAGTGGATCTGGTGGCGGGTACAGTTACGATTCTTGAAACAGGAGAAACCATCAAAACAGAAAGTCTCGGCGATCACGCTCTGAAAATTCTGGAAGCGGGCGGAATCAAGCCGATGATACAGGCAAGGATGGAAGCCGCAGGAACACAGAAAGCATGAAAATAAAATGAATTGGAGCGGGGACAGGTACTTATTGATAAAATCCCCGCTCCTTCTTAGTGCCCGACTTTCAAAGTCTATACTATTAATATAGGGATAACATGGCCATTTTTATATGAATACGGGAGGTGCAGGAATGGTAATTACGGATATTAAAACGGAATACTTTCGCTGGCCAAAAAAAACGCCAATCAGGAACGGAAAACATATCTTTACGGACAATGAACTGAAGCTGGTAAAAATTGAAACCGACGAAGGAATCACCGGTCTTGGAACAAGCCGTTCCATAGATTATGTTGATTATTTTAAGCCGTTTTTAATCGGAGAGAATCCGTTCAATACGGAAAGAATTTGGGAAAAGCTATGGGTTCCTAAATATATCGGCCGGAGAAGTATCAGCACCCAGAGCATTTCTGCCTTGGACATTGCGCTATGGGATATAAAAAGCAAAGCAGCCAATATTTCTCTTTATCAGCTCCTGGGCGGGCATAAAGACCGTATTCCGTGTTATGTTGCCGGAGGATATTATAGCGAAGGCAAAGGAATCAGGGAACTTCAGCAAGAGATGGCGGAATACAGGAGCTGGGGAGTATCCGCGGTTAAAATGAAAATAGGCGGGGCGTCCATTCGGGAAGATATTGCCAGAGTGAAAGCGGTAAGGGAAGTCATCGGCGAGGAAACCAGGCTGATGATCGACGCAAATTGCGCTTACAGATTTTATGAGGCGGTTGAATTTGCAAAAAGAGCGGAGGAATATCATCCGTTCTGGTTTGAGGAACCGGTAATGCCGGATGATTACGACGGATTTTCAAAACTGGAAAAACATACTTCCATACCGATAGCGGCTGGAGAAAACGAATATACGCAGTACGGTTTCCGTGATTTGATCAATACGGGTGCCATAGCAATTTTGAATCCGGATGCCGGAACCATGGGCGGTATTACCGAGTTTATGAAAATAGCGGCGTATGCTCAGGCAAATCATATTGACATATCGCCCCATGGGCAGCAGCAGGTGCATACTCATCTGGCCTGTGCGGTACCGAATGCGATTCTGTTGGAATTTTACCCTCTGCAGTATGACGCCATGACCTATAAAATATTTAAAAATCCAATGGTTATTAACCGGGACGGGACGGTCAGCCCTAATGCTGTTCCGGGGGCAGGACTGGACCCGAATTATGATGAAATTGAGCGGTTCAGGATATTTTAACCTTGGGTACGGATTCGCATCCCGGTTCCGTGCAAGCGTTAGTCAACCTTTCCGCTGCTGCCTGCACGGGAGCGGCGTGAACTGTGCTCATCATGTCGCGCCCCACGCTCATGCCGGAACGAAAAAGCTCCATCCGGCTGAGAGTGGGCGTTTTTTTATATATCTCATTGACGGTGGAAGCAATAGAGATTGCTACATCCGTCACGGCGCCGAGGGAAGCAATCAATAATCCGGAAAACGATAAATCCCGCCAGCAATACCGCAATGATTGCCCGGCGTACATTCGCCGCCCTCAATCCCCTGACCTTGTTATTTTAATTAGACGCTTTCCCTCGGTATCATCAGGGATGGATACAGTCAAAGAGGCGAAAAGCTTACGCTTTACGTCTCCCATTTCTGTATACGGACATGGTTTGCGAATTTCAAGGAATTCACAGAGCCTTAAATAAGGTTTAAACTGAAGTTTAAACAGGCATTTTATCGGCCTGCCCGTACCATGGATTTATGCCGTTTCCAACAATTGCGGTAAACGCCGGTTTCGGCCAAATAAAATTTTCAGGCAGCATTTTCCCCAAGGGACACGCCTAAATCTCTTTTCCGTTCATTCGTTTACTGAGAATTCCGCCCAATACCCTTGACCCGATGCTGAATAAAAACACCATGATAATCAACACGGCGGAGGAGATATTTGCTATTTGCGCCGCGTTGGGCGCTACCGCTTCTGTTCTGGAGGCCCAGATATGCAGCGCGAGTGTCTCGCCCGGCCGAAATGGATTCAGCGGGCACAGCGGAGAACTTAAATTCCAGTTTGACCAGTTGATATCCGTACTCATCCCCGCAGTGTAAAGCAGTGCGGCCGCTTCACCAAAGCCGCGCCCCGCCGCCAGAATAATTCCTGTCAGAATCCGTGGGAAACACGCGGGGATCAGTACCTTGATAATTGTCTGCGCGTGGGTAGCCCCCAGCGCGTAACTCCCTTCCTTGTAACTTACCGGGACGGCTCTTAAAGCGTCTTCCGTTACCGTTGTAATAAGCGGAAGGCTTAAAATGGAAACAGACATCGCACCGGCCATCAGGTTCCATCTTGCATGTGTCATCACGACAAACACCAGATATCCGAAAAGACCCACCACGATGGACGGGAGGGAGGAAAGGGTTTCAACGCAGGTCCTGATGAAATTTGGCAGCCGTCCCGATTTTGCATATTCGGCCATATATACTCCGGCCATAATCCCAATGGGCACACTGATCAGCAGTGATAGAAATACCAGATAAACGGTATTAAAAAACTGGTTGCCGATTCCATTTTCATTAAATCCCAATAATGAAACGTGAAAACCGGCGAAGCCTTTCACCAATATGTAAGCAGTAAACGCGGCGAGTAACAGCAGAAAAAAGCCTGCAATGCAATAGAGCACGGCAGTCATAATTTTATCGGTATGTTTCGCGATGGAATGCTGACGACTATTCATTTGCTTTTGCTCCTTTTGAAGAAAGTTTACGCACAGTCAAAATAAAGACAAACGAAATTAATAAAAGAAGAAGAGCCATTGTCCAGAGTGCAAGGTTGTATTCTCCCCCCTCCGTAGCTCCGCCCATATCGGACGCAATTGCTGCGGTCAGGTTATTTGTCGGGGAAAGTATGTTTTCGGGGAACGCTTTCATTTTACCGATTACCATGGCGACGGCCAGAGCTTCTCCGAATGCCCGCGCCAGGCCTAAAATAATGGCAGTTAAAATTCCCGGCCGCGCGGCGGGCAGTATTACACGTCGGATGGTCTGCCACCGCGTTGACCCAAGCCCGTATGCGGCCTCCCTGTATTCGTCGGAAACATTCCTTAATGAATCGGCGGACACGCTCGTTATAGAGGGGAAAATCATTACTGCCAGAACGATACCGCCCGCCAGCACCGAAAAACCGTATTGCAGATGAAAGAGGCTTTCTAAAAACGGGACAAGAATGGTCAGCCCAACCCAGCCATAAACGACGGACGGAATTCCGACAAAAATTTCAACCGCCGGCTGTAAAATCTTTGAACTGAATTTGGGGGATATTTCAGACATAAAGATCGCCGTGGCCAGACTGAACGGCGTGGCAATAAGAAGGGCGAGAAAGCAGATAACAATGGAACCGAATATAAATATTGCCGCACCGACCCGACCGCCCCCCATAAAGTCATCCGCAGGATTCCAATCCGAGGAAAAAAGGAATTCCATGACGCTGTGATGATAAACGGTAAAGGTTCCGATTCCTTTATAGAGTAAAAAAGCGCCGATCGCTATCGTGAGTACAACGATGCATAATCCGCATATTGAAACAAGAGAACGCCATAAATAATCCATTTTTTTAGCCATACTTCAACGCATCCTTTGTAATAAAGGCAAAAGACCGGACGGGCACGCCCGCCGGCCTTCGACCTGTACTTAAAAAACTGGGGATATACTGAAAGGGGCACTATCTCGAGACTGTCATTTTTGATGTGACGTTGTAACCAAGAGTTTCCACGGAGTTGCCATACTCTTCGGACTGCATATAGTCCAGCAATGCTTTGACAGCGCCGGTGGCTTCGCCCTTTGTATACATGTGCTCATAGCCCCAAACCTTGTATTTACCGTTATATACATTTTCCAATGTGGGTTCCACGTCATCAATACTCACAGTGCTTACGCTGGTATTGTTGATCAGGTAGGAAAGTGCGACATATCCGATTGCGCCCTTGTGGCTGGAGACGTTCTGCAGCAATGTGCCGGAATCATCGGTTTCAAGCGATTTGTTGGAAGCTTCCTCCGTATTGTTCAAGGCGTATTGCTTGAATAACGCGCGTGTGCCGGATGTGGTCGGGCGGGTAACAAGCGTAATGGGTTCGTCCGGGCCGCCCACTTCTTTCCAGTTCTTTGTTTTAGCTGTGAAGATATCAGCCAGTTGCTGAGCTGCCAGACTTTTTACTTTTTCGGAAACGTCTTTATTGACAATCGGCGCCATGGCGATCACACATACTTTGTGATCAACAAGCTGTGCCGCCTGATCTGCCGGCAGTTTGCTCGCAGCCTCTACGTCGGAATTACCGATATTCACCGTGCCGTCCGCAACCTGCTTTAATCCGGTTCCGGAGCCGCCTGCATTCAGCGTAATGGAAACATCGGGGTTGGTTTTCTTGAATTTACCGATGGCATCTTTGACCAGAGGATAAAGAGCGGAGGAACCGGAAGCGGTAATGCTGCCCGTAACTGCTTCAGTGGCTGCGGATGAAGCGGGTGTTTCAGAAGCGGGGGCGGATATGGCTGCCGATGACGCCTCCGGAACCGCAGAGGATGTACTGGCTGCTGTGCTGGAACAGGCCGTTGCCGTAAAGCAGATTGTAACTGCTGCTAAAAGCAAAGAAATCGCTTTTTTCATGTTTGACTCTCCTTTATTCTTACTTTTATGTACAAACATGATTATAGGATCCGAAGTTTAAAATCAGTTGCGATTCGGATTATATTTTGGTAAAACATTTGTTAAATTCAGATCATTTCGTACGGTAAACGCTGTTCCGTATTTTTCAGCCGGGAACCTCCCCGATTGCATCGGACGCATTGCGGATCAGAAGTGTAAATAAAAATTAACTGAAATGAGCGATGTTTTTAACGTTCTGCTTACACACGCTTTATATAATAATCACGACAAGTATGGAGTTTCAAATTTATCCTGTATTTTATATGTATTTGTGACCCACTTGCTATCGCTTATTATGTATTGGAAAGGGAACGTATGAAAAAAACAATCACAATTTCGAAAAAATTGGCGCTTGCATTTATTTTACTGTCTTCAATTACAGCGGTTATCGCAGGAATAGGAATTTATAGCCTGTTAAGTTTAAAAAACTCAATCACTGTTACCGAAACGGCAATGGACTCGCTGCCTGTTATTACCGAAGAGCTGACTGATCTTTCCACAATGCAGTCTGTTTCAAGAGATGCCGTTATTAATTTTCACAATCTGGATCTTTTTGAGGCAGATAAAGAGAAATTTGCAGCATATATCCAAAAGTATAAATCCGGTCAGGACAAGCTGCTTGCGATGGAAACCAGCCCTGAATGGGTCAGTAAGCTGGAAAAGGCGAAAACAACATATCAAAATACGCTTGAGCCGCGGCTGCAGCAGGTATTTACCTATGCCGACGGGAACCAGTTGGCTCAAGCGGACGATTTACTGCAGCAGACTTATTCTGTTGAAACGGAAATCTATAATATTTACAGCAGCTTTATGAATTACCGTATTCAGACCGCGAAGCAGAACAGTGAGCAAAATCAAAGCACTGCCGCGGCGTTATGTATTGTACTGCTGGCCTTTTCCGCGGCCGGGATTGCCGGGTCTGCCATTTTGGGAAGCAGAATTTCCAGATCCATCAGCAAGCCGTTAAAAGAAGCCGCGCAGACGGCACAGAGTTTTTCCAAAGGGTTACTGGATGTTCGCGTCCGCTGTACTTCACATGACGAAATCGGCGTCCTTTCCGAAGCGCTGAACACTGCGTTTCAGGAGCTTCAAAATATCGTAAATGAGATATCAAATGTTTTAGTCCGCGTATCGCAGGGGGATCTGGCAGTTGCATCAGTTGAAAGTTTTGCCGGAGATTTGCAGCCTGTTTCGGAAGCGCTTAATATTATACTGAACAGCCTCAATGAAACATTTTTTTCCTTTCGGACGATTTCCGTTAACATAGACAGCGAAGCAAGTCAGGTTTCCGAAGGCGCTCAGATTATCGCCAAAGGCGCCGCCGAGCAGGCAGGGGAAGTGGAACAGCTTTTTGCATCAATCGAGGAAGTTTCTCAATCGGCTCAAAAAAATTCAGAAGACATTGAACTGGCAGCCGATTCCATAGACCTGGTTGCACAGAAAATAACGGCCGGCAACGGTCAGATGCGGGAAATGCTTTCAGCCATAAATGAAATCAGCCAATCATCAAAAGAAATTGAAAAAATTATTCATATTATTAATGATATTGCACTTCAGACAAATCTTTTGGCTCTTAACGCCGCCGTAGAAGCCGCAAGGGCCGGCAGCTACGGCAAGGGGTTTGCCGTCGTTGCCGGTGAGGTGCGCAGGCTGGCCGTTCAAACGGCGGAATCTTCGAAAAAAACTTCGGCTTGGATTGAAAATTCCATCCGAAAGGTGCAGGAAGGATTGGCGATTGCCTCCGATACGGCTCAGTCGCTGGAAGAAACGTCTGTGGAAATAGAAAAAATAAATGGAAGTATTCAATATATGAAACAGGCAGTTCAACAGCAAACCTGCACATTTTCCCAGATTTCTCAGGGAATCGGGCAGATTTCAAAAGTGGTGCAGGATAATTCGGTAACCGCCGAGAAAGAGGCATCCGCCAGTGAACAACTGTTTTTTCATTCCAATCTGCTGAACCAGCAGATCGGTTCCATACTCCTTCGCGAAAGTGAGACATAACAGGTGAAATCAGAAGTGTCGTATTTGAAACTACATTAATCTGTTCTTACGGTTCACTTCCGATTTATTAACCGCTATTCGGCAATGATTTATAGACATCACAATTTTTTATCCGAGTGTTGAGGGCATCTCCGATGGCTCACCAGAATAGAAAGCCTTGCAATTCAAGTGATTGTAAGGTGAGAAGATTAAATAAAACCGGGCATAAAGCTAAACCTGATTGCTATTTCTGCAGATTGATATGCTTTTCGATTTTATCTGTTTTCTCAATTAACTTATCCTGATTGGCAAGCAGTTGATCGAGTTTCTCATGAATATCTTCAATGATAATCTCTGTTTTTAAATTGGTTTTATAATCGTTTAATGAACGAAGCCGATCCTTTTCCTCCTGCCTGTTCTGGCTCATCATGATAACCGGTGCCTGCAGGGCCGCGACACAGGACAGAATTAAATTCAGAAGAATAAACGGATAAGCGTCGTACGGCTTTATCAGAAACAGGCTGTTAATGATAATCCATGCTGCAAGACATGCAACGAATAAAAGAATAAAAGTCCAGCTGCCGGCGAATTTCGCAATGTTATCAGCCATTCTCGCACCGAATGTCAGGTTGTCATTCTGCAGTTTATCAATGTTTTTTGTCAGCTTCTGCTGAAGCAGAATATGCAGAATTTCTTCTTCTTCAATCCGACTGTCTTGCTTGTCATCAAGAAGCATATTGATCAGTTCAGCTCTTGTTCTATTTCCGGCCATTTGTCATTCCTCCAAATTTAATTTGCTATGGGGGTATTATATAATTTATCCGGCGGATATACAATAGCCGGAAATTCTGCTGTTTCCAAAGTTATCGCTGAATCAGGCAAACTGAATAAAAAACATGGGCCGGCACTGTTTTCTTAAC
>JAEWBE010000034.1 GCA_023391275.1 Bacillota bacterium | reverse complement strand
TCGCCGGGTATCCGCTGGAATATGTTCATTGGTTCCTTCTGAATGAGGTGGAAGGCAAAGAGTTGACCGGAAAAGAAGATGCTGCCGATATTCTGACCGAAATGGCGCGATTATACCCGAAAGCAGTTATTGTACTGACGGTGGGTAAGGACGGAGTGCTTTATCATGATGGAGCACAGACACTGTCGCATGGCATATACAAGGTGCCGGTGGTGGACACCACCGCCGCGGGCGATACTTTCACAGGTTATTTTATCAGCTCGGTAGCGGCGGGCAAGCCCCCAGCCGAAGCGCTGCGGTTGGCATCCATTGCATCTTCTATAGCGGTGTCGCGGCAAGGCGCTGCAGTTTCCATCCCCACACTGGAAGAGGTTTTGAATTGCACTCTTTCGCTGCAGGAGCAGTAATATAATTTGATGGCTTATCGACAGGAAAGGCTGAGCTGTAATCCCTCCTTGTTGGCGGCTTTTGCAAAATGGGAAAATGAAAAAGCGGATAAATTGAAAGAGACCGGACTGTTCCGGAATTAATGTACATAGTAAAAGAGCCCCCAAAACTGGAGGCTCTTTTATTATGTCTGTTTTTATTTTTAAATCACTTTTTTTGTTCGATATTGCATTTTAAAAAGCATCGGATCATATAAATAATCAGTCCCGATTGCGGCTTGAAATTATACAAGCCTTTTATGGGTGATGTCAGAGGAATTTAATTTTACGGTTCAATCAGGAGGAACTATGGATCTTTCATTACAGCAATTATTACAGCTCGTCCGAAAGAATATTTTATTCGTCCTCATCTGTGCAATAATTGGCTCTGCGGGGGCTTTGAGTCTTTCGAAGTTCGCAATTCCGAAAACCTATATTTCAACCGTTAAGCTTTATGTTTCTTCACCGGAAAGCCGTCAGGATTCTTCAGCGAATATTAATGCACTGGATTATGCGCAAAAGGTGGTTAATACATATATTGAAATGCTGCAAACCAACAGCTTTTATCATAAGGTAATCGATCAGTCCAAAGTAAACTATACCGTTGATCAGTTCCGTAAGATGATAAGTTTTTCTTCATTAAATAATACGGAAGTTTTTCAGGCCCAGGTTTCCGCACATGATCCGAACGAGGCTAAAACCATTGCGGATGCGATTACAATGCTTGCCCCGGCTACAATCAGTGAATTAAAAGAAAATGCTTCGTTAAAAGTTGTGGATCCCGCAGTATTGCCGGACAATCCATCCTTTCCGAATATCGTGTTAAACAGTGCTGTCGGGTTTTTGTTGGCTGTAATGGGCTCCATCATTGTTGTATTACTTCGCAATATTCTGAATGTCAGAATTAAAGATGAAGAGGATCTTATGGAGAAATATAACATTGCAATCCTTGCATCCATTCCGGCTTTTAATCGGCAATTTGCGAAAGGTAAAAAATATCCGAAAAGCAGGGCGGGGAAAAAATGAAAAAACGATACCAAAAAAGAAACACGGTATTAAATACCCAGATGGACCCGGATATGAAGTTTCAGGTCACGGAATCCTACAAGGTGGCAAGAACCAACCTTTCTTTTTCCGTGTTAAAGGAAGGCTGTAAAAAAATCGTGTTTACCAGCTCTCTTACAGGAGAAGGCAAATCAACATCCTCTGTTAATATTGCAATATCTCTGGCACAGCAAGTGGATGTAAAGGTGCTTCTGATTGATGCTGATCTGCGTAAACCAAAAATAAACCATTTTTTTAACCTGGAAAATACGACCGGATTAACAAACTATCTGGGAAGAATGTGTGAGCTGACGGACATCATTCAGCCTACAGAGCATTCCAATCTCTCTGTAATCTGCAGCGGGATAACCGTACCAAACCCATCTGAAATTTTGGCAAGTACCGCAATGGCGGACCTGCTCAAAATTCTGGAAAATGATTATGACTATATCATTATGGATACTTCTCCAATCAATATTGTAATTGATGCGTTGGCGCTTGCCAGGATAAGCGACGGTGTGGTGATCATTGTGCAGGCAGGGGTTTCGACTCATCCGGAACTGGTCAAAACCATTGAAACGCTGGAAAGAGTGGGCATAAAAATTCTGGGGTTCATCCTGAATGGAACAAAGATGGAGACCAAGGAAAATTATAAGTACCATTATGAATAAAGAATTGCAGTATATTGGCGGTCATACACATATTCTGCCCGCAATGGATGCTGGAAGACAAATATGATATGTTCCGCGTGAAGGATATGAATCAATGAGTAAGCTGGAGAAAACCAAGATTGTGACCAAGAGAAAAGTTATGATTATTGCCGGCAGTATCGCCGGTGTCATATTGATTCTTTGCCTTTCCGGTTACCTCATCATTAACGGATATTTGGATAAGATTAAATATGATCCGGGTGTTAAACCACTTGCTTCCGAAATCAGTTCAGAGCCGGGCGATAATACGGAATCGGATTCTCCCAGAGAAGAAATCGACGCATTCAACAGGCAAGTTGAAGAAAATCTGTCAATCAACAGCACGCCGCTGCTGTATGACAAAGATGTGTTCAATGTATTGCTGATTGGCAGCGATACAAGGGTTGCGGGCAGTACAGGCCGCTCGGATTCCATGATTTTGATCTCAATTAATAAGAAAACATCGAAAATTATTGCAACCTCTTTGCTGCGCGATATCTATCTGCAGATTCCCGGTGTTGCACTGGGAAATCGGTTGAATACCGCCATTGCATTTGGCGGGCCGGCCCTGCTTTTAAACACGATTCGGCAGAACTTTAAGATAAATGTTGACAGGTACATTGCAGTGGATTTTTTTTCTTTTATGGACATTATTGATCAAGTTGGGGGTGTTGATATTGACATAACCGATGCTGAAATCAAAGTAACAAACGGTTATATAGAGGGGATTAACGACTTGAAAGGGCTGCCGGAGGACAGCGGGAAGCTTACTTTTGCCGGAAAGCAGACTTTGACCGGTAAACAGGCATTGGGCTATGCGCGCGTCCGCTACGTGGGGAACGGAGACTTCGACAGAACGGATCGGCAGCGCCTTGTCCTCGGCCAGGTTTTCTCAAAAATCAAAACCAGGAGCATTTCTCAATTGAATGATTTGTTAAATGCCTTTCTGCCGGAAGTGACCACCAATTTAAGCAAGAGCGAACTGTTTTCGCTTGTGCTTTCCATACCATCCTATAAGAATTATACGATTGATTCCTGGCGTGTACCGGCTGATGGAACTTTCTCTTACTTATCTATCCGCGGAATGTCAGTGCTGGGGATCGACTTTTCTGAAAACAGAGCGGAAATGCAGAAGAGAATGTACGGCTGACCCTATCGAAGAACTTTTGATGCCGAATAGCTGGGGGGAGTTGTTATGCAAACTCCGGAGCAATATTCCCAAGGCAATCTCGCTTACGATAATGAGATCGAAATTGAAGATGGGGAGGACTTTGCCCTTTCATTTATAGTGGCGGAAAATAAAAAAAGATACTGCTATTTATTTTTGAAACGTTTTTTTGATCTTGTGTTTTCCATTATAGCAATCATTGTTTTATCTCCGGTTTCTTTACTAACCGCAATCGCCATTAAACTGGATTCAAGAGGCCCAGTTATCTATTCGCAGCCGCGCGCAGGAAAAAACGGAAAATCTTTTAAAATGTATAAATTCAGAAGTATGTGTGTGGATGCTGACGAAAAGCTGAAAGATCTGCTGGACTTGAATGAAAAAGACGGGCCTGTGTTCAAAATATCCAACGATCCCAGAGTAACAAAAATAGGACATATTTTACGAAAAACAAGTATTGATGAGTTACCTCAGTTAATTAATATTATTAAAGGGGAAATGAGCATTGTCGGCCCCCGGCCTCCCCTTCTGAACGAAGTGGAAAAGTATACGGCGTACCAGATGCAGCGCCTGAACGTTACCCCGGGGCTAACCTGCTATTGGCAGATCAGCGGAAGAAGTAACATATCATTTGATGAGTGGGTCGGCCTGGACCTGAAATACATAAAAGAAAGCAGCATTTGGACGGACTTTAAAACCATTCTAAAAACGGTTCCGGCAGTGTTGTTCGGGCGGGGAGCATATTGATTTTTTAGTTTTGTGGATTGAAGCAATTCAAAGGATGTGGAGCTGTGAAGATTGCAATTGCGGCAAATGATACTTTTACTTTGATGCATTTCCGTTTGGATATGCTTTTGGATTTTTTGTCAAAAGGACATCACTTGTTCATTTTGGTTCCGGATCATGAGTACTTGGACGAACTGAAAAAACTGAAAAACGTTGATTGTGTGGAACTGAAATATAACCGAACCGGAACTAATCCGTTCAATGATTTTAAACTGATCCGGGAATATAAAAAGTATCTGAAACACGAGAAACCGGATATTGTTTTTGCTTATAATTTAAAGCCCGTCATTTACAGTATTTATGCCGCGCATAAAGAAAAGGTCGGCAGCCTTTATGCGATGATTCCGGGTGCGGGGTTTGTTTTTTCAGGTGAAAACAGCAAGGCCAGATTAATCCGGATGATGATTCAACACATGTACCGGCGTTCGCTTGGCTGGTGCAACAAAGTCTTTTTTCAGAATCCCGACGATTTGCAGGAGTTTGTGGATGCAAAGCTGATCAGAAAGGAAAAGTGCATACAAATTTACGGGTCCGGGGTGAATCTGGAAAAGTTCTCATCTGCTCCCCTTCCAGACAGACCGGTTTTCCTTTTTTGTGCCCGGCTGCTGAAAGTGAAAGGGATTCTCGAGTACTGCGAAGCAGCAAAACGCATTCGGCAAAAACATCCCGAAGTCGAATTCCATGTGGTTGGCGGCTATGACGAGAACCCCACTTCCATTTCCAAGGACGAACTGGAGCAGTATATTCGTGATGAAGACATTTTTTATCATGGCAAAGTAAAAGATGTCCGTCCTTATATAGAAGGTTGCTCCATATTTGTTCTGCCGTCCTACCACAGGGAAGGCGTGCCGCACGCTGTTCTGGAAGCGATGGCTATGGGAAGGCCGATTCTGACAACCAGCGCGATTGGCTGCAGGGAGACCGTAAAAGAGGGCGTAAATGGATTTATGGTCAGCCCGAAAAACGCAGAAGAATTAGAGCAGAAGATGCTATGGTTTATTGAGAATTATGATCAGGCTTCTCAAATGGGCATGGAAAGCCGCAAATATTGCAGCGAAAAATTTGATGTTAAGCATGTTAATCAAGCTATAGCTGAAAATATGAACCTTTGAATATAAATTCTTTTGGGAGGGCTTTTCGTGTCAAAAATTGCGGTAATCGGAACCGGATATGTCGGATTGGTTTCAGGAACGCTTCTGTCGGACTTCGGCCACGATATCATCTGCGTGGATATTGATAAGGATAAAATTGACAAGTTAAATCAAGGAATAGTTCCAATCTTCGAGCCTGATCTGGATAAGTTTGTAAATAAAAACAGAAAAGACAAAAGACTGCGTTTTTCTACCGACATAATCAGCGCAATTGAAAACAGTGATGTTATTTTTATTGCCGTAGGCACACCGCCAAACGATGACGGCAGTGCGGATATGCAATATGTTCTGAATGTTGCTGAAAGCATAGCTGATTATATGAATGGCTATAAGGTCATTGTTGACAAATCCACCGTGCCGGTCGGCACTGCAAAAAAGGTTGCGTCGGTAATACAGTCAATTCTGAATAAACGGGGCGTGGACTTTGAATTTGATGTGGTCTCTAACCCTGAGTTTCTGCGGGAGGGTTCCGCTGTTTATGACTTTCTGCACCCTGACCGGGTGGTCATAGGGACAGAAAGTGAAAAAGCAGCCGAAATCATGAAAGAAGTTTATAAAGTCTTATATCTGAACGAAACGCCTTTTGTACAGACAAATCCTGAAACTGCAGAGCTCATTAAATACGCGGCCAACGCTTTTCTTGCGGTAAAGATTACATATATCAACGAGATCGCCAATCTTTGTGAAAAGGTGGGTGCCGACGTCAATCAGGTTGCTGTTGCAATGGGAAAGGACGGCCGTATCGGTTCAAAATTCCTGCACGCCGGGCCTGGATATGGCGGGAGCTGTTTTCCGAAAGATACAAAGGCCCTTGCAAAAACAGCGAGGGATTGCGGGGAAATAATTTCATTGGTTGAGACTGCAATTGTGGGCAATGAACGGCAGAAGCAGAGAATGGCCGATAAAGTCCTGAACGCTTTTGGCGGTTATCTGCACGGGAAGACAATCGCCTTCCTTGGGATTACCTTTAAACCGAATACGGACGATATGCGGGAAGCGCCGGCTCTGGTTATCATTCCAGAACTGGTGGAGCACGGCGCGGAAATCAAAATATACGACCCAGCGGGCGAAACGGAAAGCAAATGGCGCTTTCGAACCATTTCAGACCATATTTGCTTTTGCGAAAACGAGTATGACGCAGTGAAAAGCAGCGATGCCATTGTGCTGATAACCGAATGGAATCAGTTCAGAACTCTGGACTTCGGCCGTATGCTTCCGTTGTTAAAAGACCGGTATTTTTTTGATCTGAGGAATATCTATAACAGAAAAGCGATGGAAGAGCTGGGATTTTCTTATTACGCGGTCGGCAGATAGGAGAATAATATGATTGAAGGATATCGGGAACTGGAAACCGGCCTTATATACTTGATTACGGGCGGAGCGGGATTTATCGGATTCCATCTTTCCCAGCGGCTGCTGAATGCCGGGTGCCGGGTAATCGGGTTTGATAACTTGAACAATTATTATGATGTCAGCCTTAAGAAAAAACGTTTGGATATTCTTAATACCTATTCCGGTTACCTGTTCATAAAAGGAGATTTGGCGGTTAAAACGGAGGTCGTCGCATTATTTGAGCAGTTCCATCCCGATATCGTTGTGAATTTGGGGGCGCAGGCAGGCGTACGTTACAGCATCGAAAATCCCGACGCATACATTCAGTCCAATCTTGTGGGATTTTTCAATGTTTTGGAGGCATGCAGACACTACGGCATCAAACATCTGGTTTATGCTTCCTCCAGTTCTGTTTACGGTGCAAATAAGAAAGTGCCGTTTTCCACGCAGGACAAGGCAGATAACCCCGTCAGCCTGTACGCTGCGACGAAAAAGTCGAATGAACTCCTGGCATACGCATACAGCCATTTGTACGGGATTCCGGCTACCGGGCTGCGTTTCTTTACGGTTTATGGTCCGTTTGGGCGGCCGGATATGGCATATTTTTCATTTACAAAGAAAATCATAGCCGGCGAACCGATCAAAATTTTTAACAACGGGGATATGTACCGTGATTTCACTTATATTGACGATATTATCGAAGGAGTGTCAAGACTGCTCTGCAACCCGCCGGGGCCGGATGAAAACAGTGTGCGATACAAGATTTACAATATCGGAAACAACAAACCGGTCACACTGATGTATTTTATTGAAACATTGGGCAAATGCATCGGCAAAGAAGTGAAAAAGGAATTCCTGCCCATGCAGCCCGGGGACGTGTATCAAACCTGCGCGGATGTTACGGATTTAATCAATGACGTCGGTTTTAAGCCGGAAACACCTGTCGAAACCGGTCTGGAAAAATTTTGGGAATGGTATAAGGAGAATTTCTGATGTCAGATCCAATTCGAATTTTACATGTTTTTGGCGCTTTAAATCGTGGCGGAGCGGAAACTATGGTAATGAATTTATACAGGAATTTTGATCGGAATAAAGTTCAGTTTGATTTTGTCATACACTGCCCGGGGCCGTGCGATTACAGCCGGGAAATTGAAGCGTTTGGCGGGAAAGTCTATTCGGTTCCCCGGTTTAACGGGAAAAATTATTTCCAATATGTCAAAGCATGGGATTGTTTTTTTCAGGAGCATGCGGAGTATAAAATTATCCACGGCCATGTCAGGAGCACGGCTGCGATTTATTTAAGAATCGCAAAAAGATTCGGACTGATCACCATTGCGCACAGCCACAGCACTTCGAATGGCGCGGGGTTGCCGGGTCTTATTAAGAACATGATGCAGTATCCCGTTCGTTACAGCTCGGACCATCTTTTTGCGTGTTCTCAAAAAGCGGGCGAGTGGATGTACGGAAGAAAGGCTGTTAAAAAGGACAGCTTTCAAATCATTCAGAATGCAATTGATATTTCAAAATATTCCTACAATCCAGTCGTACGAAAAGCAAAACGCGCGGAACTGAATCTGAATGATCAGTTTGTTATAGGGCATGTTGGCAGGTTTGAGTACCCCAAAAATCATCTGTTTTTGATTGATGCTTTTAAAGAGATACATGATCAAAACAGCGCTGCAGTGCTTTTGCTGATTGGCGATGGAGAACTGCGCCCGGAAATTGAAAAAAAAATTCTGCAGCTTAATCTGCGGAATTTTGTGATTTTAACCGGCGTTCGTTCGGATGTTCCCGAATTGATGCAGGCGATGGATGTATTTATACTGCCTTCCCTTTATGAAGGACTGGGAATTGCTGCAATTGAAGCGCAGGCGGCGGGCCTGCGGTGTCTGGTGTCGGATGCAATTCCCCGGGAAGCTTTTATCACCGATTTGATAGAAGCATTACCGCTTTCCGCACATCCGAAAGAATGGGCTGATCAATTGCTGCGGTTTAAGAACGGCTATGAACGAAAAAATACATTTACACAAATTCAAAATGCAGGGTACGATGTCAGAGATTCTGCAAAAAAATTAGAGGAGTTTTATTTGAAGTGCTATGACACATGATAATCACTTCGTGCGGCAAAATCCATATCAAAAGCTTCTTTACTTATTTTTGATTTTTCCGATCGCTCTGTTCGTCCAAATAGTGCTTCTGCCCCAGATGCCGCAGAAGTATTTTTATGATTCCCGCGACATTTACTATATGATGATAGGGAAAATGTTACATGGCAGCACGAGCTATATGTTTTCCGCAAAATTATTCAGATATTTAAATTATTTTTTCAACTTTCAGGATTTACAATCCTGGAGCTATCTGTTTGCTTTTATCTTTAATCTTTTTCTCTTTGCGTTTTTATTTAAATATACAAATCTGGCAATCAAAAAAATATTGTTTATTTATTGTACTGTCGCTTTGCTTAATATTTATGTTTTCCGTATCAGCAAGGATATTTTCCAATTCATCATATTTATCATTGCCTATCAATTTTTGTCAGCAAAAAATATTCCTAAAAATTTCAAGGTCTTATGGCTTGTATTGCTGTTTGTGGTTGAGTCATTGGCTTTTCGCATTTATTATCTGTTAGTAGCCGCTTTGTTCCTGATGATTTATCTTATCTTGTGTCGGTATATGAAAGGAAAACAGAAATTACGGTCAGCGATTCTTATTTATGCCACATTACTTGTTTTAGGTCTGTATGTTCTTCAGTTTGTCTCATATGACAATTATATTGAATTGACAACGGTGCGCGATCATCTCACGATTAACCGGCAGGATTCGACTGATGCGGTGACAAATATTGTGAATCTTGTTGATACGAATGGTTCAATTTTAATTTTCATTACAGACTATGTCATTAATTTATTTCGAGTTTTTCTACCTTTTGAGTTGTTGGGAAAAGGAATAAAATATATTCCGTTTATTATATTCCAGCTGTACATTACGTGCAGCTTGTGGAAAAATATGCGCAATATTAAAACTATGTGCGAGTCCGGTGAAGGGGAGAAATACATTCTGGAGTTTTGCATCATCTTTGCATATTATTTGGTCGCGGCAGTATTTGAACCTGATTTTGGCTCTTTTGTCCGCCACGAATCATCTTTATGCCCCATTTTATTTGACTTTTTTTTGAATAATTATAATGAAATAAAAAATGAGAGCGGGCCGCAGAAAGCCTTAAAGTCAAAGTATATTTTGTAAGCATTTCAATGTCCGTTGTACCAACGGGATGAATAAATAATGATCAGCAGTCGAATTTCATATTCAAAAAATAACGAATAGCAGGGAGAAAAATATGAATCAGCCACCATTAATCAGCGTTGTAATACCAATTTATAACACCGAAAGATATTTGAATAAATGTATAGAAAGCGTTCTGTGCCAAACTTATCATGAGCTTGAAATTATTCTGGTGGATGACGGGTCAACGGATCGGAGTTCGCAGATTTGTGACGAAATTCAAAAAAAAGACCAGCGGATTAAAGTGATCCATCAAAAAAATGGCGGCGCCGCCGATGCACGGAACGCGGGGCTTAGAGTAGCCAGCGGGCAATATATTTCCTTTGTAGATTCCGACGATTATCTTGATTTTAGAATGTATGAAATTTTATATCATAAAATTAAGGAAAATCATGCGGACATCGTATGCTGCGGCATCATGATGGAGACAGAAGATGCAAGGTATCTCACAGGCACTAAACGTCACTCGCCTTGGCTTCTTACCTCATCTTCTGCATTAAAACATTGCTATCAATCCAAGTCTGCATTATGTGGTTCCTGCAACAGATTATTTGCAGCGGGTACGATTAAAACCATTTGTTTTGACGTTTCCCTCGATATTGGGGAAGATGCGCTTTTCAGTACGCAGGCTTTTTTACGGAGCAAATTAGTCGTTTGCATATCTGACCCGCTTTACCATGTCGTTCATCGAAAATGCAGTTTAAGCCATTCGCTTCAGGTCTCGGAAAAAAGTCTATCAGAAATAACGGCGTGGGAGAAAATCATAAAGCTGCATCAGGATTATAATATTCCGGAAATAAGCGGGGCAAAAAATAAATACATCAAGGCCAATATTAAGTGGATCGAATTTAATTCGTCAAACCGCACTTCATTTGATGAATCGGTTCATCAAATCCTGAAGGGAAATATAGAGCGATATATCCATGATCATGGTATTTCCCATTTCTTAAAGCTGGAATACTTATTAGTCTGTATCTCTCCCGTTCTTCATAAAGGGGTACATAAAATCGCACACGATTTTATGCAAAAGCTGGATGCTGTGCTGAATCTCCCACTCATTATAAAATCAAAATATATGTAGCGCGCGAATAGGATGAAGAATAATTGGTATGGGCGTTTTGAGGATTATATAAATGACTATAGCAAACGTAAAAGTTCATCATTTCATTAATAGTTTAATTTGTGCCTTTTGTGCACAGAGCATCTCTCTTTTGCTTAGCATGGCAATGACCTTTATTGTCCCGAAATTATTGGGAGTTGAACAATTCGGGTATTGGCAGCTCTTTTTCTTTTATTCGAATTATCTTGGAATTCTTTGTTTTGGCTTAAATGACGGGATGTATTTGAGACTGGGAGGAAAGAATTTTCGAGATTTAAATTATTCCATGCTGGGAAGCCAGATTTGGTTTTTTGTATGTATCCAGGGGCTGCTTGCCTGCTGCCTTGCACTTCTTTCTCATGTCTTTTGGTTTGATGTGCAGCGGCAGTTTATCATTAGCTGGTTGGCGTTGCTAATGATTATTTGTAATACGAATGATGTGTTAGGTTTTATTTTTCAGGCTGTGAATCAGACGAAAATTTATTCCTTTTCCATTATCGTCGATAAGGTTCTTTTTTTAGTTTCTATTTTAATGCTGCTGGTAAAAGGCGTGAATACCTTTCGCCCTTTTGCCGTAACCTTTCTGATTTGTAAAACGATTTCTTTATTGTATACTTCCTATCATAGCCGCGCTATTTTGTTTGCTCCGTTAAAAAAATTCAGGGCAGTTTTTCCGGAAATACTAAAAATCATTTCTGTCGGAATTATTTTAACAATTTCGTATTATGCCGGGGCGCTCATTTTAGGAATGGGACG
>JAEWBE010000015.1 GCA_023391275.1 Bacillota bacterium | reverse complement strand
AGCATAAACAGCGCCAGGGCTAATTTTGGCGCAAACCTATTAACAACGGAGGTGCAACCAGTATGGCGCGTATAGCAGGTATTGATCTGCCCAGAGATAAACGCATCGAAATTGCTCTTACCTATGTTTTCGGAATCGGCCGTAAGACCGCCAGCGACATCTGTACTGAAACAGGCGTCAATCCCGATACCCGTGTAAGAGATTTAACGGAAGATGATGCGGCGAAGCTCAGAGAGTATATCGACCATCACTGCCGCGTGGAAGGCGATCTTCGCCGTGACGTGGCATTTGACATTAAAAGACTGATTGAAATCGGTTGCTATCGCGGGATTCGTCACCGCAAGGGCTTACCGGTAAGAGGCCAGCGTTCCAAGACCAATGCGCGTACACGCAAAGGCCCAAGAAAGACCATGGCCAACAAGAAGAAGTAAGCAGGGAGGGATTTAAAAGATGGCAGCACAAAAGGGCGCAGCTAAAAAGGGCACCGCAGTTCGCAGACGCCGTGAGCGCAAAAATATTGACCGCGGAGCTGCTCATATCCAGTCCACCTTTAACAACACAATTGTTACGATTACAGATACGCAGGGCAATGCGATTTCATGGGCCAGTTCCGGTGAATTAGGATTCAGGGGTTCCAGAAAATCCACTGCTTTCGCTGCGCAGACCGCAGCTGAAACTGCCGCGAAAGTGGCAATGGAGCACGGCATGAAGTCGATTGAAGTTTTTGTTAAGGGACCGGGAGCGGGCCGTGAGGCCGCGATCCGCGCACTTCAGGGCGCGGGCCTTGAAGTCAGCATGATCAAGGACGTTACCCCAATTCCTCATAACGGATGCCGTCCGCCGAAAAGAAGACGCGTCTAGTTTTTAAACAATAGGAGGTGCAACCACAATATGGCAAGATATACAGATTCTGTGTGCAAACTGTGCCGTCGCGAAGGCCAAAAGCTTTTCCTGAAGGGACAAAGATGCTACACGGACAAATGTGCGGTAACGCGCAGACAATATGCCCCCGGCCAGCACGGACAGGGACGTAAAAAGACCTCTGAGTACGGCCTGCAGCTGCGTGCAAAGCAGATGACAAGGCGTTTCTACGGCGTGCTTGAGTCCCAGTTCAGGGGCTATTACGAGCTCGCAACACATAAAGAGGGCAAAACCGGTGACGAACTGCTTACAATTCTGGAAAGCCGCCTTGATAACGTAGTTTATCGTCTTGGCTGGGCAAGTTCCAGAAAGGAAGCCCGCCAGCTGGTAGTTCACGGCCACTTTACCGTGAACGGCAAAAGAGTTGACATTCCTTCCTACCTTACAAAGGTTGGCGAAGTGATTTCCATTCAGGATAAGAGCCGTCAGAGTGAGAAGTTTAAGGCTGTTATTGAGGCAAATTCAGCCCGTCCGGTGGCCAAGTGGCTTGATCTTAACCGCGATACGTTAGAAGCAAAGGTTATCGCTGTGCCAACCCGTGATGAAATTGACCTTGCAGTCGACGAGACTCTCATCGTTGAGTTGTACTCCAAGTAATGCCGTTATTTGACAGCATAAAAGCATCATGGCAGATAATTAATCCGCTATATGTCTAGGAGGGTCGCTAATGATCGAGTTTGAGAAGCCAAAAATAGAAACAGAAGTTTTATCCAACGATGGAACCTATGGCAAGTTCATTGTAGAACCGCTTGAACGCGGGTTTGGCACAACCTTGGGCAACAGTCTGAGGCGTGTGTTACTGTCATCGCTTCAAGGGGTCGCAGTCACGTCGATTAAGATAGACGGTGTTCTTCATGAATTTTCCACCGTTCCCGGAGTAAAAGAGGATGTCACCGAGATAGTGCTTAATATCAAGGGATTGACCGCGAAGCTCCATTGTGACGGGCCGAAAACCGTGGAAATCTCTGCGGAAGGGCCGTGTGAGGTAACGGCCGACTCTATCAAGTGCGACAGCGAGGTCGAAATCCTTAATCCCGAAATGCACATCGCAACTTTGGGAGACGGAGCAAAACTGTATATGGAATTAACCCTGGATAAGGGCCGTGGATATGTTCCTGCCGAAAGAAACAAGCAGAACATGAACACGAACGTCATTGGCGAGCTTCCTGTTGATTCCATCTACACGCCTGTTTATAAGGTGAATTATAATGTTGAGCCGACCCGCGTAGGCCAGAGCATTGACTTTGATAAGCTTACGCTTGAAGTCTGGACCAACGGAATTATTGGCGCTCAGGAGGCCGTTTCTCTTGCCGCAAAGGTTCTTGCCGAGCATCTGAATCTTTTTGTTGATTTGTCCGACAAGGGCAGCAGCACCGAGATCATGGTCGAAAAGGATGACAAGGGCAAGGAAAAAGTTCTTGAAATGACAATTGAAGAGCTTGACCTTTCGGTTCGCTCCTTCAACTGCCTGAAGCGCGCCGGAATCAATACGGTTGAAGATCTGATCAATAAATCCGAAGAGGATATGATGAAGGTTCGCAACCTTGGACGTAAATCCCTTGAGGAGGTTGTCTGGAAGATGGCCTCTCTCGGCTTCAATCTGCGCAAGGATGATGAATAATCTTTGCGCAAACCTAAGGTAAAGGAGTGATATTTCGATGCCAGGAACCAGAAAACTCGGAAGAGCAACTGATAACAGAACCGCCATGCTGAGAGCATTGGTAACTTTTCTGTTAGAAAACGGTAAAATCGAAACCACAGTTACTCGTGCCAAGGAGGTTCGCTCCCTGACCGAGAAAATGATAACGATTGCGAAGGAAAACAATCTGCACAACAAACGCCTTGTTCTTGCCTTTGTTACAAAGGAAGATGTTGTCAACAAGTTGTTTAATGAGATTGCTCCGAAGTATGCCGACCGTAACGGCGGTTATACACGCATCAGCAAGCTTGGCCCTCGCCGCGGCGATGCTGCCGAGATGGCAATCATTGAACTGATCTGATAAGTTATTTTACTTTGAGAGGCAGCCGTTTGGCTGCCTCTTTTTGCGTTCGGAATTTATGCAGCCCAAAAATACAGGTTTATGAACCTATATTTTGGGGCTAAACAGAACTGTCGCTTCGGCGGCGGTTCTTTTTTTATATGCCGCCTATCCTCCGGCGTACAGTCGGTTACATATAAATAACAAAAAAATTGCTTAATTTTTCTAATAAAAATGATTTATTTATCCATAGAAATTTTTATAATCAGACAATTTGCTATTATCAAAAAATTCCAAAAATTCGCGATAATACTGGAAATAATAATAACATAATTCTCCATAATAATTAAAATTCAGCAATATTCTTTTATGATATTGATTTATAAATGCATAATCTGTACAATCATGGATAAGCAGGAAAAAACAGCAATATTTATTTATCAGAGAAAGGATTGGAACCATGAGAAAAAGCATTCATGTATGGAGCATTATCTTGGCGCTGTCTCTCATCATTACTTCTTTTGGGAGCACAGTGGCCTTTGCTGCGGAAACGGGGCAGTCGGCCATTAGTTTTACGGATGGTTTTGATGCGGTAGAAACAGTAGAGTTAAAGAGCATCCACTATTTCGAGTTAGAGGTCAGCGATCCCGCGCTGACACTGGCAGCGAGTTCGAGCGATGAAAACGTTCTTTCAGTGAATTTGCAAAAAGATAATGAAAATCCGGGGTATTATGAGTTTTCCTTAACGGCTTGGGCAACCGGGGATGCCACCGTAACATTCACAGCTTCCGACGATACGACGGTATCCCGGAAGATAACGGTGGAAGATACCGGGGCAGATCGGGGTTATACCATATCCACCGATACGACGAAGGATTTTTCCCTGCCCAAGGGGAGCAGCCGTGTAATCAAAATTCATTATGAAAGTGATAATCTGGATCACTATTCACTTCCTGTGCTGGTAACGGATGATCAGGAATCCAGCTTGGAAACGAAACTGCTGGATATTGATTATGACAATAATGATTATTATTACCTTGTATATGCGCTTGGCAGCGAGGGACAAACCGGGAAGCTCTACATGGGGAGCTCCGACTATATTCCGGATCTGCTTTGTACGGTAACCATTGGTTCCAATAAAAACCTTCGGTTGGATACCACCTCCACTTATGTTTGCAACGTGTTTGATTCATATCGTTTTATAGCTTATACCAATTCTTCCACAGCGCCGGAAGTTAATACATATAACGATCTGGTTTCCGTGGAGCTTTTGGGTAAAGTTGCCGGCGGATATGAATACCGCATGGATGCTGCGGGGGATGAAGGGGATTCCTTGGTGGAAGTAACTTCTAACGGAGAAACCGCATCTTTCCCGGTATTGATCAATTATGACAATCCTCCGGCGGTTAAGTCGGATACGTCGAAAAACATTACCCTTGCGCAGGGTTCGTCCTATACTTATAAATTCACTATTATGGGCGGCGGCGAACCTCAGTTTGTGGCGGATACCGCAGGAGTTCTTTCCGTACAGCTGATAAAAAAGGACGGACTCAATTATTACTGTCAGGTTACTGCCGTGGGCGAGCCCAAAAGCAGCACTTCACTGTCTGTGACATTTCCGGACTCAGGCAATGAAGACTTTGATGTAAAAGTAGGAAGCGTTACTGTGACAGAGCCAACGGGTGTTATAATGAAGTCCGACACCAATTCAGACTTCTCGATAAAGCAGGGTTCCAGCTACACGTTTAAAATCACTGGTGCCACCAGCTTTAACCCCGGCAGTGCAGGCGTGTTTCAGACCCAGCTTGTCAGCAAGTCCGGGAATGAATCCTATTACAAAGTTACGGCCATCGGTCAGCCGGGTCAGCAGGCAGGCTTCTATATGTCGGTTGCCGGTCAGCCCGCACAAAAGGTTTGTGTGATAACGGTTACTGCTGCGCAGAATACGCCGGTTGTCATGAAGTCCGACACCAGTTCCGATTTTTCCATAAAGAAGGGTGCGAGCTATACCTTCAAAATTACCGGTGCCACCAGTTTCAATCCGGGCAGCTCAGGCGTATTTCAGACCCAGCTTGTCAGCAAGTCCGGAAATGATTCCTATTATAAAGTCACTGCTATCGGCCAGCCGGGTCAGCAGGCGGGATTTTATATGTCGGTTGCCGGTCAGCCCGCGCAAAAGGTCTGTGTAATAACGGTGGGTGCTGCGGGTGGCACAACACCGATTGCCATTCAGTCCGACACCAATTCTGATTTTAGCCTTGCCAAAGGGGCCGGTTATCAGTTTAAAATCACCGCGCCGGGCGCAACAGCAGTCAATTTTACACCCGGAACTTCCGGCGTGCTTGCAGTAGCGCTTGTGGCTCATACCGGCAATGATTTTTATTACAAAGTTACGGCCGTCGGGCTTAAGGGCCAGCAGGCGGGAATTTATGTTTCTGTTCCTGGACAAACTGCTAAAAAGCTCTGTGTAGTAACCGTTAAATAGTCTGTTCAGAGGATTGAAATCATCTTAGCATAAATTACAAAAAGGGGCTGCCGCTTTTGCGGCGGCTCTTTTTGTGCTGTAAAAACTTTACGGATAAGGAAAATAATTTTTGAAGCTTGAATAAAAGATATTTTCCGATTATAATGAAAACATGGATAAAATTTTTAATAAATCTGAAATAAAGAGGGTCCATAATATGATTTTAAAAAATGCAACGATTATTGATGATAGTTTTAACCCCATAGAAGCTGACCTTGCGATAAAAGGCGATAAAATCATTGACATTGCGCCGGAACTTTCCGGCGAGGAATCGATTGATCTTACCGGATGCACCATAGTACCCGGTTTTGTCGATGTGCATATCCATGCGTGTGTCGGTGCGGATACCTCTGACGCGGACCCGGAAGGCCTTGCGAAGATGTGCGCTCATCTGGTGACCAAAGGCGTTACTTCATTCTGCCCTACCACCATGACGGTGGCCCATGATGAGATTTCCAAAGCACTGGCAGTGGTCAAAGAATGCATGGATCATCCGCCCGAGGGAGCGTCAATTGCCGGCGTTAATATGGAAGGCCCGTATATTTCCACTCATAGAAAGGGCGCTCAGGCGGCGGAGTATGTGAAAAATCCGGATTATGCCGAGTTTAAGAAGTTTTATGATCAATGCGGCGGAATCGTCAAGATTGTTGATCTTGCGCCGGAGTGTGACGGGGCGGACGAATTTATTCAAAAAGCCTCTCAGCTTTGTACGGTGTCTATCGCGCATACCGAAGCCGATTACGATTGCGCAAAACATGCTTTTAATTTGGGAGTAACCCATGTTACCCATCTTTATAATGCCATGCAGGGCCTGAGTCACCGCCAGCCGGGTGTGGTCGGCGCCGTGTTCGATGATGAGCGTGTTCGGGCGGAAGTAATCTGCGACGGATTTCACATCAATCCGGCCGTACTGCGCGTCACGTTTGCAATGCTCGGTGAAAACCGCAGCATCATTGTAAGCGATGCCATGCGCGCCGCCGGGGAACCGGACGGAACCTATACGCTGGGCGGTCAGACTGTATATGTGAAGAATGGGCAGGCAAGGCTGGAAGACGGGACTATCGCTGGCTCGACCACTAATTTGCATCAGGAAGTTAAAAATTTGATTGAATGGGGCGTGCCGTTCCGTCAGATAATCAAATCCGCTACGATTAATCCCGCAAGAGAAATTCATATGGAGGACCGAATCGGGAGTATTAAAGTGGGAAAATACGCCGATCTGGTCGTTCTGGATTCCGGCTGGAATATCAAGATGGTTTTTGTCCGCGGAAAGGCGAAAGTCGATAACAGATAATCATGTATAGCAAAGAGGAACTGAAAAGAGGATACGGTCTTGAAATTCTCAAGATCGTATCCCCTTAATTGTGCGCAGCTGCGAAAACCGCCGCCAGCACGGGTTATTGTAAATCTTTAATTTATTGAATGATTCTTGCTTTGATAATTTCCGGCAGCCTTTCAATGTGTTCTGCTGCGGAACTATGCACATCCCCTGTTACATCCAGAATGGTATAAGCGTAATCTTTTTTTGATTTGCTCTGCATGTTTTCAATGTTAATCCCTTCTTCAGCAAGCGCGCCGGAAAGAAGGCTGATGGTGTTCGGAACATTGCGGTGAATAATGCAGATTCGGGTGGAAGAACCGTCGCGCGGCATAGCGACCGCGGGAAGATTTACAGAATTTTTAATATTGCCGTTTTCGAGGTACTCAATCAGTTCGGCAGCGGCCATGCGTGCGCAGTTATCTTCCGATTCCGGAGTGGACGCGCCCAGATGAGGGATGGCGAGGACACCCTCCACGCCGATTACCTCGTCGCTCGGAAAGTCGGTCGCATAGGCCGAAATTTTGCCGGAGCTCAGTGCGCTGATAATATCGGCGGAATTGACAAGGTCGCCGCGTGCGAAGTTCAGAATTCGGACTTCGTCCTTCATCTTCGCAATGGATTCCGCGTTGATCATATTTTTTGTGTCCGGAGTAAGCGGAACGTGAACGGTGATATAATCGCTGGCCGCATAAACCTGGTCAAGTGTGCGCGCATGTTTAATGGAACGGGAAAGTCCCCACGCCGCGTCTACGGAAAGGTACGGGTCGTAACCGTAAACCTCCATGCCAAGACTTTTTGCGGCGTTGGCCACAAGGATGCCGATTGCGCCAAGCCCGATGACGCCGAGGGTTTTACCGCTGATTTCCGGGCCGACAAAAGCGCCCTTGCCCTTTTCCACCAGCTTGCCGACTTCGTCGCCCTTGCCTTTTAAAGTTTTTGCCCATTCAATCGCGGGAACCACTTTGCGTGAGGTGAGCAGCAGCCCGGCAAGGACAAGCTCTTTTACGGCATTCGCATTTGCCCCCGGGGTATTGAAAACCACAATACCCTGCTCGCTGCATTTATCAAGCGGAATATTATTTACGCCCGCCCCCGCTCTCGCAATGGCCAGCAGGCTTTTCGGCAGTTCCATTTCATGCAT
>JAEWBE010000124.1 GCA_023391275.1 Bacillota bacterium | reverse complement strand
TTTCATAGCTTCTGTTAAGACCTTTTCCACACTTTGTCCGTGTGAGCGGCATATTCTTCTTAAACCGTATAACCCGTTCGCATCTTTCGTGATCAGATTCACGCCGTAATCGCAGGAGAGCGTTGCCTGAAAACCAAGTTCTTTTAATATGGCATCGGTATTTTTGCTTGATCTTCCATATGGGTAAGTAAAGGTATTTGGCGTTTCTCCTGTCATGACAGTAATTTCTTCCTGTAATTTGCCAATATCATCCTTCATTATTTTTTCATAGTGTGACAATGCTTCCCCCGACATTTGAGCACACCCGATTCTGCCTTTATTGACGGCATGCAAATTGTATGTATGGTTCTGAACCTCAACATTTCCTGAATCAATCATTTCATTGAGCTGATCCCATGTTACATGGGAATAATCAAGGTTGTCATCCAGTATTTGGGTAAAATCATCCGTGTTTTTCCCAATGATTGAAAATACGATCTTCGCATTATATTTTTTTAACAGTGGAAGAACATAAACATAATTATTCAGGTAGCCGTCGTCAAACGAGAGTATAATCGGATTTTTGGGGAGATCTTTATTGTTATATACATAATTAATCAACTGAGTCATGGTTATGGTTGTGTAATTGTTCTTTGATAAATATTTCAGGTCGCTTTCAAATTCATACGGACTGATCACATCTTTTCCCAGTTTAAAAGATTTTACTTCGTGATACATGATAATTGGAACGCATACTGAATTCTGCTTAAGTGAAATAGTATTGACTTCGGATATATTGTTTTTCAGTGATGCAAACAATATAATTACAAAAAAAATTGATAATAAAGCGATGCTTATGATCTTGTATCTTATCTTAATAATCATTGAAAAACCTCCAAGGTTATTAATTCATTATATGCATCATAACAAAAAATATCATCTGAGAATTTATATATCTGTTACTCTGAACATGGGGCAGGGTAAAATAAAAGCCCATACCTTACGGCATGAGCTTTTGTTATTCGTATTCAATTTTAAATCCGGTGTGTTCGATACAATCTTTAATTTCAACTTCGGTCGCGGGTTCATTATATTCCACTTTTATTGTACCTGTTGTCAGGTTGACGCCAACTTCCTGGACTCCCTTTATCTTGTCCAACGCATTTTTTATCTGAGTTTTGCACTCTTTATTCTGAATTCCGGAAACGCTGCACAGTACTGTATTCATTTTTTATCTCCTTTCAGATTTTATCACAGTGTAAACAATATCGATTGTTCAGTTACCGTTTCGTTCATGTTTTCCATCATGCATACCGATCTTTCGGCTATCTATGATTCCTGCGTCGGCATTCTCTTTTGGCTTCATTTTTCTCAATTCAGGATTGCTTTTTTCCCGGTCTTTCATTCGGTTTTTGTTATTGTCCAAAATTATCTTTCCCTTCATCCGTGTAATTGCTATGCGTGCTTAGTATCTATTAAAAAATAGAATTTATTCAATCAGCCGGCCAGCCGTTCAGAGGATAAAAATGCCCGCCGATGCTGATACCGGCGGGCTGCAGATGTATTTCGCTGAACTGATGCTGATGAACCTATCCATGGGTTTCATTGGTAACATCAAGGGACTCAATGAAATATTTGTTTATCACTTCGTCGGGCCAACCCAATTCTTTCAGCATCTTTCTAATCTTTTCCAAAGTTTCTTTTTTAATCATTCTGCATTCTCCTTCAAAAAACTTGATGCTTCCCATTATGACGATTTTCAGTGATGCTTTTTTGTTGTAAGTGTGTAGATTTGATGATTACAAACATTACCATCGAAGCTATATTACTGAAACTATCCGGTGAATGGGTTTCGTGCGGTGCAGCCCGAACATGTAAACACAAGGAAAAACGGCCGCTTTTCTACAGCATTTCATCCGGCAGATAAAATTCGCACAAATAAGTCTACAATGTTTGGATCAAACTGAGTGCCCGAATTATGGATCAATTCCCCAATCGCATTTTCCCGGCTGAGCGCCTTCCGGTAAATTCTGTCGTTTGTCATTGCGTCAAAAGCATCCACAACTGCAAGAATACGGCAGTTCAGGGGGATTTCCTCTCCCGTCAGCCCACTCGGGTATCCATGCCCGTCCCAACGTTCATGGTGAGACAGGATATATTCTGAAACAGTCGAAAGTTCCGGCGTATTCTGGGCGATGCGGTACCCGATTTCAGGGTGCCTTTTCATTTCTTTCCACTCCGCCGGGGTAAGCGCACCCGGCTTTTGCAGAACACTTTGATGGATTCCAACTTTTCCAATGTCGTGTAAAACAGCCAGAAGGGACAACTCATTCATGGCCTTGTCGGAAAATTTAAGCTCTTGCCCAATGGAATGGCAATGCTCTATGAGCCGCTGCGCGTGCTCTTCCGTTTCCATACTTTTTTCATAAAGCGTTGCAAGCAAAGTGCTGATAATGGTGTTGCGATAACTTCTTCCCTCAAGAAGCTTCTGGTGATACATCCATTCCTCCGCTTGCTGTATAACGTGCGGGAGCTGATCCTCTGCGTTCATTTTGACGGCGCATCCCAGCGAAACACTCAGCTGCAGTGTGCCTTCGCTTTTTTCTGCAAAGCTTTTTTGCAGTCGCTGAATCAGCTGTTCAGAATCTTCCTGAGTGGAAAGCGGCCGGAGGATTAAAAATTCATCCCCGCCCCATCGGGAAACAATATCATTTTCACCGCAATTTTCTTTCAGCGAGTCCGAAACCTTTTGCAGCAGTTTGTCTCCCATTTCGTGGCTGAAAACATCATTTGCAATTTTAAGCCCATTTACATCTCCCATAATTACGGAGATTGGCAGCTGATTTGAGGCTTCCAGCCTCTTTATTTCCGATTCTATGAACCGGCGGTTATAAAGGCCGGTCAGGGCGTCGTGATAGCTGAGAAAAAGAATTTTTTCCTGCTGCGCTTTTTCATTTTTAACATCGCGGAAGACCATTACCACACCGAACGTGTGGCCGTCCTCTCCTTTAATTGGGGCGGCGCTGTCTGCAATTGGAATCGCTTCTCCGTACCTGTTGATCAGAACGGTGTGGTTGGCAAGGCCGATTACCTTTTTTGTCTGCAAAACTTTAGCCACAGGGTCTTCGACGATTTTACCGGTTTCCTCGCTTTTCAGAATAAATACGTCGGAAAATTTCCTGCCGCATATTTCGCCGCTATGCCATAGAATAATTTCTTCGGCCGCCTTATTCAGTGATGTGATTCTGCCTTCGATATCGGTGGTAACGACCCCGTCGCCAATCGATTTCAAAGTTGTACTCAGCAGCTCCTTTTCCTGGAACAAATCTTCTTTCAGTGTTTCCCTGTCCGTAACATCAAAAATAATGGAATAAAGCGGAGTTTCCTCTCCATTGCCGATTGGACAGGAATAGACATCCACCATTCGGATTTCTCCGCTTTTCAAGCGATGGGGGAAGATGAAATGCTTTTCCCTGCGTTGAAACGCGAGCGTCCTTCGCCTTGCGGTTTCTTCCGCCGGAAGCATGTTAATATCCTGGATATATAAATTCAGGAGCTCACTTTTGCTGTAACCGTAAAACTCACAGGCGGCGGGGTTTGCGTCAAGAATTTTTCCGGTTACGGGGTCGATAATCAGCATGACGGCAATATGGTCGTTGAACATGGACTCCAAACGGCGCAAAAGAGCGCTGTGATCCTCTTCGAGTTTTTTGTATTCTGTTATGTCTTTTCGGGAGCCAATCAGATATTGGGGATTTCCGTTTTCATGTATCGATGTCAGACTGGTTAAAAAGAACCGCCGCCCGCCCGGAAGATCTAAAAATTCCTCATACGTTATGCCGTCTTTCGCTCTTATCCCTTTCAGGTATGTTTCACGCAGGGGTCCGCCCACTTCTTTTCCCCATACTTCAACCGGTGTTTTTCCTTTTACGTCCCCATAACGAAATCTCGATAATTTTTGATGCGCTGTGTTGATTCGAATATAGTAAATTTCTCCGTCTTTGTATTCGGCCAAAAACATGGCATCCTGCGTGCTGTTGAAAATGAATTCCAAATCCGCCTGTGCGCTTTCAAGTTCTTTCTTTTGTTTCGCCAGATCATCAAGCGTGTTTTTTTCTTCCGACATATCCTGAATAATATTTACGAAATAATCCTTCTGTGGGGAGAAAATACTTATATTTAACCACCGGCCGGACCGTTCGGAATACCGGGTGATTTTTTTGGCAACACCGGACAACATGATTTCTTCATAAAAAGCAAGCCGGTCAAACGCGCCGGTTTGAATATCCGGAAAGAGTTCGGAGGCTTTTTTCCCAACCAGTGACTCTGCCTTTAAGCTGGTAATTTTTTCAAAAGCGGAATTTGCGTCAAGAAAAATACTATCCACGGTTTTACCGCTCTCGTTGCGAATCAGCTTTTGACAAACATACCCCAAAGGAAGTTTTTTAATAAAATCTTGCGCAAATTGTTCCACCATTCCTGTTCATCCCTTCCGTTAACCCGTATCGAAAAATAACTGATCTTGTCGATTTTAGAGTTATATATTGACAAATTATACCATCTATTATTTTCTTTTGCTATATGTTTTTAAAATTCTTCAGCCCGATTTTAAACTTTAACGATTGCTTAACAATTCTCTATGATTTAATAAAAATCTTTTATATCTGAAGCCGTTTAAAATAAAGAAGAACAGCATAAAAAGCTTAATTTCTCAGGATGGCGGGCCGGCTTACTTTGGCTTAAATAGAGCGAAAGCCGGCGACTTTTAGCCGCCAGCTTTCTTGAGCCCTGTTTATTTTACGGTGAAACTGATTATTTCTTAATAAGCTGAATTAAAAGCTGTTCCGCCTGCATGGCGTCGGCACGGCCGCGCGTTGCCTTCATTACGGCGCCCAGAATCGCCTTCAGTGCCTTTTCTTTACCGCTCAGGTAATCCGACACCGCACTTGGATTATCCGCAACGGCCTGTTCACAGGCCGTTCTGAGCGTGTTCTCATCCATACCGCCCATATCGCTCTCACTGATCAATTCGCCTGCCGGCTTGCCGGTGTCCAGCATCTTTTCAAGCGTAGCCTTTAGCAGGTTCATCCTGATTTTGCCCGCGTCCAGCAGTTGCACCAGCTCTTTTAAATGATCGGGAGTCACTTGTACCTGAAAGTTCTCTTTTGCCGAATCGCTTTCAAGGCGGCTGAAAATCTGACCGATAATACAGTTGGCTACAATTTTCGGGTTTTTTACGCCGTCACAGGCTGCTTCAAAGTATTCCGCAATCCTGCGGTACTTCACCAGCTGCTGCGCGTCCGCTTCCGGCAGACCGAGCACGCTGATATAACGGCTCAATTTTTCCTGTGGAAGCTCGGGCAGCTTCGCTTTCAGGCGTTCAATCAATTCCTCTGAAACGCGGATGGTCACCAGGTCCGGTTCCCGAAAATATCGGTAGTCATGGGCGTCCTCTTTTCCGCGCATGCTTTCGGTGCAGCCGTCCGCCTCGTTGTAGCGGCGGGTTTCCTGCACAACCTCCTCGCCGCTTTGCAGCAGGTCGATTTGGCGGCTGATTTCATAATCCATTGCCTTGGTCATGTGGGTAAAAGAGTTCATATTCTTAATTTCCGTGCGGGTACCAAGCTTTTCGTCGCCTTCGGGGCGCACGGAAATATTTACGTCGCAGCGCAGGGAACCTTCCTGCATTTTACAGTCGGAAATTCCGATATACCGCATGATCAGCTGCATTTGTTCCAAATATTCCTTTGCTTCCTCAATGCTGCGGATGTCCGGTTCGGAAACGACCTCGATCAGAGGGACGCCGCCACGGTTGTAATCCACGAACACGTTTCCGCGCTGATGCACCAGTTTTCCGGCATCTTCTTCAATGTGGATTCTTGTAATGCGGATTTTTCTTCCGTTAGAAAGGGTAACATAGCCGTTTTTGCAAAGCGGCATATCGTACTGTGAAATCTGGTATGCTTTCGGCAAATCCGGATACACGTAATTTTTACGGTCCATTTTCGAAACAGGACTGATTTCGCAGTGGGTCGCGAGTCCGGCCATAATCGCATACTCCACAACTTTTTCATTGAGCTTCGGCAGGGTGCCCGGCAGCCCGATGCAAATGGGGCAGCAGTGGGTGTTGGGCTCACCGCCGAACTCCGTGGAGCAGGAACAGAATATCTTTGTTTTCGTGGCCAGTTCAATATGGGTTTCAAGGCCCGATACCAGTTCATAGTTTATCATAGCTTAACCCCCATGTCCGCGGTACGATGCGTAGTTTCCCATGTCGCCGTTTCGTACAGGTGCGCGGCGTTCAGAATCGTCGCTTCACAAAAGCTGTTGCCAATGAGCTGCATGCCAATCGGTAGCCCGGAAGCATCAAAGCCGCATGGAACTGAAACGCCCGGCAGCCCTGCAATATTCACCGGAACGGTGCAGATATCGGTCAGGTAGGTTTCCACCGCGTCCTGCGCGGTAAAATTCAGCGGAAACGCGGTCATCGGCACGGTCGGGGCTAAAATGATATCACATTTCGTAAAAGCGTCCTGAAAGGCTTTTACCAATGTGCCGCGCAGATTTTGCGCCTTTTTGTAATACGCGTCATAATAACCGGCGCTTAATACATAGGTGCCCAGTAAAATTCTGCGTTTTACCTCATCGCCAAAGCCTTCGCTACGCGTCTTGCTGACCATCTCGTCGCGGTCGGCGTAATGTTCGGTTTTGTGGCCGTAGCGGATACCGTCGTATCGGCCAAGGTTGGAGGAAGCCTCCGCGCAGGCCAGAATATAGTAAACCGACAGGCTGTATTTTAAAGAAGGCATATCAAAATAAACAATCTCCGCGCCGAGCGATTCGTACACCTTGATCGCCTTTTGAAGCGCGTCATTGACATCCCCGCGGATTCCATCAAAATATTCTTTTGCAATGCCGATCTTCATGCCCCGGATGCTTTTGTTCAGGCTTTTACTTGCCGGGGCGGCCGCTTTGCCGCGTGAAGTTGAGTCTTTTTCATCGTAGACGGAAATCGCGTCATACACAAGCGCCGCGTCTTCCACGGTAGTGGTGATGGGCCCGATCTGATCAAAGCTGGAGGCATACGCAATCAACCCATAACGCGAGACCGCGCCGTAGGTGGGTTTTAAACCAAACAGGCCGCAAAAGCTGGCGGGCTGGCGGATAGAACCGCCCGTGTCTGAGCCAAGTCCGTAAACGGCAAGGTTTCCGCCGACGGCCGAAGCAACTCCGCCGGAACTTCCGCCTGCCACACGGGAGAAATCATGCGGATTGAGCGCGCCGCCGAAACAGGACGTTTCACAGGAGGAGCCCATCGCGAACTCATCCATATTTGTTTTGCCCAAAAGCACGGCGTTCTGGTTTTGAAGAATCTCCCAAACAGTCGCATTGTAAATCGGCACGTATCCCTTCAGAATTTTGGAACAGCAGGTGGTTTCAATGCCCTTTGTGGAAAGATTGTCCTTCAGCGTCATAGGAATGCCTTCAAGCGGCAGCAGGGGTTCGCCGGAAGCAATTTTCCGGTCGACGCGCTTTGCTGTTTCCACCGCAAGGTCTGTAGTGAAATTGACATAGGCGTTCAGCTTTTCATTTTCGCTTTCCATTGCGTCAATATAGCTTCTGGTAAGCTCCAGACAGCTGATCTGCCTGGAAGCCATTTGTTCGCTTAATTTTTTAATTCTACCGTAATGTTCCATAGCCGCCTCCTACGCGCGCTTTTTCACCAGAAAATAGCCATCTTCCTGGTTGGGCGCGTTTTTCAGAATTTCTTCCCTGTCAAAGGAGGGAACCACAACATCTTCCCGAAATACATTGGAAAGGTTATTGATATTGTCAAAGTCGGAGGCATCGGAACTGACGGCGTTGATAGTGTCGGCGAAGCCGATAATCTCGCTCATATCCTTTGTCAGTTGTACCAATTCGTCGGCGCTTACCGAAAGCTTGGCCAGTTTGGCGATTTTTAATATTTCCTCATGGGTTACCATTGGAAGCCCTCCTTCTAACGGGTCTATTTTCTCAGCTTAATGTGAACTTCACGCAGCTGCTGCTCGCTTACCTCGTTCGGCGCGCCCATCAGCACGTCCTGCGCATTGGAGTTCATGGGGAACGCGATGACCTCCCGAATATTTTCTTCCCCGGTCAGCAGCATAATCATGCGGTCCACGCCCGGAGCCATTCCGGCATGGGGCGGAGCACCGAATTTAAATGCATTGTAGAGGGACGTGAATTTTGTTTTTATATCCTGCTCGGAGTAGCCTGCGATTTCAAATGCCTTCACCATAATTTCATTATCATGGTTCCTTACCGCACCGGAGGAAAGCTCCACACCGTTGCAGACAATGTCATACTGGTAAGCCAGAATTTCCTCAGGTTTTTTATTCAGCAGCGCGTCCATTCCGCCCTGCGGCATAGAGAACGGGTTGTGGGTAAAGATATAATTTCCGGTTTCCTCGTCGATTTCATACATTGGAAAATCAACAATAAAGCACATCCGGTAAGCATTGTTGTCAATTAAATCGAGCCTTTTGCCAAGCTCGGTACGGATTTGCCCGGCGAGCTTCGGCGCAGTTTCTTTGTCATCCGCAATAAAGAAGATCACACAGCCCGGCTTTAAATCCGCGCGGCGGATTAATTCCTCCCGCTTTTCGTCGGGCAGGTATTTATTAATCGGGCCTTTGTATTCGCCGGCTTCGGTTACGCTGATGTAGCCGAGGCCTTTCATACCGATTTCCTCCGCAAATTTAAGCATAGCTTCAAAAAAGCTTTTCGGCTGGCCAGCGCAGCCTGGCACGCTGATGGCGCGGATGGTCTTATTTTTGAACGGGGTGAAGGCTGTATTTTCAAAAATGTCGGTGATATCAATGATCTCAAGCGGGTTGCGTAAATCCGGTTTGTCCGTTCCGTATTTCAGCATGGATTCCGTGTATGGAATGCGTACAAACGGCGCTTTGGAAACTTCTTTATCGGAGAATTTCGCAAAGGTTTCACTCAGCACTTCTTCCGCAACAGCGAACACATCCTCCTGTGTAGCAAACGCCATTTCAAAGTCAAGCTGATAGAATTCGCCCGGGGAACGGTCGGCGCGCGCGTCTTCGTCGCGGAAGCACGGCGCAATCTGAAAATAGCGGTCAAAGCCGGAAACCATTAAAAGCTGTTTAAATTGCTGCGGAGCCTGCGGCAGGGCGTAAAATTTACCCGCATGCTTACGGCTTGGGATCAGATAATCGCGCGCGCCCTCCGGGGAGGAAGCGGAAAGAATCGGAGTCTGAATCTCCAAAAACCCCATGTCGGTCATTTTTTGACGCAGAAAAGAAAGAATCTGCGCGCGCAGAATAATGTTCTGGTGAACTTTTGGATTCCGCAGATCAAGGTAGCGGTATTTCAGGCGCACCTCTTCCTTGGTGTCCCGGGACGAATCCACTTCAAACGGAAGGTTGGAAAGCGCCTTGCCCAAAACAGTCAGAGCGGTCACTTTTACTTCCACGGTACCGGTATTTATTTTGGGATTAATGGTATCCTCGTCGCGAAGCACCACAGTGCCGGAAGCGGTAACGGTGCATTCTTTTGTAACATTGTTCAGCAGATTATCGTCATACACCACAATCTGGACTACGCCGTAATGGTCGCGCAGGTCGATGAATTTTATACCGCCATGGTCGCGGATGTTTTCGACCCAGCCTGCCACGCGTACCGCTTTGCCAATGTCATTTTCGCTGACTTCGCCGCACAAATGCGTGCGGTATTGATTGACACATATCATTTTCCGTTAATCCCCTTTAATTGCTTTCTTTATTATAAAGTGTAATTATACCATAAAATGTATGGCGTTTCAACCGAGCCCCGCGGATGACGCGGGCTGCCGGTCATTTACTTTATCACTTTACTATATCATATTTCGGCAATAATTGCGATACCAAATCATTGTGCCGTCGCAATATTTATCAGCACTTCCACCATACTGTCCATTGACTGGACCGGAATATACTCGAACCTGCCGTGAAAATTGTGTCCGCCGGTCGAAAGGTTGGGGCAGGGAAGACCCATGAATGAAAGTCGCGCGCCGTCGGTGCCGCCGCGGATGGCAACAATTTCCGGTTCCACGCCTGCATCCTTCATTGCCTTTTTTGCCCGGTCAATCAGGAAAAGATGGGGCTCAATTTTCTCTTTCATATTGTAGTACGAATCGCGGAGCTGCATTTCGATGGTGTTTGCTCCGTATTTTTCATTCAGAAAAGCGGCAACTTTTTCAAAATATGCTTTTTTCTCTTCGAATTTGTCCCTGTCGTGGTCGCGGATAATGTACCGCAGGGTGGCCTTTTCCTCGTCCCCCTCCATGCGGGAAAGATGATGGAAGCCTTCATAGCCCTCGGTACAGGCGGGAATTTCCTGCGGCGGAAGCATGGAGTTAAATTCCATGCCCATGAGCAGCGCGTTTTTCATTTTGTTTTTTGCGCTGCCGGGGTGAATATTTACTCCGTTCACTGTTATCATGGCGGAAGCCGCGTTAAAGTTTTCATATTCAATTCCACCCAGCTTGCCGCCGTCCACCGTGTAGGCGAACTGCGCGCCGAACTGTTCCACGTCGAATCGGTCTGCGCCGCGTCCGATTTCTTCATCGGGAGTGAACGCAATCGGAATTTTGCCATGCTTTACATTGCTGCTGTTCAGCCTTTCGACGGCGGTCAGAATTTCCGCCACGCCGGCCTTGTCGTCGGCGCCAAGCAGCGTGGTGCCGTCGGTTACAATCAGGTCTTTTCCTTTATAATCGGCCAGGCTTTCAAATTTTCTCGGGCTCATTATAATATTTCTTGCTTCATTCAGCAGAATGTCGCCGCCGTCGTAATTTTCAACGATTCGCGGGTGAATATTTGCGCCGCTTGCGGAGGAACTGGTATCCATGTGGGCAATCAGGCCGATGACCGGAACTTTTTCGTCGCAGTTCGCGGGCAGCGTGCCGTAAACATAGCCGTACCGGTCCATGTGCGCATCCGTTATACCCAGATTTTTCATTTCCTCGACCAGCGCAAGCGCAAGAACCTTTTGCTTTTCAGTGCTGGGGCAAACGGATTCATCCGCCGCGTCGTCGGAGGTGGTGTCAAAAGCCGCGTATTTTAAAAGTCTCTCATAAGCTCTCATAATCTTTAATCCCCTATCAATAAAATGTAAGATTTATTTTACTACTTTAAATGGGAAATAACAATATTATCCGTTCAGAATTGGGAATGGGTTAATAATGAAGTTTTTCAGGTATAATCGCGGCATGAGTTGCCTAAACATTAAGCCACGCGTTTTCCAGGCAGGCAACCGCCGCTTGGATATCTTCCAGCGGAATCCCCGCAAAGCCAAGCATTACTTTTGGCTCGCCGTCCTTTTTCACAGGCATAATCCTCACGCCCTGCCGGGCAGCCAGGGAGCAAAGCTCCTCGCAGGTCCTTTCTGTTTTTACGGTCAGGATCAGACACAGCGGGGTCTCCTGCAAAACAAGGCTGACTTTGTTCCCAAATGTTTTTTCCAGCGCTTCCATCAGAACGGAGCTCTTCGCTGCGTACAGCTTCCTCAGACGCCTTAAATGGCGTTCCAGCTGTCCCTCTTTTACATAGCGGCTCAGCGCCAACTGCTCCACTTTGGAAGCAGTCTGGTTGTACCGGCTCGCGCGGGCGCGGTAACGTTCCAGAAGCCGGGGCGGCAGCACCATGTAGCCGATGCGCACGGACGGCAGCAGCAGTTTGGAAAACGAGCCCAGGTACACCACGTTCCCGCCGCCGTCCATTCCCTGCATCGCGGGAATGGGGCGTGCGTTGTAGCGCAGTTCTCCGTTATAATCATCCTCTATGATTATGCCCCCGCTTTCCTTCGCCCAATCCAAAAGCTCAAACCGCCGGTTCATCGGGATGCTCGCGCCGGTTTGCACACGGTTGGATGGGCTGACAAACACACGCTTTGCGCCGCAGGTGTGCAGAGCCTCCATACTGATTCCGCTTTCGTCAACCGGCAGATGCAGCACTTTCATTCCGCAGTCCGCAAAAATCTGCTCCGCCTGTAAAAACCCGGGTTCTTCCATGGCAACCCGGCTGTCCGGGCCGTTCAGCAGTCCGCAAAGGATGGACAGCAGCGGCTGTGTGCCTGCTCCGATTACAATCTGCTCCGGCGTTGCTACTACTCCGCGCACGCCATAGCTGTAAGCTGAAAGAGCCTCCCGCAGTTCCTGTTCCCCCTGATGTTCCCCATAAGAAGCAATCACGTCCTGCCGGTTCAACACATCGCGAATATGCCGCCGCCAGATTTTAATGTCAATGTTTGCGCCGTCCACATAGTCGCTTCCAAAATTGTAGCGGATTTTCGTTCTGACCGCGGCGGGGGCATTGATTTTGGGCGGTTTTTGCTTTGCGGAACCGCTTTTGGGCGCCGTCAGTACAAAATATCCCTTCTGCGGGCGTGCGGTCAGATAACCCTCCACGCACAACTGCTGATACGCCGCTTCCACCGTGGTGCAGCTCAGGCCTAAGTCCTGTGCAAGCTTGCGGATGGACGGCAGCTTGTCCCCCTTCGCAAGGTGGCCGGCTTCAATTGCAAATTTTATTTCCAGATAAAGCTGCTGATACAGCGGGGTGCGGGAGCTGAAATCCAACAGGATATAATCGTAAGTCATAAAATCCTCCACCTAACTGTACTGATTATATTTTTATAAACTGTATATTTTAATAAATGCAGTTTTACGCTAATATTATAGCACAGCTTTAAAGTAAATCAATTGTCTGGAGTTAAAAAAATGAGTACAAAACAGAGTAAATCCACGAAGCTTTATGTCCTGACGGCTCTTTTCGCCGCACTGATTTTCCTTGTTACCGCTTATATTCTACATATCCCCACACCGGCTACCGGCGGATACATTCATCTGGGTGATTCTTTCCTGTACCTTGCGGCAAGTATTTTGCCCGCTCCGTTTGCCGTTGCTGCGGCGGGCATCGGGGAGGCGCTGTCCGACGCGCTCACCGGGAGCGTGGTGTACGCCCTGCCCACGCTTCTCATCAAATCGGCGATGGTGCTGTGTTTCTCTTCGGCTGGCAAAAAAATTGTTTCAAAGAGGAATATTGCGGCGGCAATCTTCGCCGGAATTATTTGCATGGCAGGCTACTATTTGACGGAAGCTATACTTTATCATAGTTTTATTTCGCCGCTGGCGGAGCTGCCCGCGAACCTGATTCAGGCGGGGGCGAGCGCCGGAATCTACCTTTTGGTCGGCAATGCGCTTGACCGGCTGAATATGAAAAATCGGATCAGCGTATTATATAACTGATTGTTTTTAGGCGGCAGTCGGTATTCCCGTGCAAAAACCGGTTGTTCCTTAAATTTTGTGACCGCACGGAGAAAAGGGTTTATCATGCAATTAAATTCCAACAGACAAAATACAACGGTAAACGTTGCGCTCACCGGTTTAATGGGTGCGCTGGTCTTGGTGGGAACCTATCTGAACGTTCCAATTCCGGTTTTGGGGGACAGAACCATGATCGGGCTTGGCAATGTGTTTTGCATCCTTTCGGGCTTGCTGCTTGGCCCTGTGTACGGAGGCGCCGCCGCCGGAATTGGTTCCTTTATTTTCGATTTAATCGGCGGATGGGCTTCCAGCGCTCCGTTTACCCTCGTATTCAAGTTTTTGATGGCCTTTGTGTGCGGCCTGATTGCCTACGGCGGGGATAAAAGCGCTAAAAAGCTCAAACGGCTGATTATTGCGGCTGTTTCCGGTTCGCTTACCTATTGCGTATTGTATCTGAGCAAATCCTACATCGAAGCGGTGCTTCTGGGGAATGCCGCCGGGGCCGTTCGAACGATTCTGATCACCAAAGGAAGCGCGAGCCTGACCAACGCGGTCATTGCGGATGTGATTGCCATCCCGCTCTTTATTGCAATTCGAAAAGCACTGGGGAAAAATCACATTCGTGGTAAAATCCATAATTAAATATTAGACTGTTTGTCGACAGCCGCCGCAGCGCCACAGAGTTTGCAGGAACTTCTGTGGCGCTGCGGCCTTTTTTCGGGGCCGTAATAAATTCTTGTTATCCTGAAATGAAGATGATATAATATACTTCATGTTTTGAATTCAGTGGTATTGGAGCATCTTATTGATGAAAATTAAACAAGAGAAGAAAATCAGAAGTTCCATTGTGCGTGATTCCCTGGACACCTTTGGGACCAACGCGTTTGGCTCTATTCTAAATCTGATCGCGGCATTCATGGTTTTAAACCGTGTGAATCCTCAGATTAAAGGCCTTTATAACACGGTGCAGCTGTGGGGCGGCGGTTTATCCACTATTCTCTGGCTCAGTGTGAACGCGGCCGTCATCTATTTTGTCTCCCGCTATAAAATCCGGAATACACAGGCTGCCATCAAAAAGCTGACCTTGTGGATTTCCTCCGCAATTATCCTGATTGGTGCGGCTGTGGTGCTGGCTTTGCGCGGCAGTGCCTCCTTTATGGAAACCCCTGCCCCCTATCTGCTTGCCATTGTGGTTTACGGAGTCAGTTCCTTTGTCCTTAATATCTGTATTGCGGTTCTTCGCGGTGAGAATAAATTTCGATCCTATAACATGATTGTTTTGATTCAGCGGATTTTGGTTACCGCACTTGCCGTGGCCGTATTCCTCCATCCTTCCGCCGCGGTATGGGTTTGGGCGACCAATGTAATTTCACTTTCTATGATTGTTTTGGCGCTTTACAGCATTAAGCGCTGGAGCGGCCCCATGCCCCAGCCTGCCGCGGAAGACGACCTTACGGTTCATACCGGCAGCATTGTGAAGTACAGCCTGAAATCCCACGTGAGCAACCTTATGACTTATGTAAATGCTAATTTTGGCAGTTATATTGTGCAGGGAACTTATGGCACCAGCAATTTTGGAGTATATAATACCGCCATGACCATGATGCAGCAGGTGTGGATTCTTCCGGATGCCGTAAGCATGGTTATTATGAGCCGGATTGCCGCGATGAAAGAACAGAATGATAAGGTGAAATTAACGCTGATTTCCTCTAAAGTTGTTACTTATATTACTGCTTTTACCGCAGTCGCGCTGGTTTGGGTCGCTGATGTCTTTGTCCCCAGAATCTTCCCGATGTATGTGGGGGCGCTGAGCCCGTTGAATTATTTGATTATCGGTTCTGTTTTTATTTCCTATGCAAAGGTGCTGAACAACTCAATCGCTGCCTACGGCAGGCCGGAGCTGAATATCATTCCGACCGCACTGGGTATTGCCGCAAACCTGCTGCTCAGTATCCTGCTGATCCCGGTAATGGGTATGAACGGTGTGGCAATCGCCACTTCTGCTTCCCTTACCATGCAGGGGCTGACTTCCATTATTATTTTCTGCCGTTTTACACAAACACCTTTTTACAGGCTGATTATTCCAAACAGGGAGGAACTGGCGCTGGTCAAGGGTATCATAAAGAAATAACAAAGTCCCCGCTGGCTTGCAAACAGAAAAGCCGGCGGGGATTTTTTCAGGAAACGATAAAGCAGAGATCATGTAATCATCACATTTCCGCGGTACCATAGATGCAGTCAAAGGAAATAATAACCAATATTGATACGAACGGAGTAATGATTATGCAAAATAATAAGATGTTCCGGGCAGCGGCGGGCTTGGTGATTGCGGCGAATCTTCTTGCGTTTACCGCATGCGGCGCACAGCAAAGCGTCACGGCCTCTGCGGCGACGCCTTCCGCTGCTTCCACAGCGGCAGTGGCGGATGGGCAGACAGCCGTTTATGGGAAAATAACCGCTGTCGACGGTGCGAAGGTTACCATTGCACTCGGCACATTCAGCCCGCGTGCCGGCGGGCAGCGCAGCGCTGCTTCGGGAAGCGGCGGGGACGCATCACAGGGAACTCCGCCTGATAACGGCGGAAAGCAGCAGGGTGCTGTTTCCAGTGGGCGGCAGGGAGCGCCCGGCAACAGGGGACAGGGCGGAGAGTCGCTGACTCTGACAGGAGAATCCAAAACCATAACCATTTCCGACATCAGTATTCTGACAAAGCAAAACATGCGCGGATTTGGCGGGAAAGGCGGCGGACAGGGAAGAGGGCAGGCCGCTGGCGATACCTCCGCACAAAATTCCAATGCGTCTGAAAATTCCGCTTCAGCGGCGCAGGGATCGGTAAGGCAGAGTAATGCCACCGCCGCATCACTTTCCGACCTTACCGTCGGAACAATTTTAAAAGTGACCTATGAAACGAGTTCCGAAAAGCTGGTGTCCGTCCAAATTCTGGGTGGAATGTCGGGTAACCGTTCCGCCTCGTCAACACAAAGCAAATGAACATAAAACACCCCGCATCCATTCGGATGCGGGGTGTTTTGCAATTGTGACACTATTGATTTCTAAACCGGGACAGGAATTCCCTAGTGGCCTCCTGCTTCGGGTTGGTGAAAATCTCTTCGGGCGAACCCTGTTCGGCTACAACGCCGTTGGCCATAAAAACCACGCGGGACGAAACATCCCGGGCAAAAGCCATTTCGTGAGTTACAATTACCATGGTCATGCCCTCGTTCGCCAAATCCCGCATAACGGTAAGCACCTCGCCGACCATCTGAGGGTCGAGGGCACTCGTCGGCTCGTCAAAAAGCAGAATTTCCGGTTCCATGGCAAGCGCCCGGGCAATCGCGACACGCTGCTGCTGACCGCCGGAAAGCTGATGCGGCTTCGCGTTGATGTACTCAGCCATGCCGACCTTTGACAAATATTTTAATGCGGTTTCTTCCGAAACTTTCCTGTCTTTTTTCAATACCTTCGTTGTTCCGACCATGCAGTTTTGCAGCACGGTCATGTTGTGGAACAGGTTGAAGGATTGGAACACCATGCCCACTTTGGCACGGTAGGTATTCACGTTGCTGCCCTTTGCCATAATGTTTTTTCCGTGGAAGAGAATTTCACCGGAAGTCGGGGTTTCAAGCATGTTAATGCAGCGCAGCAGGGTGGATTTCCCCGAACCGGAAGCGCCGATAATACAGATTACGTCGCTGTGCTTTGTTTCAAAATCAATATCCTTCAGCACCTGATGGTCGCCGAAGCTTTTGCTCAGGTGGCACACTTCCAAAATAGAAGTCTTTACTTCTTCCATGTTCCGGTACCTCCATGCTTTACAGGATTGTGGCCGGTGGGGTCGGCCATCATGTCGCTCTTTACAAGCGAGTAGTAGCTGGAACCGTCAATTTTGTGCTCGATCCAGCGCAGCAGGCGGGAACAGGTGAAAGTCATAATAAAGTAAATCGTGCTGATAATGAAGAAAACCTCAAAATACCGGAAATATGCGCCGGCGGCGGAGTTGCCGGAGAAGAACAGTTCGGTTACGCTGATTACATTTAAGACAGAGGTATCTTTAATGTTGATAATCAGGTTGTTGCCGATCTGCGGCATAATATTACGGATGGTTTGCGGCATAATCACGCTTATCATCGTCTGCCAGTGGGTCATTCCAATTGCCTTGGCGGCTTCCGTCTGGCCAATGTCAATGGAGTCGATGCCGCCGCGCACCGTTTCTGCCATATAAGCGCCGGTGTTGATCGAAACTACAAAGAATCCGGCTACCATTGCGCTCATATCGATTTTAAAAACCTGCATTGCACCGTAATAAACCACCATAGCCTGTACAATCATTGGCGTGCCGCGAAAAATCTCTATATATGCCGCGAGAATAAACTGTAAAATTTTGTGCAGCACTTTGACAACCGGGTTTGCGTTCGGGCTGAGCGGAAGGGTTCTCAGCACTCCGACCAGAAGGCCGATCAGGCAGCCGATCAATGTACCGACAAGTGCCAGTAAAAGGGTTACACCTGCTCCGTGTAGAAAAATCGGCCCATATTTGCCAAGCAGGTACATTACCCAGCCAAAAAAATCAGTATCACCGGGGAGATTCATAGATTACAACTCTCTTCCAATATGTTTCGCTTTGAATGAATTATTGCGTTACAGGCTGATTCTTAATTGCATCCTGCATAATGGTGTCACGGTCGCTCTCACTGATGCCGGCCAGCGCGGTGTTAATTGCCTTTTTCAGGTCCGGAGCGGATTTCGAAACCGCAATACCGAGGTTTACGTCTTCATCGGAAGCTTTAAAGTCATTTCCGCTTTTAGAAAAGTCAAGCATGACAAGGTTTTTATTTGCATAGGATGCCGCCATCGCAGTCGGCTTGTCAGTCACGAATACTTCTGTTTTTCCGGATGTCAGGGCGACGATCAGGGCGGGAACATTTTTCATGGCGGGCTGGATATTCGCTTCCGGGATTTGCTTGAGCATGTCATACCAGATGGTATTTTGCTGGGAGGTGCATTTGGCGCCTTTTAAATCGGCGAGGCTCTTTGCGGAGGCATATTTGCTGTCGGATTTAACCAGCGCGTAAATCGAGGCTTTGTAGTAAACGTCCGTAAAATCAACGGTCTGCAGACGTTCTGCGGTAATGCTCATACCGGCAATGGCGGCGTTCAGCTTGCCGCTGGCCACGCCGGGCGCAAGGCCGTCCCATTCGGTTTTTACAATTTGAAGATCGTAGCCGATGGCGTCTGCAATTTTCTTTGCCATCATTACGTCGTAACCGTTCGCATATTCGCCGCTGCTGTTTGAAATTGCAATTGCACCGTTGCTGTTGTCGGACTGTGTCCAGTTATAAGGTGCAAAAGCACACTCCATGCCCACTTTCAAAACTTTTTTTCCGCCTGCTGCCGTGCTTGCCGCGGCACTTGCCGCCGCGCTCGCCGGTGCCCCACTTCCCGCGGCAGCGGGTGACGCAGTGTCCGCCGCTTTGGAACAGCCTGTAAATGCGAGCATGCCTGCAGCCATCACTGTACAAAGAACAGCGGATAAAATTCTTTTGTTTTTTTTCATGGTATTACCCCTTTCACGTCGGATGCAATATCGCCACTTTATCAGTTTAATTTAATTGATTCCTAAAATGACGGAGACAAAGTGAAATAATGCAAAAATTCTCTTTATACCCTCTTCTAGTAGATTGCTAATTTAGTGAAATTATAAACTGATGCCATAGAAATGTCAATGGAATATCGTTTAAAAAATGTGCAATGCAAAAATCTGTTTTATGCAGATTGTATCCTGAAAATTGAATAGAATCAAGGCGGCGCAATGATGTATCCCGGCCTCTTTGAAAAACGGCAATCGATTCCTTGCAGCAGGTACCGGAAGGCGGCGAAATCATTAAAAGCGGCAACCACAAGGAAGCGCCCCTCCAGAGTTTTATCCTACACAGTAGGAACCCTGAAGGAGCGCTTTGCCTGCCGCTTTTCCCGGGGTGCAACGCCCGGGTGTCTTGTGATATATCTTCTATATACTCCATATATTTTATGCAGGAAGAGTACGTTTATGTTCTTTAGTTTGCGATTGAGGAGTGGTGCTATGCCAATTATTTTTCTGAGCCCATCCATGCAGCCCGGGAATCACTGTCCGGGCGCGGGAGAGGAAGAGCATTGCATGCTTCAGACAGCGGACGCCATGGAGCCTTATCTGCGCGCCAGCGGAATTCGGCGCGTGCGCGCCAGTCCGGGGGCTCCGCTTGGGCAGGCTATACGCGAATCAAACGCCGGATACTATGATCTGCATTTGGCTCTGCGTTCCAGTGTTTGGACGGAAAGTTTGCCTGGTGAACGGACGGGCGTCGATATTTATTATTACTTTTATTCAACTCGCGGAAAACGCGCCGCTGAAATCATCAGCGAAAGTTATAAGAAGATTTACCCTGACCCGGACCTGGTAAAAGTTGTTTCCACCAACAGCAATCCGGAGGTGGTCAAAACCAACGCGCCTGCGGTGCTGGTTAAAACCACGTATCGGGATGATACGCAGGATGTGGAATGGCTGAAAAGCAGCACAGAAAAAATTGCCGCCGGTCTGGTGGAATCGATTGCCGGCTATTTTGGCATCCCGTTTATCAGCAGACCGAAGATAACCCTGCGCGGCACAGTTGACACGGAGGGTGGGAACCTGCCTGTCCGCACACGCCCGGACGGAAATTCGCCAATCATCAAACAGGCCCCCAACGGCGCGCCGATTGCCCTTTTAGGAGTGTGGAACGGCTGGTATGTGGTGGACTATCAGGGTGATGTCGGCTATGCGGACGCAAGATATATTTTACTTTAAAAGGAGGAGCACTTACTGTTCCTCTTTATTTTTTTACTTTTATCTGCCGTCGGTGCGTCCTCATGGAAAGCCTCCACTGCCTTTTCGCACGGGAAGCCCACTCCCTTACCGACAGCTTTTCAATAATATGCAGAACTACCGTCATCAGGCAGGCCGCGAAGATCATCATCGGCACCAGAACAAACACCATCGGCAGCGTCAGGTATACCACGGCAAAGAAGGACTGGAAGGTAGTTAATGCAACAGTAAATATAATGACCATCAGCGAAAATAAAACCGTGTGCTTCGCGTCGAAAGGCATGCAGATTCTAAACAGTGTCAGCAGCCCTGTGTAACCGGTAAGAATTACCGCAAGGGTGGAAATCTGTTGCGGTGTTAAAGCGAGGAATGAAGCAACCGCCACGAGAATCAGAATATTAAGGATCATGGTGAGTGCGCCGGGAATGGCCTTTTTGGTTACGTTTACAATGAATTTACCCTTAATCCTTTCCCGGTTTGTTTCCATTGCAAGAATAAACGAAGGGATTCCGATTGTTACCGCGTTAATCAGCGTAAACTGAATCGGCTGGAAGGGGTAGCCGCTCTTTATGAAGATAAACAGCACCCCGATAATCGTTGAAAACATCGCTTTTACAAGGTACAGCGCGGCAGAGCGCTGCAGATTGTTGATAGAGCGCCGGCCTTCGCTCACAATGCGCGGCATACTTGCAAAGTCGGAATCCAGCAGCACGACCTGTGAAACCGTTCTTGAAGCGTCGCTTCCGGAAGCCATCGCAATGCTGCAGTCGCTTTCCTTTAAAGCAAGCACGTCGTTTACGCCGTCGCCGGTCATCGCCACGGTATGCTTCAGTTCTTTCAGTGCTTTAATCATATCGTATTTCTGCTGCGGCGTAACGCGCCCGAATACGGAGTATTTTTGTACGGCTTCTTTCAGTTCGTCATAATTTGTCAGCGTTGATGCGTCAACATAGTTATGCGAATCCCACAGCCCGGCCTTTTCTGCAATATTTGAAACTGTAATGGCATTGTCACCTGAAATAACCTTGATATCAACACCCTGATCGGAAAAATATTCCAAGGTTGCCCGTGCGTTTTTCCGAATCCGGTCGCTCAAAAGAATCAGGGCCAGCGGGGAAACATCCGCGGGCAATTCTTTTTCATTTAATTTCTGATTTGAATGTGCCAGAAGCAGCACCCTTTGTCCGTGCCCTGCGTATTCATCCGCAAGCGGCCGAATCGGCTCGAAGCTGTCCTTCAGAATGAATTCGCCCGCTCCGAGCAGAAAACTGCCCACACCTTCAAAACTGGCTCCGCTCCACTTGCGTGCTGAAGAAAAAGCGACCGTCCCGGTGCATTGCCATTGCGGCGGGTTGCCGCCAATCTGCCGCAGCGCGGCGGATGTGGGGTTTTCATCATTGAGCGTGTCCACCAGCGCTGTAATCGCGTCCTCCGTCTGCCGCTGCGTAATCGGGCAGAGCGGTACGATGGCGTCCACCTGCATGGTTCCTTCGGTAATGGTTCCGGTTTTATCCAGACAAAGTGTGTCCACACGCGCCAGCGTTTCAATGGAGTAGAGTTCCTGTACCAGAGTTTTACGGCGCGCAAGGCGCAGAACACTTATTGCCAGCACCACGCTTGTCAGAAGGACAAGCCCCTCCGGTATCATTCCGATCAGCGCCGCTACCGTGCTGATGACCGCCTGGCCAAGTTCGACGCCGGAAATAAAGTATTGTTTGGCGAAAAGCATCAACCCTACCGGAATAATGATGAAGCTGATCCATTTTATAATCTTGTTAATCCATTCCATAATTTCGGAATTCGGCTTTTTTAAATATTTTGCTTTGCTGGTAATCTGCGCGGCGTAATTATCGGCGCCCACATGCTCCACTCTTGCGTGGCAATTCCCGCTCCCGATAAAGCTGCCGCTCAAAAGGTGGTCGCCGGTTTTTTTCTGTACCGCGTCCGATTCCCCGGTAATGAGCGCCTCATTTACTTCGCAGTCGCCGTCCACCAGGACGCAGTCGGCACAAACCTGATTCCCGGCGGTCAGCAGCAGAATGTCATCCATAACAAGTTGGGCAACCGTTAATTCCTGCTTTTTGCCGCCCCGCACAACGTGCGCCTTCGGCGCAGCAATCAGGGAAAGTTTGTCGATCGTTTTTTTTGCTCTGATTTCCTGCACGGTACCGACCAGAATATTTGAAAAGATAACGCCCATGAATAAAAGGTTCTTGTACGAACCAACAACAAGAACCAGCACGGCAAGAACCGCGTTTAAAATATTAAAGGGCGTCAGCAGATTATCGCGTATAATTCGCCCGACGGTCTTTGTTTTTATATCTTCTTCCCCGTTCACCAGACCCTGCCGCACCCGGGATTCAACCTGCTCGGGGGAGAGCCCGTCCATGGTACTGATATCATTCATGCAATGTTCCCCGTTCATGTATTTTTTAATTATAGTTTATAATACTATTATAGCCGGAGTATTAACAGTATAAAATAATCTTTGTCATAATCTTAAAAAATCCGTAACAATTATCGTCAATACAACTAAAATACACTGGCTCGGCGTGTTACATTCGATTCATTATTTATCTTGTTAAGCCCTTGCATTGTGGTATAATTTAAGACTGTGATCAATTCAATGAAGAGCGGCTTATACTGTACTAGGATTATGTGAAGAAAGGGGAATGACCCTTATTACCAGTTTTATGAATTTTGTATTGGAAAAAGCAAAGCCATGGGCTAAAAATACCGATGAACTCATTGTTTTGCTGCTGACCGTCTCTCTTTTTATGCCATTCTACGTCAGTGTCGCAACAACCTGTTTAATTGCCGGAATGACGATGATGAATTGCAAAACGAGGGAAAAGGCCTTTTCTGCTCCGTACACGAAATTTTTGCTTGGCTTTTTAATTATTCCTTTTTTTGTCTCCGCAACTTACAATAATTATTGGGGTATGCTTTTTGGAATCGTAATGATTGCCGTTGTCATCTGCGGCTTCTACGTCAGAAGCATCATGAACCGTCAGCTTTTTAACAATATGATGGATTTGGCGTGTGTTGCCAGCATCTGGTGCGTGCTGATTGCGGTTTATCAAAAAGTGACCGCCTACTCCGCAGCGCCGGGCTATCGGCCGATTTCCGCCTTCCACAATGCGAACTGCTATGGCATGATGATTGAATTCATTGTTATTATAGCCATGTACCGCATTTTTACAAACGGACGTTACAAAAACTTTTATCTTGGTGTAATTGGGCTTAATTTAATCGGCCTTTACCTTTCCGCAAGCCTTTCCGCATTTATGGCGATGGCCTTTGCCGTTATGACCATGCTGCTTTTGAAGGGCAGATATCGGCTGGCAGGCGGCCTGATTCTGATTTCCGTCCTTTTTGTCCTGGCAGGAGCTGTGTTTCCGGCTATTTCACCCAGGGGGATGCAGGCAATCGACAGCACCTGTGAACAGCGGCTGTCCATTTGGACGACTGCCATAAAGGGAATCCGGCAGCATCCGCTTCTCGGCACCGGCGCAATGTCCTATCAAATGATCTGCGACCAGTTTGGGGGCTATAAAACATATCATTGCCACAATCTGCTGTTGGATACACTGTTGAATTTTGGATTTGCCGGTCTTGGTGCAATCGGTATTTATGCCATTACACAACTGAAGCTTCTGGTGCTTCGGTTTAAGAACAATATTTGCAGCAATATGAACATTCTTCTGGTTGCCGCGTTTATGGCGATAATGATTCATGGGTTGACGGATGTTACCATTTTTTGGATTCAAACCGGCATGTTGTTTCTGCTGATGTTTTCTTCTACCGGTATTGGCTCGGAGTATCTGGAGAGAAAGCTTCGTCTGCCTTCGCTTCTGCCCGATTATTCCGACGAATCCGGGGCCCAGCCTGTGTATATGAAGAACTGATTGCTTTTGTATTGACTTCTTAAAAAAGAAAGACTATTATCTGCTTATCATCATATTAAAAGTGACAGCACATTGAAAATCCCCCTGCCTCACAAAAAATCAGGCAAGGGGAATTTTATTTACGAAAAATCACCGCGGGAGGTGTAAATTATGAGAAAAAACAAGATCAATGATTCCGGCGACCATACGCAGTTCATTGCCGGGAAGCTGATTGAATACTCGAAGCTGGAAAAGTATATCCTTTTGTCCACACTGAAAACACGGGAAAAGGGTCTTGACATTGTCGATGTTGAAATGTTTTCCGAACAGTATAAGAGCAATGAGATATCGCACGAAAAACCCAGCCCCTGGTATGTTCAGCTGGCGAAAGCCTTTGTTAACCCATTTACCCTCGTGCTTTTGGTGATCGCAGCGATTTCCTTTTTAACGGAGGTCGTACTCGCCGACCCGGCGGAAAAAAGCCCGGCGGCGGTGATCGTAATTTTGATTTTGGTGCTCATTAGCGGCGGCCTGCGCTTTTTTCAGGAGTTCCGCTCCGGTAAAGAGGCGGAAAGCCTGAAATCAATGGTGAAAACCACTGCCACCGTAATCCGCCGCGAAAACGGCCGTGAAGAAATCAACATGGCCGATTTGCTCCCGGGCGATATCGTGGTGCTCGCGGGCGGCGATATGATTCCCGCGGATTTGCGTATCCTGAAAGCAAAAGACCTGTTTGTCAGCCAGTCCGCTCTGACCGGGGAATCAGAGCCGGTTGAAAAATACCCCGAGCCGGATAAATCGGCGGGGAATCAGGATTTGTTTGACGCAAGAAATATCTGTTTTATGGGCACCAACGTTATCAGCGGCTCGGCAACCGCCGTGGTGCTGGCCACCGGCGACAATACTTATTTCGGGAATATGGCAAAGACTTTGTCCGGCGGACGCGCGCCGACCAGCTTTGACAAAGGCGTAAATACCGTCAGCTGGCTTTTAATCCGGTTTATGCTGGTTATGGTTCCGATTGTATTTTTGATTAACGGCCTGACCAAACACAACTGGATTGAAGCCCTGCTGTTTGCGATTTCCGTCGCCATCGGCTTAACGCCGGAAATGCTGCCAATGATTGTCACCACTAACCTGGCGAAGGGAGCCGTCAGTATGGCGCGCCAGAAAACGGTTGTCAAACACCTGAATTCCATTCAGAATTTCGGCGCGATGGATATCCTGTGCACCGACAAAACCGGTACCCTGACACGGGACGAAATTATCATTGAGCGCCATATGAACGTGCAGGGAAAGGAAGATGTGCGTGTCTTAAAGTACGCGTACCTTAACAGCTATTTTCAGACCGGCCTGAAAAATCTGATCGATCTGGCGGTAATTGAGAAGGCAGGGGAGGAAAGCGTAACCTACCTGAACAATGAGTATTTAAAAGTGGATGAAATACCGTTCGATTTTGCGCGGCGCCGAATGAGCGTGGTTCTGAAAGACAGAACGGGGAAAAGCCAGCTGATTACCAAAGGTGCGGTTGAGGAATTGATGGAGATTTGCTCCTTTTGTGAATATGAAGGTGCTGTCGTTCCGCTGACCGGTGAAATTCGGGATGGGGTGGCGCGCATGGCTGCCGATTTGAATTCACAGGGGATGCGCGTCATTGCGGTCGCGCGCAAGGAGAATCCATCTGTAGAGGGTGTCTTCGGCGTGAAGGATGAGAGCGGGATGACTCTCATGGGATATCTTGGCCTTTTGGACCCGCCGAAAAAGTCTGCCGCGACCGCAATTCAGGCCCTGAACAATTATGGGGTGCGTGTAAAAGTTCTGACCGGTGACAATGACGCGGTTACCCGAAAGATATGCAGCGAAGTCGGCCTTCCTGTTGACCGTATTCTGCTCGGTTCCCAAGTTGAGGCAATGAGTGCGGAAGAACTGCAGAGCTGGGCGGAGGATACTACGATTTTCGCGAAGCTTTCGCCTATGCAGAAAGCGCGCGTGGTTGAAGCGCTGCAAAAGCTGGGGCATACAGTTGGGTTTATGGGTGACGGAATCAATGACGCGCACGCGCTCAGCGCCGCCGATGTCGGTATCTCTGTGGATACCGCGGTAGATATCGCAAAGGAAAGCGCGGATATTATCCTTCTGGAGAAGGATTTGATGGTGCTGGAGCACGGCGTCATTGAAGGCCGTAAAATATTCGGGAACATTATTAAATACATCAAGATGACTGCAAGTTCAAATTTCGGCAACATGCTTTCCATGCTCGCCGCCAGCGCCTTCCTGCCGTTTCTCCCAATGATGCCTGTGCAGATTTTGGTATTGAACCTGCTGTATAACATCTCACAGATTTCCATTCCGTGGGATAATATGGATGAGGAATATCTGCGTGTTCCCCGCCGGTGGGACGCTTCCAGCATCAGCAAATTCATGTTGTTTATCGGCCCGGTCAGTTCCGTGTTCGACATTGCAACATTCCTGCTGCTGTGGTTTGTATTCGGCTGCAATACAGCCGCCAACCCGGCGTTAGTTGCGCTGTTTAACGCGGGCTGGTTTATCGAGAGCCTGATTTCTCAGACGTTGATTATTCATCTGATCCGCACACCGAAACTGCCGTTTGTCCAAAGCCGCGCGGCTGCGCCTGTTGTTCTGCTGACTACAATTATCATGGCGGCCGGAATTTTGATTCCGTTTACAGCCCTTGGCGCCTACCTCGGCATGGCAAGCCTGCCGCTTGTCTATTTCGGCTGGCTCGTGCTGATTGTAATTTCCTATATTTTGCTGGCACAAATTGTCAAAACTATTTATATTAAAATTAACAAATCCTGGCTGTAAATAGAGCGGCCTGCCGATTTTATATTCCGGGCAACTGCTGTTCCATCCGTTCGTTTTCCTGCGGCCCGCAGGGGAGCAGCAGGTTTGCCGCTGCTTCGGGTAACTGCATTTTAACCGGATTTTCCGGTTTCGCATACCTTTTTTGCGGACCGCTGAATTCCGTCATGTATTTCCAGTAACGTTTCGGCATATGGCTCATGCGGCATTTCGGATTGTGCCGCCCCTCCACCTCAATGGTATTGTAGAAAAGCTTCCATAAATCGCGGAAGGACTGTTCCTGTTCGTCCGGTTCAGGCATCTGTAAGTCCTCAATCGGCATGATCATGGACTGATAGGGCTGATAAACCAGCGCCATGCCGTGTGTTTTGTCATAAATTAAAAATTGTTCCTCCGGGAAGCGTTCGCAGAAATGTCGGGTCAGCAGTGGAAGAACAAAATTTTTCGGTTCGACCTCCGCTACAAGGGCATTGTTGAAAACAGAAAACCGGATAAAGCCTTTCAGCAGATGGCTTTCATTATCCAAATGCTTTACGGCTTTAAAAAGAGTATTTACCACGTCGTCCGCCAGCATATTCATTACCGCCGGGCCGTACCGGTACCCCAGCCGCAGGAACAGAAGAATATTCAGTTCTTTATGCGGAAGAAAAGTTAAAAAAGCGCGGCGTACAAAATCCAGCGCGTCGAAGCCCATTTTTTTTGAAATGGAGGTCAGCACGCGGTTCGCCTTTTCCGTATCCGTCGTAACTTCTTTGGTCAGCAGAAGCGTGGTCTGCGGTGTGTCCGTTACAATAATGTCCATGGGGATTTCCTTTTTTTCATAGCTTTCGAACACACAACACAGCATCCCCTCAAAGCTGCCGTCATAATAATAAATTAAATTTGGCCGGTCAGGCATTTTCGCACATCCTCCTCCATAAGAGATGGCTGCTCAAAAAAAGAGAGCTGTTCGGATACGGTGGGAATCGGCAGATCATGGCGGTATTGGCTGAGTGCGGGAGCGGACATCAAAGACCGAAGCACGGCGTCCTGTGTGATTTTCAGGCCATCCGCAATTTTGCCGCTGCATGTAATGAAGTACTGCGCCCGCTTTAACACCACGCCCAGTTTCTTCAGACCGTCGAAGCTGAGGGAGGAGGCGCGCCGCGCGGCAACGATGCGCTTTGCGCTGGTAACGCCGATGCCCGGTACCCGAAGCAGGTTATCGTAAGGGACTTTGTTTACGTCCATAGGAAACAGCTCCATATGGTTCAGCGCCCAATTGCATTTTGGGTCAACATATGGGTTGAAGCTTTGATGACTGCTGTCCAAAAGCTCACTGGCCGCAAAACCGTAAAACCGAAGCAGCCAGTCCGCCTGATAAAGCCGGTGTTCGCGCAGGAGAGGGGGCTTTGTGCCCATGGCGGGCAGCAGGGCATTTTCTGTCACAGGCATGTAAGCGGAAAAGAAAACGCGTTTCAGTTGGTATTTCTTATAAAGACCTTCCGTTAAATTCAAAATTTGAAAATCGGTGTCCGGTGTGGCGCCCACAATCATTTGCGTGCTCTGCCCGGCCGGGACAAACTTCGGCGCGTGCTGATATTTTATAATGTCCGTACAGTTTTCCTGAATGCGGTTTTGGATGAAACCCATCGGCGCCAAAATAGAATGTTTTGATTTATCCGGAGCCAGCAGCCTCAGGCTGCTTTGGGACGGCAGTTCAATATTCACGCTCATGCGGTCGGCTAAAAGCCCAAGGCGCCCAATCAGCGCGCTGTCCGCACCGGGAATGGCTTTTGCATGGATGTATCCGGAAAATCGGTACTCTTCCCGCAAAATGCGCAGTGCTTCAATCATTTGCTCGCAGGTATAATCCGGGTTTTTCAGAACGCCGGAACTCAGAAAAAGTCCTTCAATATAGTTGCGCCGATAAAAATTGATGGTCAGCTCCGCCAATTCACGGGGCGTGAACACAGCCCGCGGTGTGTCGTTGGAGCGGCGGTTTACGCAGTACTGGCAGTCGTAGGCGCAGGCGTTTGTCATCAGCACCTTCAGCAGGGAGATGCACCTTCCGTCCGCTGCAAAACTGTGGCAGATTCCGCAGGCCGACGCGCTGCCGATTCCCCCGGCGGCTGCCTTTTTGTCCACTCCGCTGGAGGTGCAGGCCACATCGTATTTCGCGGCGTCGGTCAGAATTTTCAGTTTGTCAAAAACGTCCACGTGATCAGCTCCTCATGGTACAAATTATAGCACAGAACATATGTTCTTGTAAAGAGCAAAAAAAGATTGAATTTTATAAATTTTACATGGCTAAATCTTTTTAAATTCAAAAGAGTACAGCCGGAGCCGTACCCTTTTGAATCGGTTTTAGTGGCACATCAGCTGCCAGCCTACGCCGAACTTATCTTTCACCCAGCCGTACATTGGGCTGTAGAATTGCGGCGCAAGCTCCATCAAAACTTCACCGCCCTCTTTCAACTGATTGAATGCGGCGGTAACCTCCTCCGGGGTGGCCAAAGTAACTGCCAGAGAAATGATGTCGCCGCCGACGGCATGATCCTGAGTATCGCTGAAATGCAGCTTTGTGCCGGCAATGTTCATTTCCGCATGCAGCACATACTCCTTCATTTCCTCTGGAATGGCAAAGTCCGGACTTGGGGGCGCGTCCTTAAAACGCATAATTTGTTTGCCTTGCCCATGAAAAACTTTCTCATAAAAATCAATTGCTTCATTGCATCTTCCGTTAAAATTCAGATAAGGTTCTACCATGATCAGCACTCCCAGACAATTAATTCAGATTCATTTGTTTCTATTGTATACCGTGCGATAAAATAATTCAATTCGGACAAAACGAAGCATAGGCGGTTCGGTTGATTACAGATAACGCGGCTTAATACGGTTTCATAAACATCTGTGTCCAATAAAGAGTACCGTCGGCTTTCTTTGCCGCGCCCACTCCTGTCTGCGTATAGGCTGCCGATAAAATGTTGGCTCTGTGTCCGGGGGAATTCATCCAGGCGGTAACAACCTCCTGCGGCGTTCTCTGCCCATAAGCTATATTTTCAGCAGCGGCGGAAAATTTCAAGCCAAAGCTTTCCATCATGTTGAACGGGGAGCCATAGGTTGGGGAAGTATGCGA